>NZ_JCAKNG010000008.1:0-130633 GCF_059516005.1 Propioniciclava sp. LT294
GTACAAGTCGACGGCCTGACGACGGAACTCCTCGGAGTAGTTCTTCCTAGCCATATCTCGGATCATCTCGCTTCCCCAGCACCAAGTGCTGGATTCAGCGTGTCCAAGAACCGGGGTCAGGCCCCGAGACCAACCACTGGGCGAGCCAGCCCGTCGAGCACTACCGTAAGAACCCGGTCCTCACCGAGGTCGGATCCAACTAACCGAGCCTCCACGAAACCCGGGGCGATTCACCCCAGCGATCAAGGCGAAACGCACGGTGGGCCCACTGGGGATCGAACCCAGAACCCACGGATTAAAAGTCCGTTGCTCTGCCGGTTGAGCTATAGGCCCCGCGACGGCCGAGTCTAGCGCCGCCTAGGCTGGCGATCATGAACCCTCCATCGTGGGGCATCCCCGTCCTGCTGGTCGTGGGCGTGCTGGTCATCGCCGCCGGCTGGTGGTGGGACCGCCCCCGCACCCGGAAAGGGGCCGAGGGGTTCACGACGGAGGACGACCTCCTGTCACACACCCCACCCAGCACGCTTCCGGACGCCGACCTCGCCGCCCTGCTGAGCGCGCGTGGAGCCGAACCGACGCTGCCCGGCGGGGTCGCGGACCGGGAGTTCCTCACCCACCCCCGCAGCGGTGTCGCCGCCGTCCGCGACCCCATCGTGGTGGTCACGGACGCCCCCCTCGAGGACGAGCGCCTCATCCTGTCCCTGCTCGACTCGGCCCGGGCACGCTCGCGCCCGCTCGTCCTCGTCGCCCCCGGGTTCGGCTTCGGCCTGCTCGGGACCCTGCGCGCCAACCACCTCACCGGGCGGGTGACCACGCTCCCGATCGAGTTGGCCGACCCCGACCTCCTGTCCCGGACGGCCGCGCTGTGCGGCACCGCCGTCACCCCGGACGCCGATCTCCGGTCCGGCTGGCTCCCCGAGTCGAGCCGCGGCACCGCTGCGTGGTGGGTCGCGGACATGGATGACTCCTGGGTCGAGGGTGCCCCGCCAGTCTCGACCTGACCTTCAGGTTTCTCAGGATCCCCGCTCGGGCCACCCCACCAGGGGGGACACCTCACCCGCTGGAGCCCCAAATCGCCGTTGACTAGGGACGACACCCACACCCCGTGCATGAATCACAGCGGTGACATTTTCGCCCCGTCGTCGGCGTGGCGTCTGGACTTCGGAGGTCGACCCCGTCCAACAGGCTTGCCACAAGCGGGTTCAGGCGCTTGTACTGACGTCGGTGGCTCGCGCCGGGCGCGAGCGTCACGGTGTGGTGCGAAGACGTCAGGGGGAAACGGTGAAGCGTGCGGGCAGGCTGACGAACGCGGTGGTGGGAGGCTGCGTGGCTCTGGCGATGCTGGGGACCACCGGCCTGGTCATCGCCGCGGTGGCGAACGCGAACACGACCATGACCGCCACCACCTGGGTCAACCTGCGGTCCGGCCCCGGTACCTCGAACACGGTCCTCACCGTGCTGGCACCATCGGAGGCCGTCACGGCCTCCGGCCAGACGTCCGGCGGCTGGTA
The DNA here is from genome assembly GCF_059516005.1 of Propioniciclava sp. LT294. Classification (NCBI taxonomy): domain Bacteria; kingdom Bacillati; phylum Actinomycetota; class Actinomycetes; order Propionibacteriales; family Propionibacteriaceae; genus Propioniciclava; species Propioniciclava sp. LT294. The sequence continues at coordinate 1,512 of NZ_JCAKNG010000008.1, forward strand.
CGAGGTCACGACCTCCAAGGGCGTGACCGGCTGGGTCTACCAGAGCTACCTCAGAACGGCGGACACGGCGGCTCCGGCCGCCCCGCTCGCCGACACCCAGCCCGCGCCCACGGCGTCCGGCCAGGCCACCACGACGGCCGCCGTGAACGTGCGCTCGGGCCCCGGTACGGACTACGCCACGGTCGGCGTGGCCGCCAAGGGTTCCGCCCTCCCGACGACGGGGAAGACGTCGGGAGGGTGGACCGAGGTCGTCTGGTCCGGCCAAGCCCGCTGGATCTCGACCAGCTACCTGACGACCGGGACACCGACCACCAGCAAGCCGGCCGGCCAGGTCCGGACGACGGCGAACCTGTACCTGCGGACCGGCGGTGACACGGACTCCCCCTACACCGACATCCTGCCCGCCAACTCCGTGGTCGACACGACGGGCCAGACCACGGCCGAGTACACCGAGATCATCTGGTCCGGCCAGAACCGCTGGATCGCGACCCGTTACACCACGGCCGTCGCGACGACGGCGCCGGCCCCCGCACCGGCCCCGGCAGCCACGGGCACCGTGGTCGTCAACGTGGGTGCGCTGTACGTGCGCGCCACGTCGGCCGCCGATGGGACGATCGTCGGCACGGTCTACCGCGGGGCCACCCTGCAGACCACCGGCATGGAGGAGAACTCGCGCCTGCAGGTCATCCACGACGGCGTCGCGCGCTGGGTCTACGCGCCGTACACGATCGCCGGGGATGCCCCGGCCACGCCCCCGATCCCGACCCCGCTGGCCAGCGGAGCGGTCTGGGTGAACGTGGGCTCGCTCTACGTCCGGGCCACCTCGTCCGCCACCGGAAGTGTCGTGGCCACCGTGTACCGCGGCGACAAGCTGCAGACGACCGGCACCGTCGAGGGCGACCGGCTGCAGATCCTCCACAACGGCACGCCCGCCTGGGTCTACAAGCCCTACACGACCACCCAGGACCCGGGCACCAGCACCGCCCCGGCTCCCTCACCGGCGCCGAGCACGACCGTGTCGCTGCCGGGCTACGACCGCCTGAACGACAACGCCAAGAAGGCGGTGGCCCACGTGCTCGAGGCGTACCCGCTCATCCGCACCATCGGCGGCTACCGTCCCTCGAGCAACTACTCCTCCGACCACCCGAACGGGCGGGCCATCGACGTGATGGTGTCGGACTGGTCGCAACAGTCGGGCGCCGACTACGGCTGGACGATCGCCCGCGACTTCGCGGCCAACGCCCAGCAGTACAACATCACCTACATCATCTGGCGCCAGCAGATCTGGAACGCCTCCTACCCCGAGCGCGGCTGGCGCACGATGGAGGACCGCGGGTCGGCCACCGCCAACCACATGGACCACGTGCACATCTCGTTCCTCGACTGAGGGCTCAGGGCTCCACGGGCGCCAGGGTCGCGAGGAAGGCTGCCAGCGCCTCGTACGGCAGGTCGCCGGACACGATCGTGACGGCGTCCTCCCCGCGCGAGACGAGCGCACGGGTGCGCCCATCGTCGGAGAGCCGCCGCTCCCAGGTACGGCCCAGCCCGTCCAGCGTGCCCTCGGGGCGACCGTTGCGCGTCACGGACATCACGAACTGGTCGGGTGCGACGTCGCGCTGATCCAGGGCGACGTACCGCTGCTCGGGGCTCAGGAAGCCGAGCTGGAAGGTGTCCCCCACGGCCGGGTCGCCGCCGCTCACGGGGCGTCCGGCCGGCACGTAGCGGGCACGCGTCGCGATCCACCCCTCGGGCAGGTTCTCGGGCGCGAGCACCTCGTAGTCGGACTCGGCCGCCGCGCGCTGCGCGACCGGCTGCCAGTCCAGCGCCGTGACGGGCGGCTCAGGGTTCCGGGTGAACAGCTGCGTGATGAGGATCACGGGTACGAAGAGGACCGCCATGGCCACCAGCATGTGCAGGACCGTCGGGTTCGGCTTCTTCTTGGTGGTGGCCATGGCGGCCAGTGTCCCATGCGTCAGATGCTGATGTCCTCCAGCATGTCCGTGACGAGAGCCGCGATGGGGGACCGCTCCGAGCGCGTCAGCGTGACGTGGCCGAACAGCGGGTTCCCCTTCAGCTTCTCCACGACCGCCGCGACGCCGTCGTGCCGTCCCACGCGCAGGTTGTCGCGCTGGGCGACGTCATGGGTGAGGACGACCTTCGAGTTCTGCCCGATGCGGCTGAGCACGGTGAGCAGGACGTTGCGCTCCAGCGACTGGGCCTCGTCGACGATCACGAACGCGTTGTGCAGGCTCCGGCCGCGGATGTGCGTCAGCGGGAGGACGTCGATGACCTCGCGGGCGACGATCTCGTCCATCACGTTCTTGTGGACCACCGACCCGAGCGTGTCGTGGACCGCCTGGCCCCAGGGCGACATCTTCTCGTGCTCCGTGCCCGGCAGGAAGCCGAGCTCCTGACCGCCCACGGCGTACAGCGGGCGGAACACGATCACCTTGTCGTGCTGGCGCCGCTCCATGACGGTCTCCAGGCCCGACGCCAGGGCCAGCGCCGACTTGCCGGTGCCGGCCTTGCCACCCAGGCTCACGATCCCCACGCTCGGGTCCAGCAGCAGGTCGAGGGCGATGCGCTGCTCGGCCGAGCGACCGTGCAGGCCGAAGGCGTCCCGGTCGGTCTTCACCAGGTGCAACCTCTTGTCCGGGTGGACGCGCGCCAGCGCGGTCGAGCCGCCACCCTTGACGACGACGCCGGTGTGGATCGGCAGCTCGACGGCCTCGAGGACGGCGGTCGAGCCGGTGTCGTAGAGCTCGTCCATGGCCTCGGGCGCCAGGTCGAGGGAGCCCATGCCGGTCCAGCCGGTGTCCGGCGGCATCTCGTGGCGGTACTCCTCGGCGGCCAGACCCACCGCGGCGGCCTTGACGCGCAGCGGGAGGTCCTTCGTCACGAGGACCACGTCGCGGCCCTCGTGGGCGAAGTTCACCGCCACGGCCAGGATGCGTGAGTCGTTGTCCCCCAGCCGGAACCCGGCCGGGAGCCGGTCCACGTCGGTGTGGTTCAGCTCCACATGGACGACGCCCCCCGCGTCATTGACCCTCACGGGCACATCGAGACGGCCGTAAGTGATGCGCAGGTCGTCCAGGAAACGCAGCGCCTTGCGCGCGAAGAAGCCCAGCTCGGGGTGGTGGCGCTTGCCCTCCAGTTCCGTGACGACCACCAGCGGCACGACGACCTCGTGCTCGGCGAAGTGCATCAGGGCGTTGGGGTCGGACAGCAACACCGAGGTGTCGATGACGTACGTCCGCACCTTCGTGGGCGCGCTCGTCGCGGTGCTGGTCCGGGCGTCGGTGGCGAGATCGGTCACGTCGGTCCTTTTCGTCAGGGCCGGGTGACCACCACCCGGCCTGTCCGTGTGGTTCAGCCGAGGGCGTCCCGTGATCGGGGAAGAAGTCTCATGGAGTCCTCTCGAGGACATCAGTCCGTGGTGTCCTGATCTGACGGTAGGCGCGCCCGCGGCGCGTGCAGGCCAGACACGACGGAGTTCAACCAAAGTTCATTCAGGGTCGTACGGGCACAATGCTGCCCATGGGTCACGAGATCAGGCCGGTCGCGTTCGCACGCACCGACTTCCCGGCCAAGTTCGGCATCCCGCGCCAAGCCGGGTTGGTACCGCAGTTGCGCGCCAGGATCGTGTTCGTCCCCGAGTTCCGCACCCCCGACGCCGTGCGTGGCCTCGAGGGTTTCTCCCACGTGTGGCTGGTCTGGGGGTTCTCGGCCGTCGAACGCGACGGCTGGTCGCCGGTCGTCCGGCCGCCGCGGCTGGGCGGCGACACGCGGGTCGGCGTGTTCGCGTCACGGTCGCCGTTCCGCCCCAACGGGTTGGGCCTGTCCTCCGTCCGGCTGCTCGCGGTCGAGTCGGACGCGGCCGGCGCGCCCGAACTGGTGGTCGGCGGCGCCGACCTCATGGACGGCACCCCGATCTACGACATCAAGCCCTACGTGGCAGCCGACTGCCACCCGGACGCCCGGCTCGGGTTCACCGCCACCAACCCGGACCACCGGCTCGAGGTGGACCTGCCCGACCATCTCGCCGCGCTGGTGCCCGCCGACAAGCGGGAGGCCCTGCTGGGCGTCCTGGCCCAGGACCCCCGTCCGGCGTACCAGCGCGACCCGGAGCGCGTGCACGGGGTGACCTTCGCGGGCCTCAACGTCCGGTTCCGGATCGTCGACGGCGTGGTCCGGGTGGTCGAGGTGGCGGGCGACACGTCACTCGGGGGGACCTCGCGCACCAGCCGGCATCCCTAGGCTGGCCCCCATGGCCCTGCCCGAGCGTTTCCGTCCCGCAGTCTCTCCCCTGTCGGACCCCGGGCAGGTGCTGGTCGGCCCCACGTGGCGGATCACGATCCTCACCGAGCGGCTGCTGCGCCTGGAGTGGTCCGACGACGGCCAGTTCGAGGATCGCGCCACGCAGGTGGTCTGGAACCGCGACTTCCCACCGGTCCCCTTCGAACTCACCCGCGACGGGGACGGCCTCCACCTCACCACGCGCGGCCTCCAGCTCGCCTGGGACGGTCGGCGCTTCTCCCCGGGGGGCCTCCAGGTACGGCAGCCCGGCGTCCGCGACTGGCGCAGCGTGTGGCACTTCGGGGACGCCGAGACCGTCCAGGAGCGCGAGCCCGGCTGGCACGTCGGCAACCTGGGCGGCACCGCCCGCACCCTCGACGAGGCGGAGGGTGCCGTCCCGGTCGAGAAGGGCCTGCTGAGCGCCTTCGGGTACGCCACCCTCGACGACGCCGCTTCGCTGGCCCTCGACGAGGACGGCTGGCCCACCCCGCGCGTCGGGGACGTCGACCTCTACCTGTTCGTCCACGGCCACGACGCCCCGGCGGCCCTCCGCGACTTCCACGCCCTGACCGGACCCGCACCGCTCCTCCCCCGGTGGGCCCTGGGCAACTGGTGGTCGCGCTACCACGCCTACTCCGCCGACGAGTACCTCGCCCTGATGGACCGCTTCGAGCACGAGGGCCTGCCCTTCTCCGTCGCGGTCCTCGACATGGACTGGCACTGGGTCGACATCGACCCCCGCCACGGCTCGGGCTGGACCGGCTACTCCTGGAACACCACCCTCGTCCCCGACCCCGAGGCGCTGCTCGCCGACCTGCACGGGCGAGGGCTGAAGGTCTCCCTCAACCTGCACCCGGCCGACGGCGTCCGCTCGTTCGAGGACGCCTACGCCGCCCTCGCCGAGCGGTTGGGCCTCGATCCGGCCGACGGCGACCCCATCCCGTTCGACGTCGCCGACCCCGCCTTCATGGAGGCCTACTTCGACGAGGTCCTCCACCCCCTGGAGGAGCAGGGCCTCGACTTCTGGTGGGTCGACTGGCAGCAGGGCGGCTCGTCCTCGATCCCCGGCCTGGATCCGCTGTGGTTGCTCAACCACCTCCATTTCCTCGACTCGGGCCGCGACGGACGACGTCCGATCACGTTCAGCCGGTACGCCGGCCCCGGCTCGCACCGCTACCCGGTCGGGTTCTCCGGCGACACGGTGACGACGTGGTCGTCGTTGCACTTCCAGCCGTGGTTCACCGCGACGGCCGCCAACATCGGCTACGGCTGGTGGAGCCACGACATCGGTGGGCACATGTTCGGCGAGCGCGACGACGAGATGGTCGCCCGCTGGTTCCAACTGGGGACGTGGTCACCCATCAACCGCCTGCACTCGACGTCCTCTCCGTTCCAGGGCAAGGAGCCGTGGAACTTCGGCGGGCCGGCCGCCTCCGTCATGGCGGACGCGCTGCGCCTCCGCCACCGGCTCATCCCGTGGCTGTACACCATGAACGAGCGTGCGCACCGCCTGTCGGAGCCGATCGCGCGGCCCGTGCACCACCTCGACCCGCGCCCCGAGACGCTGCTGAGCGGCTCGGGCGCCTTCCTGTTCGGGACGGGACTGCTGGTCGCCCCGCTCACCACCCCGGCCGAACGGCGGACGCGGCGGGCCTCCGTCACCACGTGGCTGCCGGAGGGAACCTGGCACGACTGGTACTCCGGCCTGCGCTACACCGGTGGGCGGTTCGTGACCCTGCGGCGTCCGCTCGAGACGTACCCGGTGCTGGCGCGGTCCGGGACGATCGTGCCCCTCGTGGACGGCGACGACCTGTCCGTGGCCAACCCGGAAGCGTTGCTCGTCCGCGTGTTCGCGGGGGCGGACGGCGAGTTCGTGCTGTACGAGGACGACGACGCCGCCCAGCCGGCATCGTGCACCACGCGGTTCGCCTGGCATCAGGACGAGGGCGTCTTCACCATCGCCCCGGTGGTCGGGGACGCCTCGGCCATCCCGGCGAGGCGCCGCTACCGGGTGTCGGTGACGGGCCTGGCGCCGTCCGACACGACGTCCGCTGAGGGGACCACCAGCTACGACCCCGCGACGGGCACGGTGACCGTCGACCTCGGCGAGGTCGCGGCGTCCGAGGGGGCCTCGTTCGGCTTCGCGCCTGCACCCACGGCGTCCGACCAGCGCATCGACGAGCGGATCTTCGCGATCGTCCACGACCTGCAGGTGGGCTACATCGACAAACACCAGCTGTGCGCGTTCCTGGAGTCGACGCCCAGCACCCTGGCCCGCATCGCCGGCCTGGAATCCCTGCCGATCGCGCAGGACATCAAGGACGTCGTCCTGGAGGTGCTGCTCGCCGGAGCCGAGTAGCCCGGGGCCTGGAGTGGAGCGGTGAGCGGCCCGCGGTGTGCTGCATTTTGTGTCGGCAAACTACCGGGATGATGACCAGCTCTGCCGACACAAAATGCAGCACACCCCGGACCGCGTGGACCGTCGACGACGCCCGGGGTCACCGCCCGTAGCGACGCTCACGGGAGGCGTAGTCGCGCAGGGCGCGGAGGAAGTCCACGCGGCGGAAGTCCGGCCAGAGGGCTTCGCAGAAGTAGAACTCCGAGTGCGCCGACTGCCACATGAGGAAACCCGAGAGCCGCTGCTCGCCCGAGGTGCGGATGATGAGGTCCGGGTCGGGGTCGCCGGCGGTGTAGAGGTGCTGCGCGATGTCGTCGATCTCGAGGCGCTGGGCGACGTCGTCCAGCGTGGCGCCCTGGGCGGCCTCCTCGGCCAGCAACTTGCGCACCGCGTCGCGGAGCTCGTGGCGTCCGCCGTACGCGATGGCCACGTTGACCTGGAGCCCCGCCACCGACGCCGTGTCGAACTCGGCGGCACGCAGGGCGTCCGTCATGGTCTCGGGCAGCAGGGTGGGGTCGCCGACGAGCTTGAGGCGCCAGCGCCCGGTCTCGGCGAGCTCGACGAACAGCCGCTCGATCACGCCGAGCAGCGGCCGGACGTCGTCCTCGTTGCGCGCGAGGTTCTCGGTCGAGAGCACCCACAGGGTGACGACGCCGAGGCCGACCTCATCGCACCACTCGACGAACTGCTTGAGCTTGTCGGCACCCGCCTGGTAGCCCACCTCGTACGGCTGCCCGGGAGCGTTGAGGCGCGCCCAGCGTCGGTTGCCGTCGGCGAGGACGGCCACGTGGCGGGGCAGGCGTGTCCGGTCGATCTCGGCCAGCAGCCGCTGCTCGTAGGTCGAGTACAGCAGGCTGGCCGGGTGCAACCGATCAGCGAATTCCCGTGCTCGATCACCCCAGGACATGGCCGCAGCCTAGCGCCGGGGAGTCACCGGGCGACGACGTTGCGCAGGGGTTCTCCCGAACGCAGCCGCGCGATGTTGTCGTTGACGAGCTCATGGGACCCGTGGGCGCGCCCGCCCGCCGTGTGCGGAAGGATGACCGTGTTGGGTGCGTCCCACAGCGGCCCGTCGGACGGATAGGGCTCGGGCGTGACGACGTCCAGCCCGGCCCCGCCGAGTTCCCCGGCGTGGAGCGCCGCGATGAGGGCGTCCTGGTCGACGGTGCTGCCCCGGCCCACGTTGATGACCCAGGCCCGGTCCGGCAGCAACGCGATCCGGTCGGCGTCCAGCGCCTTGTCGGTGGAGGGGTCGGTCGGGAGCACCATGACCAGGATGTCCGTCTGGGGCAGCAGGCTCGGCAGGTCGGCGTCCGTGAACACCTCGAAGCCGGCCCGCTCCCCCGCCGTGGTGGCCACGCCGCGGACGCGCCCACCGACCGCCGCGAAGTTGCGCGCGACCTGCTGACCGATGGCGCCGAAACCCCAGACCAGGACGTTGGCGTCGATGATCGAGCCGACCCTGCCCGCCGGGTGCAACGCACGCCAGGCCCCGAATTCGTCGTGCTCCCAGCGTCGACCCCGCTGGGCCTCCAGCATGGCCGGGAAGCGCAGGATGCCGACCAGCGCGAGGGCGAGGGCAGCCTCGGCCACGGTCTGGCTGTGGAGGCCGGTGCCGTTGGTGATGGTCACCTCGGGACCGAAGCCGGCTGCCAGGACGCCGTCCGGTCCGGCGGCCATCGTCTGCACCCACCGCAGGTGGGACGCCTCGCGTGCGAGCTGGGTGGCGGCCGGCGAGGACCACCCCTGGAGGATCGCGGCGTCCGCGTCCAGGTGCTCGGCCGGGATGGGCTGGTCCTCGTCGATCGGGACGACCAGCACGTCGGCGGGCGGATCGAACTCGAAGGGGACGGCGGTCGTGGCGAGGATCTTCACGCTCTCCACCCTAGGGCGGCCGGGAAGCTCGTGCTTGCGTGTCCGACGGGCTCGGCCTACCCTTACCTACGTGACCGTAAGTTACGCATCGTCAAGTAATGGGCGGGGGCAGGAGACGCCCCGCCCCAAGCCGCGCCTGCGCGGCTGGTTCCACCTCGGCATGGCCCCGATCGTCCAGGTGCTCGGCCTGGCGCTGATGGTGGTCGCGTCGGACTGGGTCGCACGGCTAGCGGTCGCGATCTACCTGGTCGGAGCCACGATGCTGTTCGGCACGTCGGCCCTCTACCACCGCGGCACGTGGAGGCCCGGCCTGGAGGGGTTCCTGCGGCGCCTCGACCATGCCAACATCTTCGTCTTCATCGCCGGCACGTACACCCCGCTCGCGCTGCTCCTGCTGGACCGGTCGAACGCGACGATCCTCCTCGCGCTCGTCTGGGGGATCGCGGTCGCCGGCATCGGCTTCAAGCTCGGCTGGATGGGCGCCCCGCGGTGGCTCTACACCGGGCTCTACCTGGCCATGGGCTGGGTGGCGGTCGGCTGGCTCGTCCCGTTCTGGAACACCGGCGGCCCGCTCATCGTCCTCCTCATCATCGCGGGCGGGTTGATCTACACCGCCGGCGCCGTCGTCTACGCGCGCAAGCGTCCCGACCCCTCGCCCGCCTGGTTCGGCTACCACGAGATCTTCCACGTGGCGACGGTCGTCGCGGCCCTGTGCCACTTCGCCGCGATCGCGATCATCACGCTGCGCTGAGGCGTCGGGGCCGCCTCAGGCCCGCGACCAGAGCGCCGCGCGCAACGCCTGCACCGTGGACGCCGGGGGGAAGGCCACCTCACCCCGGCGCACGTGGACGACCTGCTCGAACGGGACGACCTCGTGCTCGTCGTACTCGTCGCCCCCTTCGTCCCCGTCACCCTCACCCGCCGTCCGGACCTCGGACACCTGGCCCGATCCGCCCACGCGGGCGTGGGTGAGCTTGGCGAGGTCGGAGGCGCCGACACTCACCGGTGCCACCTCTGCGGGGGAAAGCCCCCCGGCGTGTCGCGAACCTTCCTGAGTGTCGTCACCCGCGTCGACCTCGAACCACGACAAGAACTCCGTCCCCGGACGCCCCGACACCACGACGGTGCCGGCCGGCGCCATGCGCCACGCGGCGCGGGCGGCATCGTTCAGCGGGTCCCCGGATTCGTCCAGCACGACGGCCACCGCCGGCCGTAGCCCCTTGCGTGCATCGTCGGACATCAGCAGGTCCGTCAGGGCCGCCGATGCGTGGCGCGGCCCGGACGCGACGATCCCCCACGTCGTCCTGGCCGCCGCGTCCGCGCGGGCGACGAAGTCGGGACGCCCCGCGAGCAGGCCGACGGTGCGCAGGGCCGTGACGAGCGTCATGGTGCCGGAGGGGGTCGGATTGTCCTGCACGTCACGCGGACGGGAGAACAGGTCGCCGGCAGGTGCGTCGAAGAAGCCTCCGTCCTCGGCGCCGAACAAGACCACGGCCTCGTCCAGCAGTTCCACCGCCCGGTCGAGCCACACCGACTCACCCAGCACGCCGGCCAGCAGCCCGTAGGCCTGGGCGACCGCACCGTGGTCCTCCGCGACGGCCCGCGCGGTCCCGGCCCGGCCGTCCAGCGACGTCCGGACGAACCCGTCCTCGGTGCGGTGCACCGACCACAGGTACTCGGCCGCCCTGACGGCCAGGTCCAGCCACGGTCGCTCGTCGAAGACCAGGGCGGCCCACAACAGGGACTCGACCATCCAACCGTTCCAGGCGGCCACGACCTTGCCGTCGCGCGGCGGCGCGAAGCGGTTCCCGCGCACTGCGAGCAGCCGCGCCGCCACCGACTCGAGGCGGGCCACGTCGGGCGCCCCGCGCAACTGCAGCGTGGAGAGGCCGTGCTCGAACGACCCGTCCTTGGTCACGTGGAAGACCGAGCTCGCCCAGTCGGCGTCCTCCTCGCCCAGCGCGTCGGTGAGCAACGACGGGCTCCACACGTAGTAGATGCCCTCGTGCGCCATCCCGCGGATGTCGGCGGAGTCGGCGTCCAGCGAAGCGGCGAACCCGCCGCCCTCGACGACCATCTCCCGCTCCAGCCAGCCCACGATCCCACGGACCACGCGCTCGAAGAGCCAGCGCAGGCCGGTCTCGTGCTGGGGCGTCCGCCGCCAGCCGCGCACGTAGGAGCCCAGCAGCAGGGCGTTGTCGTACAGCATCTTCTCGAAGTGCGGCACGACCCAGCCGGCGTCGACGGCGTAGCGGTGGAACCCGCCGCCCACCTGGTCGTGGATGCCGCCGCGGGCCATGGCCTCGAGCGTCCGCTGGGCGAGGTCGAGCGTGCCGGCCTCCCCCTTGACGAGCAGGGCGTCGACCAGCATCGGCGCCGGGAACTTCGGCGCGCCCCCGAAGCCACCGTGCAGCAGGTCGAAGTCGGCGCTCACCTCGTCCAGCACCTCCCACACCCCGGGCGGCGCGGAGGCCGTGGGCAGGGCGTTGATCTGCGCCAGTTGCTCCACGATGGTGGACGCCGAGGCCACCACCTCGTCCTGACGGTCACGCCAGGCCTCGCCGAGGGCGCCGACCACTTGGGTGAAGGACGGCAGGCCCTGGCTGGGCTCCGGGGGGTAGTACGTGCCCGCGAAGAACGGCCGACCGTCGGGCGTGGCGAAGACCGTCATGGGCCAGCCACCCTGCCCCGTGAGGGCCTGGGTCGCGCGCAGGTAGACGGCGTCGACGTCGGGGCGCTCCTCGCGGTCGACCTTGATCGCGACGAAGTGCTCGTTCACCAGCGCTGCGGCCCCGGCGTCCTCGAAGGACTCGTGCGCCATCACGTGGCACCAGTGGCAGGCGGAGTACCCGACGGAGATCAGGACGGGCACGTTGCGCCGACGGGCCTCGGCGAAGGCGTCCGGACCCCACGGCCACCAGTCGACCGGGTTGGCCGCGTGCTGGAGGAGGTAGGGGCTGGTCTGATCGGCGAGGTGGTTCGCCATCAGGTCTCGGGGTGCTCGTCGCGGCCCGTCGGACGGTCGTCGTCCATCCGCGGCGCGTGGACGTCGACGCCCTCGTCACCCGAGAACCGTGCGGCGCGCTTGAGGTGGCGACGCATGCTGAACCACAGCACCAGCAGGAGGAGCATCAGGACGACCGACGCCCCCAGGGGCGCCCAGCTCGGGGCGAGTTCGCGCCCTAGATCGAATAGAACCACGTGTCCACCCTATCTGCGGAATGGGATTCGACCCCGGCGAAGAGGTCCTCCTCGGGGAACGTCGTCGCGACGCGGGACATGACCAGTTGGTAGTCCTCGGTGGGCCACGCCATCTGCTGCACCGTCAGCGGCACCGCGAACCAGAAGCCGTCGGGATCCACCTGGGTGGCGTGGGCGCGCAGGGCATCGTCGCGGACGGGATAGAACTCGGCGCAGGCGATGAACGTGGTCAGGCGCTCAGCCTGTTCCGTGTCCTCGGGCCAGTTGGCGAGGCGCTCCCGATAGGGCGACTCCAGACCGTGCTCGTGCATGGCGGCGTCCAGGGCGACGGCCCGCTGGCGGTGGAAGGTCATGTGGTAGTAGAGCTTGGCGACCGGCCAGGGCGCCCCCGCGACCCGGGCCGCGGAGTCCGCGGCCATGGCGACGGCACGGACGGTGACGCGGTGGGTCTGGATGTGGTCGGGGTGCGGGTACCCCCCGTTCTCGTCGTACGTCGTGACGACGTGCGGGCGGAACTCCCGGATGATCGCGGCCAGCGCGGCACCCGCCTCGTCCAGGTCGGCCAGCGCGAAGCAGCCGTCCGGGAGCGGCGGCAGCGGGTCACCCTCGGGCAGGCCGGAGTCGACGTAGCCGAGCCACCGCTGCTGCACGCCGAGGATCTCGGCGGCGCGGGCCATCTCCGCGACGCGCAGCGCGGCGATGTTCGCCCTGTTCTCCGGGGTGTCGAGCCGCGGGTTGAGGATGTCGCCGCGCTCCCCGCCCGTGCACGTCACCACGAGCACCTGGACGCCCTGCGCCCTGTACTTCGCGACCGTGGCGGCACCCTTGCTCGCCTCGTCGTCCGGATGGGCGTGAACGGCCAGGAGGCGCAACGGCTCCCCGGCGGAGTCCACGCGTGTCTGCGGAAGGTCAGCCATGCCGGCCATTGAACCACGGGCACAATGAGGGCCATGAACGCTTCCGAGACCGACGCCCAGCGCATCGCGCGCCGCTACCCGCCGAGCCGGACGCCCCGGTGGCTGTGGATCGTGGTCGCGGTCGTGCTCGCCGGTGTCGGCGGCACGTGGCTGCTGTGGTCGGCGCTCCACGGGGCGAATCCGCCCATCAGCGCCAAGATCGTCTCCTGGACGGTCACGTCCGACCAGACGATGGACGTCCGCGTGACGACGCAACGGCCGGACCCGGCGCGTCCGGCCACGTGCACCATCACCGCGCAGGCCGAGTCCTACGAAACCGTCGGCCAGTACGACGTCGTCCTCGCCCCCGGTACCGAGGAACTGGAGGACCACGACATCGTGATCCGGACCTTCAAGCGCGCCACGTCCGTGAAAGTCCTCACCTGCGTGCCCCGCTGATAGGCTTGCTGGATGTCTGAAGCAGCACAGTCCACCGTGTGGCTCACCCAGGAAGCGTTCGACAAGCTCTCCGGGGAGCTCGAACAACTCAAGGGCGAGGGCCGCCGCGCTGTCTCGGCCAAGATCGCCCAGGCCCGCGACGAGGGAGACCTGTCGGAGAACGGCGGCTACCACGCGGCCCGCGAGGAGCAGGGCCAGCAGGAGGCCCGCATCCGCCAGCTCGAGGCGATGCTCCGCGAAGCCCAGATCGGGGAGGCCCCCGCGTCGGCCAACGCCGTGACCCCGGGCATGACCATCACCATCTGCTACGACGGCGACACCGACGACACCGACACGTTCCTGCTCGGCTCCCGCGAGCTCATGGGCGTGACGGACGCCAAGGTCGAGGTCTTCAGCCCCCAATCCCCCTTGGGTGCGGCGGTCGTCGGAGCCAAGAAGGGCGAGACGGTCTCCTACGAGGCCCCCACGGGCAGGACCATCGAGGTCACCGTGCTCGACTTCAAGGTGTTCACGGGCTGACCGCAGCCACCCCGCGCCACCCCCGTGCGCACCTGCTCCAGCAGGTGCGCACGGCCGTGAGAAGCACCGGTTTCGTCCGACGTCAGCGGAGTTCGGCCAACAGGTCGGCGGCGACAGCCGGCGAGAGCTGTCCGGACGCCACCTGCGCCAGCACCTGGTCGCGGATCGTGTCGTCGCCGGCGGAAGGGCCGGACGCCGCGGGCCCGGCCGGCTCCCCGCCCTCCTCGTCGTCCGTGCCGGCGTCGGTCCGGGGCTCGCTGTCGGACGCCTCGCCGAGCCAGCCCAGGCGTTCGAGGACGTCGTTGAAGCGCGCCCGAGCGGTGGGATAGCTGACACCGAGGTGGCCCTGGAGCTCCCTGAGGTTGCCGCGCGCGGTCAGGAACACCCGCAACAGCTCGTGGTCGGCCTCGTCCAGTCGGCAATAGGGGCAGGATGCGAACTGCCCGACGAGTTCGGTGCCACAGCTCGCGCAGCCCAGCCGCGTGGTGACCAGGTTCTCACCGCAGACCGGGCAGTCGGCGGGGGCGCGGTGCAACGGGTGTCCGTCCCGCGTGGCCGTCATGCGTCCGCCCTCTTCACCGTGGCCGAGCCCATGACGACGTCCAGGTCCAGGCGCGCGGTGCCGTTGCCGAAGACGACCTCGTCGGGGCTGCCCCCGTCGTCCGGCCAGACGACCCGGCCCAACTGGGTGGACGCGCGGACCGTCACCGAGGCCCGCCCCGCCAGCGTCAGCGTGAGTGCACCGGACTCGATCTTGACCCGCGACCGTCCGACGTTGATGGGGCCCTCGATGCTGCCCGAGCCGGCCTGGACCAGCGCGTCCGCGATGCGGCGAACACCCTTGATGTCGGCACCGCCGGCCGTGACCCGCACACGCCCCAGGAACGGGACGCCCGTCACCGCGAGACTGCCCGCGGTGAGTTCGACATCCACCTCGATCGCGGGGTTGACGCGCACGGTGAGCCCCCGGGCGAAGGTGAGCCCGCGCAGGTCCTCCAGGCTCTTGGGGGGGTTGATGACGCTGAAGCCCTCCAGCTTGGGCCCGACCTCGCCGTCGGCGGAGATCTCGAGCACGTCCCCCTGCCGGCGCAGCACGTGCTCACCGGTGACCGACGCCGTGGCCACGGACGGATCGCCCACGACGGTGACGCGACGGCCCACGGCGCGGATGGTGACACGCTCGGTGCCCTTGACCCCCGTCGGCCCGGCGGGCTCGTCGACGGGCTGGTCGTCGGTGCGGGGTGCCCCCGCGCGCGCCGCCTCGATACGGCGGGCCGCCTCCGCAGCGTCGATGGTGCCGGCCGCGAGGTCGGCGAGGATGCGGGTGAGATCGGGGTCACTCATGACCAAATGGTAAGTCCGACTTTCCAATCGTGGAAGATCGCACGTCCCTGAGGCGCCCCTGAGTTCAGCGGGCGCGGCAACCTGCCTCCGGGGCCGCTCCCCCCGGTGGGGCGTCAGCCGCCCGCGACGGGCACCACTGGATCGGGGTTGCGCAGCGCCCGCACGAACGCCACACCGAAGGCCAGCACCGGGATGGCCACCAGAGCGCCCAGGATCCCCGAGATGATGGCGCCCGCCGTGATGCCCAGCAGAACGGCCAGTGGGTGCAGGTCGACCGCGGAGCCCATCACGAGCGGCTGCAGGAACGTGCTCTCGATCTGCATGACCGCGATGACGGCGGCCAGCATGATGAGGGCCGTCACCCACCCGTGGGTGACCAGCGCCAGGACGACGGCGACCGCGCCGGCGACCGTGGCACCCACGATCGGGATGAACGACAGGAAGAACGTCAACGCGAACAGCGCTGCGACGAGGGGCACCTGGAGGACGAGCGCGGCCAGGGCCACGCCCACGGCGTCCACCAGCGCGACGATGACGGCGGAGCGCATGTACGCGACCAGGGACGTCCAGCCGCGGAGGGCAGCACGGTCGACGGGGGCCTTGTAGGGCCGGGGCATGAGCACCTCGACGGTCCCGGAGAAGATGCGGCGGCCCTGGTAGGCGAAGAAGAACGTCGCGACCAGGGCGGTGGCCAGGCCGGCGAAGAAGCCCCCGAACGCCGCGCCGAGCGAGGCCGCCGCGCCGGCGAGCGCGGATGCCTGGCCCTGCAGCCACGCCGTCCCCTGCGCGATCCACTCGTTGAGGCGGGTGTCGTCGATGCCGAACGGCAGCGTGCCCAGCCAGGCGACCAGGGCTTGGAACCCATCGCGCGACTGCTCGAGCAGGTCCGGCCACTCGGAGGCGACCTGCTGTCCCACGAAGCCGAGAAGCCCCAGCACGACGACCATGAGCAACAGCAGCGACACGATGGCGGCCAGGGCGGGTGGCCACTTCCACGTCTTGAGCAACGAGGTGAGGGGGTACAGCATCGCGGTGAGCAGCACCGCGATCCCCAGCGGGACGGTGAGCTGGGAGAAGTAGGCGAGCACCTGGAACACCGCGACGACCGCCGCGCCGATGAACAGCAGCCGCCAGGCGTATCCCGCAGCGACGGTCACGCTGCGCGGGATGTCCGGTTCGAGGGATGCCCTCGTCTCGATCGGGGGCGCCGCCACGGGCACCTGGATGATGATCGGCTCGGCCGGGTGGTCCTCCACGCGCAGGAGGCGGCGGAGGGCTGGGATGAGGGGCACGGGGTTCTCCTTCCGGGGTCAGCGTACCGGCGCCTTTTGCGGGCGACAGGGGCCGCTAGCCTGAGCCGGTGACCGCTCGCCCGCTGACCGAACTCGTTGCCCCCGACTGGGCCGAGGCCCTGGCCCCCGTGGCCGACCAGGTGGCCGCGATGGGCCGGTTCCTCCGGGAGGAGAACGCAGCCGGACGGTCCTACCTGCCGGCCGGACAGCACGTGCTGCGGGCGTTCGCCCGTCCGCTGGCCGACGTCCGCGTCCTCATCGTGGGCCAGGATCCCTACCCCACGCCCGGCCACGCCGTCGGGCTCTCGTTCTCGGTGGCCCGGGACGTCCGGCCGATCCCCCGCTCCCTGCAGAACATCTACGCCGAGTTGGACACCGACCTGGGCATCCCGCCGGCCGGGCACGGGGACCTCGGCGCGTGGTCCGAGCACGGCGTCCTGCTGCTGAACCGGTGTCTGACCGTGCGGCCGGGCGCACCGGCATCCCACCGCGGCAAGGGGTGGGAGGTGGTGACGGACGCCGCCATCGACGCCCTCGTGGCCCGGGGCGGGCCGCTCGTCGCGATCCTGTGGGGCAAGGACGCCCAGGCACTCGCCCCCCGGCTGGGCGACGTGCCGGTCATCGCGTCCGCGCACCCGTCCCCCATGGCGGCCCGGTACGGGTTCTTCGGGTCGCGTCCGTTCAGCCGTGCGAACGAGGCCCTCGTCGCGCAAGGAGCCGAGCCGGTGGACTGGCGGCTGCCGTGAGCGCCACGGCCCGGGGCCTCACTCGACCAGGCCGAGCACCAGGTCGACGGTCAGGGCGTCCAGGTCGTCGATGACCGCGTGCGCGCGGGCGAGGACGTCGTCTGCCGGCGGGTGGAACCGAGGCGGCACCGCGACGACCTTCAGGCCCGCGGCGAGCGCCGACCTCAGGCCGTTGGTGGAGTCCTCGATGGCCACGGTGGCCGCCGGGTCGACGCGCAGTTGCTCGCAGGCCGCGAGGAAGCCGTCCGGGTGGGGCTTGCCGCGGGCGACCTCCTCGGTCGACACGACGACGGCGACCAGGTCACGGACCCGGAGCAGTTCCAGACCGGCCTCGATCAGCTCGCGCGGCGAACTGGACGCCACACCCAGGGGGGCGATCTCGGCCATCCGGTGCACGGCGTCCGCCGCTCCGTGCAGGATCGGGATCCGCCCCGCGTGGTAGGCGTCCGCCATGGCGTCGATGGTGCGACGGGCGACGTCCTCGGGGGTACCGGGCAGGCCGACCACCTCGACCAGGTAGGACGACCACTCGGGCGTGCTCATCCCCATCATGGCCCGGGTCGCCTCCTCGGGCCATGGCAACCCCTCGTCGGCGGCCAGCCGACGGCGGACGACGTCCCACTCCTCCTCGGAGTCGGTCAGGGTGCCGTCCATGTCGAAGACCACGGCTTGCAGGCGCGTTTCCATGGCTCCATCCAAGCAGAGGAGGAAAAGTCCGCACCTCCTCGCCACCCATCGGGCGGCCAGCGGCAATTCAGCGGAACCTCAGCGAGTTCCGGGAGGCGCGGCAAGAATGTGGGAACGGCCGGGCGCAGCCTCCGCGCGTCCGAGACACAGCGCAGAAGGAGAGCAGCACGTGAGCCAACCCCCAGAAGCCGCCCAGGCGCTCGTCGAGTTCGTGCCCACGCAGAAGTACTTCGTGGGCATCGACTCCGACGGCTGCGCCATGGACGCCATGGACATCAAGCACCTCGAGTGCTTCACCCCCGCCTACATCAAGGCCTGGGACCTCCAGCCCATCTCGACGCTGGCCCGGGAGACGGCCATCTTCGTCAACCTGGGTTCGGTCACCCGCGGCCTGAACCGCTGGGTGGCGCTGAAGCAGGTGCTCGACCTCCTCCGCGATCGCGTCGAGGTCGCCGAGCGCGGCGTCACCATCCCCGAGTACCCGGAACTGACCGAGTTCCTGGCAGCGCCGGGCTACCCCCTGTCCGACAAGGGCATCGCCCAGTACCAGGCGGACCACCCGTCCGAGACCATCGCCCGCGCCATCCGCTGGGGCGACGACGTCAACGCGCGCATCGCCGACATGGTGCACAACGCGGGCCCGTTCGTCGGCGTCCGCGAGTCCATCCAGGCCCTCGACGAGGCGGGCGTCGACCAGATGGTCGTCTCCGCCACCCCGGTCCACTCGCTGGAGTACGAGTGGAACGCCCACGGCCTGGCCCCGTACATGAAGGTGATCGCCGGCCAGGAGATGGGCAGCAAGGCCGAGCACGTGACGTACGCCGCCAAGGGCAAGTACGACGACGACAAGATCATGCTGATCGGCGATGCCCCGGGCGACCGCGACGCCGCCGCCAAGGTCGGCTGCCTGTACTACCCGATCCTGCCGGGCGAGGAGAAGCGCTCCTGGCTGCGCTTCAAGGACGAGGCCCTGGGCAAGTTCCTCGACGGCACGTTCGCCGGTGAGTACCAGCAGGGCCTGATCGACGAGTTCAACGCCAAGCTGCCCGGCGAGGTCCCGTGGGAGACCATCTCGGGCAACAAGACCATCACCATGCCGAAAGTGAAGTGACATGCCTGTTCTCGTGGACCTCAAGGCCGCTCCGTACAACCTCGACGACGACCAGATCCAGTGGGTCGAGGACACCCTCGCCTCCATGACCCTGGACGAGCAGGTGGGCCAGCTCTTCACCAACCTGTTCTTCTTCGGCGAGGACAGCTTCTCCGGCAACTCCTACACAGCCGAGCAGATCATCGAGACGTTCCACATCGGCATGGCCCGCTACCACGGCGGCGAGGCCGTCAAGGTACAGGACCTGCTCAACCGCCTGCAGAAGGCGGCGCGGATCCCGATGATCATCGCCGCCAACTGTGACTCCGGCGGCAACGGCGCCATGAAGGACGGCACCTACATCGCGTCCGGCGCCCAGACCGAGGCGTCCGGTTCGACCGAGGTCGCGTACAACGCCGGTTGGGTGTCGGGCCGGGAGATGCGGGCCATCGGCGTCAACATGAACTTCGACCCCTGCGTCGACATCCTGTTCAACTGGCGCAACACGATCGTGAACACCCGCGCGTACGGCACGAACGCCGACGACGTCATCAAGTTCACGACGCCGTTCATCGAGGGACAGCGCGAGTCGGGCATCCTCACCTGCATCAAGCACTGGCCCGGCGACGGGACAGAGGAACGCGACCAGCACCTGGTCCTGGGCGTCAACGAGCTGTCGGTCGAGGAATGGGACGACAGCTTCGGCAAGGTCTACCGCCATCACATCGACAACACGCAGGTCGAGATGATCATGGCCGGCCACATCGCACTGCCGGAGTACTCCAAGAAGCTCGACCCGAGCCTGTCCGATGCCGACATCCTGCCCGCGACCCTGGCGCCGGAGCTCATCAACGGCCTGCTCAAGACCGAACTCGGCTTCAACGGTGCGGTCATCACCGACGCCTCGCACATGCTCGGCATGACCGCCGCCATGCGCCGCGAGGACTACGTCCCCGCCTCGATCGCCGCGGGCTGCGACGTGTTCCTGTTCTTCAACAACCTC
This sequence comes from Propioniciclava sp. LT294, assembly GCF_059516005.1. Lineage (NCBI taxonomy): Bacteria > Bacillati > Actinomycetota > Actinomycetes > Propionibacteriales > Propionibacteriaceae > Propioniciclava > Propioniciclava sp. LT294. Next base: position 21,318 of record NZ_JCAKNG010000008.1, read on the forward strand.
GAGGAGGACTTCGGCTTCATGAAGGCCGGCGTCGAGAAGGGCGTCATCACGCGTGAGCGCCTCGACGACGCGAACCGTCGCCTGCTCGGCCTCAAGGCCAAGCTGCGCCTCCACGAGAAGCGCGAGGCCGGCACCCTGCTCACCAAGCCGGAGGACCTCGAGGTCGTCGGCTGCGCGGAGCACCTGCGGATGCGCGAGGAGGCTGCAGACCTGGGCATCACCCTGGTCAAGAACACCTTGGACCAGCTGCCGCTCAACCCGCGGGACCACAGGCGGATCCGGCTGTACCACCTGACCGGTGAGGTCGGCGGCATCACCGGTGGCGGTGACCCCGAGATGCTGGAGAAGTACGTCGAGGTCCTCACCGAGCGCGGCTACGAGGTGACCGTCAACGACGGGACGACCCGCGTGAAGGGACCCACGCTGAAGTACCGCGAGGACGTCGACGCGGCGCTCGTGCTCGCCGAGGTCATGGGTTACGGTGCGCAGAACAACTACCGCATCCAGTGGAAGACGGCCATGAGCAACGAGGTGCCCTGGTACGTCTGGGAAGTGCCGACCTTCATGGTCAGCCACAACTTCACCACCCACCTGCACGACGCCACGATGGTCAAGTGCTACGTGAACGCGTACCACCCCAACGACGCGAACGTGGTGGCGACGATCGACAAGCTCGAGGGCAAGTCGGAGTTCAAGGGTCGGCCCAACGACCTCGTCTGGGCGGACAAGTGGCAGGCCAAGCTCTGACCTGACAGACACTCCCCCGGCAATGGCAGCAGGTTCTGGCAACCTGCTGCCATTGTGGCGGTCAGGTGAAATAGACTCCTCCAGACGGCCCGTGAACGGGTCGGGTTGGACAACGAGGTTGTCCGCCTGCGCGACGAACTGCCTGGCGGGACCCGCTCAGCAAGACATTTCGGAAAGGTGCCCCTGTGATTGCACCCCTGGTGGTCTCCACCCCCATCTGGATCGCGACGGTCGTCGGCATCATCGCGCTCCTGGCATTCGACTTCATCTTCCACGTCAGGAAGGCCCACATCCCCACCATCGGGGAGGCCGCCAAGTGGACCAGCATCTACGTGTCGATCGCGATCCTGTTCGGCGTGTTCGTGTGGGTGTCCTTCAGCCCGTCGTGGGGCATCCAGTACTTCGCCGGTTACATCACCGAGTTGAGCCTCTCGGTCGACAACCTGTTCGTCTTCCTGATCATCATGGCGAGCTTCAAGGTGCCGCGGCAGAACCAGCAGTTGGTGCTGATGTTCGGCATCGTCGTCTCGCTGATCTTCCGCACCGGCTTCATCTTCCTGGGTGCCGCGCTCATCAACAGCTTCGCGTGGGTGTTCTACATCTTCGGCCTGATCCTGCTGATCACGGCCGGCAACCTGATCAAGCCCGAGAAGGACGGCGACGACGAGGAGTCCTCCGAGGCGAACAACTTCATCATCCGCCTGGCCAAGCGCTTCATGCACACCACCGACTACTACGACGGCGACAAGATGTTCACCGTCGACTCCCACGGCAGGAAGGCGATGACCCCGCTGCTGCTGGTGATGATCGCCATCGGTGGCACCGACGTGATGTTCGCGCTCGACTCGATCCCGGCCATCTTCGGCCTGACGCAGGAGACCTACATCGTCTTCACGGCCGTGGCCTTCTCGCTGCTCGGCCTGCGCCAGCTCTACTTCCTCATCGACGGCCTGCTCGACCGCCTCATCTACCTCAAGTACGGCCTGGCGATCATCCTCGCCTTCATCGGTGTGAAGCTCATCCTCCACGCCCTGCACGAGAACACCCTGCCGTTCATCAACGGTGGCGAGCACGTGCCGGTCTTCGAGGTGACCACCGAGCTCTCGCTCGCCGTCATCGTCGGCACGCTGATCGTGGTGATCTTCTTCTCGCTGGTCTCCCCCAAGGGCAAGGCGCTCACCACCATCAAGAACGCCCGCCGCCACGCCAAGCAGTACCTGGACACCGGCTTCGAGGCCGACCCGGATCAGCGCGAGAAGAACTACCGCGCGCTGCTGAAGGAGGAGCAGGCCCTGCTGGCGATGCCCGAGAAGTACCACGAGGAGATCTTCCGCGAGCAGGAGCTCCTCGACCTCCTGGACGAGGCGCACGCGACGCACGACCGCTACGTCGAGGCCAACCCGGAGCGGTTCGTCACGCACGACCGCCTCCAGGGCCAGACCAAGCTCGACACCGCGAGCTACCGGCGCACCGCTGAGGATGACACCACCGAGAGCTGATCCTCCAGCACCTGGCACGCATCGACCCGGGGCGGCGATCCTGACGCGGAGGCGTCGGGATCGCCGCCCCTGGCGCTTTCCCCGGGATGCGCGTGACGCCGGTGCCACGAGGTAGATTCGCTGGGTGCGCGGCGATCCCGCGCCCAACCGCACTCCAGGGGGATCGATGAAGAACCTGCTGCTGACCGCCTCGCGCAACCTCACCGTGCGCGACGTGGCGACCCGCCTCCCACTCATCCGGCGCACCGTGGACCGGTTCGTCCCGGGCGAACGGATCGACGACGCGATCGGTGCCGTCCGCGAGCTCAAGGCGTCCGGACGCCTGGCCACCATCGACACCCTCGGCGAGGACACGACCACACGGACGGCCGCGATGGAAGCCACCGCGGCCAACATCCGGCTCGTGCGGCGGCTCGCCGACGCCGGCCTCACGGACGTGGCGGAAGTGTCGTTGAAGGCGAGCGCGCTGGGCCAGGCGCTGCCCGACGGACAGGGTCTCGCGCTGGAGAACGCGCAGCGCATCGCGGCCGCGGCGTCCGAGGCGGGCATCACCATCACCCTCGACGCCGAGGACCACACCGCCACCGACGCCACCCACGCCCTGGTGGACGCCCTGCGCAGCGAGTTCCCCGGGACCGGGGTGGTCCTGCAGTCGATGTTGTTCCGGACGGAGGAGGACTGCGCCCACTTCTCCGGGGAGGGCTCCCGCGTCCGCCTGTGCAAGGGCGCGTACGCAGAGCCCGCCGCCATGGCCCACCAGCGCATGCCGGAGATCCGCGAGTCCTACACACGGTGCCTCGCCGTGCTGATCGCGGGCGGGGCGTACCCGATGATCGCCACCCACGACCCGGCGATGATCACCGCCGCCCTGGGCCAGTTGCTGGTCGCGGGTCGTTCCGTGGACAGCTACGAGATCCAGATGCTCTACGGCGTCCGCCCCGACGAGCAGCTCCGGTTGGCGCGTGAGGGCCACCGCGTCCGCGTCTACGTGCCCTACGGTGCCGACTGGTACGGCTACTACATGCGTCGCCTGGCCGAGAAGCCGGCGAACCTGGCACTGCTGGGGAAGGCCTTGTTGTCCCGGAGTTGATGTCCCCGAACCAACCCTGATTCAGCCTGTCCGCCCTTGAGCCGGCGGCGCGCGTGCGGAAGGGTCGTTCTCCAACCGGCGAACGCACGCCATCGAGCCAAGGGGGATCCATGGGCCTGTTCGACATGTTCCGACGCGACGAGGACGTCACGATCACGCGGTCAGCGCTGGACGAGGCGAACGATCCGACCGGGGGCGACGACGCGGTCACCAGGCTGATCAAACAGCTCACCGGCGTCGGCATCGACGGGGTCCCCGGCTTCCCCGGTGCGGCTCAGCTCGCCGAGAAGGCGCTGGCCAAGGCCAACGGTGATGTCGAGACGGCCGTGGACGCCGTCGTTCGTCAGCACCTGCTGGGCGGTGCGACGGGCGGCTTCGTGACCTCCCTGGGCGGCTTCCTCACCATGGTGGTGGCGATCCCGGCCAACGTCTTCGAGTTCTACGTGCAGGCCACGCGGATGACCGCGGCGGTGGCGCACCTGCGCGGGCACGACATCGGCGACCCGACGATCCGGACCGCAGTGCTGCTGACGCTGGTGGGCTCCGACTCCGCCGACATCCTGACCAAGGCCGGCGTGGGCGTCGGCACCTCGGCGGCCCTCACCACGTTCGGCGGGACCCTGCCGAAGCCGGCGCTGATGGTGGTGCAGAAGGCCGTCGGCTTCCGGCTCCTGCGCTCGGTCGGCGAGCGCGTGTTCTCCCGCATCGGCAAGCTCGTCCCGGTGGCCGGGGGCTTGGTCGGTGCCGGTGTCGACCTGGCCATGATGAAGCGGATCAGCGACCAGGCGCGGGCCGAGTTTCCGCGCACCGCCTGAGGCTCAGCCCGAGGCGCGCGCCAGGCCCGCCTCGAGGTCGGCGACCAGGTCGGCCGGGTCCTCGATGCCGACCGACAGGCGGACCAGGCCGGGGCGGAGCCCGGCGGCCGCCTGGACGTCGGCGGGCATGGCAGCGTGGGTCATCGAGCCGGGGTGGCAGACCAGCGACTCGACACCCCCCAGGGACTCCGCCAGCGAGAAGTGCTCGAGCCCGTCCACGAAGGCGGCGACGGCGGTCTCCCCCCCGGTCAACTCGAACGACACGATGCCCCCGAATCCGGACATCTGCCGGGCCGCGAGCTCGTGGCCGGGATGGGAGGCCAGGCCCGGGTAGTGGACCCGGTCGACCCCGTCGCCCACGTGGGCGACCAGCGCGTCCGCCACGATCGCGGCGTTGGCCTGGTGAGCCGCGATCCGGACGCCGAGGGTCCGCAGCCCGCGCATGGTCAGGTAGGAGTCGAAGGCGCCGCCGGTCACCCCGAGGCAGTTCGACCACCAGCGCATCTGCTCTGCCAGTTCCGGCGTGGCTGCGGAGATGACGCCGCCGATCACGTCCGAGTGGCCGTTGAGGTACTTGGTGGAGGACTGCACGACGACATCCGCCCCCAAGGCGATCGGACGCTGCAGCACGGGCGAACAGAAGGTGTTGTCGACGGCCATCAGGGCGCCGACCCCGCGGGCCGCCTCGCCGAGGGCGGTCAGGTCCGAGATCGCGAGCAGCGGGTTGGACGGGGTCTCCACCCACAGCAACGTCGGGGCCGCGGCGGTGACGCGGGCCGCGGCGTCCGGCGCCGTGAGGTCGAACAGGTGGAGGTCGAAGCCGATGCGGCGCGAGAGCGCGTCCAGCAGACGCCAGGTGCCGCCGTAGGCGTCGTGCGGGGCGACGACCACATCGCCGGCGGCGACCAGGCCCAGCACGACGGTCGTGATCGCCCCCATGCCGGACGCCGTCACGACGGACCCCGCGGCCCCGTCGAGCTCGGCCAGGGCATCCGCCAACAGCGAGCGGGTGGGGTTGCCCGACCGCGAATAGTCGAAGGTGCGGGGTTCACGCAAGCCCGCGAACCGGTAGGTGGTCGAGAGGTGGATCGGCGGGACGACGGCGCCCTCGGCCACATCGGTGTCGATGCCGGCCCGGACTGCTGCGGTGCGCAACGATCGCTCCACGGGGGATCCCTTCGTTCGAGGTGGGTCCGATCATACGGCGCGTGCTCTGGCGAGTCGTGGTGCGTTCCGGGTAACGTCCGCCCATGAAGCTCGAAGACGTGATCCGCAGCAAGGGCAACTCCGTCGTGACCATCTCTCGGTCCGCCTCGGTGGGCGAGCTCGTCTCCCTCATGGCCGACAACAACATCGGCGCCGTCGTCGTCTCCGACGACGGGCACCACATCGATGGCATCGTCAACGAGCGCGACATCGTGCGCGGGCTGGCGACGTCCGGTCACGCCTTCCTGGAGACGACGGTCGGCGCACTGATGTCGGGCGACGTCGTGGTGGGCCACCTCTCCGACGGCATCGAGGACACCGCCCACACCATGACGCACAAGCGCGTCCGCCACATCCCGATCGAGGTGGACGGCGAACTGGCGGCGATCGTCTCCATCGGCGACGTGGTCAAGTACCGCATCGACCAGCTGACCGACGAGCGCAACCACCTCGTCAGCTACCTGCACAAGTGACGCCGGACGCCGCGGGCCGGGCCCGGGCACTCGTCCGGGTCGAGGGGCGCGTCCAGGGCGTCGGGTTCCGCTGGTGGGTCTCGGGGCAGGCCGCGCGCCTCGGCCTGTCCGGGTACGCCGCGAACCTGTGGAGCGGGGCGGTCGAGGTCGACGTCCAGGGCCGGCCCGAGGACGTCGACGCCCTCGTCGACCTGCTGACCGCACCCAAGGTGTTCGGACGCCCCGGGCAGGTCACGGGCCACCTCGTCGACCGGCGGAGCCCCGACCCGTCCATCACCGGCTTCGAGACCCGCTGAACGCCCGCCGTTCACAGGAACTGCACAGCCGACTCATGGCGAGCCGTCACCCCGGCCTGCCAGAGTGGGGCCATGACCGAACGCCAGCACCTCACCCGGGCGGACGGGACACCGATCCGGGTTCTCGCCGTCGACGACGAGCCGGCCATCACCGAACTGCTCGGCATGGCCCTGCGCTACGAGGGCTGGGAGGTCACCACCGCCGACTCCGGGACGTCCGCCGTGCACGCGGCCCGCGAGACCCGGCCGGACGTGCTGGTGCTCGACATGATGCTCCCTGACTTCGACGGGCTCGAGGTCATGCGCCGCATCCGGGCCGAACAGCCGGACGTCCCGGTCATCTTCCTCACCGCGCGCGACGCCGTCGAGGACCGCATCGGGGGCCTGACCGCGGGCGGGGATGACTACGTCACCAAGCCCTTCTCGCTGGAGGAACTGGTGGCCCGCCTGCGCGGTCTCCTGCGGCGCTCGGGCGCGACCCTGGTGAAGCCGGGCTCCCAATTGGTCGTCGGGGACCTGTCGCTGGACGAGGACTCCCACGAGGTGACCCGTGGCGGCGAGGAGATCCAGCTGACCGCGACCGAGTTCGAGCTGCTGCGCTACCTGATGCGCAACCCGCGCCGCGTCCTCAGCAAGGCGCAGATCCTGGACCGGGTGTGGAACTACGACTTCGGCGGGCAGGCCAACGTCGTCGAGCTCTACATCTCCTACCTCCGCAAGAAGATCGACGCCGGGCGCGAGCCGATGATCCACACGTTGCGCGGTGCGGGCTACGTGCTGAAGCCGGCGGGCTGATGACCCACCAGGACCCGCCCTCCCCGCTCGGGGCCGGCACCCTCAGCCGGAAGCTCATCCTCGCCATGACGGCGTTGGTCGCGGTCATCGCGATCCTGCTGTCGGGCCTCACCGCGCTGTCCATGCACCGGATCCTCGAGGGCCAGATCGACGCACAGATCGTCGATTCGGCCAGCCGGTTCCGTGGTGACTTCACCGAGCGCGGGCGGCCCTTCGGCCAGCCCGGGGGCCCCGGCCAGCAGCAGGGCCTGCTCTATTACGTCCAGGGCGTCGACGGCATCGTCCAGCAGGGCCGCGACCGCGAGCGCCTCCCCGACACGGTGCGCGCCCAACTGGACACACTGGTCCCGTCCGACCGGCTCGTGACCCTCCACCTGTCCGACGGCCTCGGCGACTACCGCCTGTACGCGACCTCCATCATCGGCGTGGCCAACGGCGTGCCGGGGACGTACGTGCTGGTGACCGGCCAGTCGGCGTCGTTCGTCAAGACCACGATGGCGTCGCTGCTGGTCGCCGCGACCGTGCTGACCCTGATGGTGATCGTGATCGCCTTCCTAGCGGCCCGGACCCTCGTCGAGCGCAGCCTTCGCCCCCTGGCGCGCCTGCGAGCGATGGCCAACCAGGTCTCCCGCCTGCCGCTCCACTCCGGCGAGGTGACGGTGCCCGTCCGCGTTCCGGAGGCTGATGCGGACCCGCGCAGCGAGGTCGGCCAGGTCGGGTTGGCGTTCAACCACATGCTCGACAACGTCGAGGGCGCCCTGGCCGCCCGACAGCGGTCCGAGACGAAGGTCCGGCAGTTCGTCGCGGACGCCAGCCACGAGCTGCGCAACCCCTTGGCGTCCATCCGCGGCTATGCCGAACTCACCCGGCGGGAGCGTGACGACGTCCCCGAGACGACGGCCCACGCCCTGACCCGCATCGAGTCGGAGTCCGAGCGCATGTCCCGGCTCGTGGAGGACCTGCTGCTGCTGGCCCGCCTCGACTCCGGCCCCGAACTGGCGGTCCTGCCGACGTCGCTCAACCAGCTCGTCGCCGACGCCGTGTCGGACGCCCGTGCCGCCGGCCCCGACCACGGCTGGACGCTGTCACTGCCGGACGCCGAGGTCGTCGCCCTGGGCGACCCGCACCGCCTGACCCAGGTGGTGGCCAACCTGCTCGCCAACGCGCGCACCCACACGCCGGCCGGCACCCGGGTGCACACGGCGGTCTCCACCGACGGGCCGGACGCCGTGGTCACGGTCACCGACGACGGCCCCGGGATCGCGCCGGAGCTGCAGGATCGCGTGTTCGAGCGCTTCGCCCGGGCGGACGCCAGCCGCGTCCGGTCGGGCTCCGGAGGCCAGTCGACCGGGCTGGGGCTGGCGATCGTCGCCGCCGTCGTCGGGGCGTACGGCGGACGCGTGGGCCTGCGCTCCCAACCGGGCTGGACGGAGTTCACCGTCCGGGTCCCGCTGGCCCCCGCGGCGGGGCCGGGCACACGAACCCCCTAGGCAGGGGCCCGGACCGGGATGTGGCGCCCGGAAGGGGGACACCTCCCCCGGTATACGCTCGTTGCCGTGATCATCACCTTCACGGCCAACCCCAGCCTGGATCGCAGCGCCCCCCTGGCGGGCGAGCTCCGCCTCGGCCGGCTGAACCGTCTCGGGCAGGTCTACCGGATCGCCGCCGGAAAGGGCGTCAACTTGGGCGCGGCCATCTGGGCCGCGGGGCACCCGACCCTGGCGATCGTCCCTGTCGACAAGAACGATCCGCTCGCCGAGGCCTTGCGCACCGTGGGGCCTGCCGACCCGCATGGTGCCCGTCGGCCGCAGGGCCCGCACCAACCTGTCGATCACCCACCCGGACGGCACGACCACCCGGTTCCTCGAGCCCGGCGAGCCGCTCACCCCCGAGAACCAGACCGCGCTCGTCAGCGCCCTGCTGGCCAGTGTCCCCGGCGCCACCTGGTTGGCGCTGTGCGGCAGCCTCCCGCCCGGCTCGCCGGTGGACTGGTACGTGAAGCTCGCCGCCCTGGCCCGCTCGGTCGGGGTCAAGGTGGCCGTCGACTCCAACGGTCCGGCGCTCAACGCCGTCGTCGCCCAGGGCGTCACACCGCCCGACCTCATGTCACCCAACGCCTCCGAGTTGCACCAGGTGACGGGGCTTCCGGTCCGCGCCGCACTGGCCGCCGGAGACCTCGGACCCGCCATCGAGGGCACGCTGGAGCTGCGTGACCGCGGCGTTCCCCAGGTGCTGTCCACGCTGGGCGCGCACGGGGCCCTGCTGTCCTGCGAGGAGGGCCTCTGGCATGCCGTTCCGGACGCCGTCCGGCCCGTGTCGATCGTGGGCGCGGGTGATGCGGCCCTCGCGGGGATGTTGCTGGCGAGCGCCGAGGGCCTCGGCCCGGCCGAGCGCGTCCGGCGTGCGGTGGCGTACGGGACCGCGACCGTCCTCCAGCCGGGCTCGGAGGTGACCACCCCCGTCGAGGCGGCAGAGGTGGGCGTGACCGTCCACCGGCTCGCCTGAGGCCCCGCCTGTGGTCCCGGCTCCCCCGGAGGCGTTGAGCCCGTAGGAGGAGTCGTTGGCCAGGGCGACGGCCTCACTGGGGGCCCTCGGCGAGCGTGCGCCCGTCCAGCGGGGACACGCTGGCGTGGGTGACGTCCGAGGTCGCGGTCAGCAGCGGGAGCAGGCGGTCGATCCTGGCCGCGGGGACAACCCGCGCCCTCCACGTGTGGTTGGCTGCCATGGCCACAGCCTATTCTCGCTCGTGGATGGTCCGACGTGGCCCCGGGGAGGAGCACAAGGGCATGGGCGAGAAACTGAAGCGTGCCACCCAGATCATGGCCCTGCTGGCGCGCCACGCGCGTCCGGGGTTGCTGGCCGGGCCGAGGGACGACCTCGCGGTCGCCGACACCGAGGAGGCCTCAGGGTCGGGGTCGGGGGCCGACCGGCTCGCCTCCGACCTGGAGAGCATGGGTCCGACGTTCATCAAGTTCGGGCAGCTGTTGTCGACACGCTACGACCTGCTGCCACCCGACTACACCGACGCCCTCGCACGGCTCCAGGACAGCGTGGACGCGGTCCCGGCCGAACAGGTCCGGGAGCGGATCGAGGCGGAGCTCGGCCTGCGCGTGCGCGACCTCTACACCGAGTTCGACGACGAGCCGCTGGGGTCGGCCTCACTCGGACAGGTGCACCGCGCCCGCACCGTCACCGGCCACGACGTGGTGGTCAAGGTGCTCCGACCGGACGTGCGGGAGATCGTGCGCGCCGACATGCAACTCCTGGAGCAGGTGGCCTCGCTGGTCGACGCCAGGACCGAGGCGGGCCCGCGCCTGGGGACGGCCGACCTGCTGGCCCAGTTCCGGCGCTCGCTGGCCGACGAACTCGACTACCGCAAGGAACTGGCCAACCTGCAGCGCTTCCGCGCCCTGGCAGAAGGCGAGGACGACCTCGTCATCCCCGAGCCGTTCCCCCGGTTCAGCAGCGCGCAGGTGCTGACCATGGAGTACCTGCCCGGCCGCAAGGTCACCGACGTCGGCCCGCTCGGCATGCTGGACGTCGACGGCCCGGCCCTGGCCGAGGCGCTGTTCCGGTTCATGCTGCGCACGCTCCTGGACGAGGGCCTGTTGCACGCCGATCCGCACCCCGGCAACCTCCTCATCACGCCCGAGGGACGCCTCGGCATCATCGACCTGGGCATGGTGGCCCGTGTGCCCCGCCGCGTGCAGTCACAGCTGGTCAAGCTGCTGCTGGCCATCGGCGAGGGCGACGGCGAACAGGTCGCCACGATCCTCGCCTCGATGGGGCACCCGCTGCCGGACCACGACCCGGCCGCGTTCCGCGACGAGGTGTCGCACCTGGTGTCGTCCACGCTGACCCTGGGCTCGGAACTGCAGGCCGGTGCGGTGCTGGTCGAGCTGGCCCGACTGTCGGGTGTCCATGGGCTGCGGCCACCCGCCGAGATGTCGCTGGTCGGCAAGTCCCTGCTGAACCTCGACCAGACCGTCATGCACCTGGACCCGACCTTCTCCCCCGGCGAGGCGATCAAGAGGAACGTCCTCACGCTGGTGGGGGCCGGGCTGTCCGTCTCCCCCGGCAGCGCCATCGCGGGGGCGCTCGAGGCGAAGGAGTTCGCCGAGAACCTGCCCCGGCGCGCCAACCGCGTGCTGGACGCCCTGGCCGACGGCGAGTTGGCCCTGCGGGTGGACGCCTTCGACGAGGATCGGATCCTCGCGGTCGCGCAGCGGCTGGCGAACCGGGTCACGATGGGGATCATCCTGGCCGCCATCACCGTGGCCGCCGCCCTGATGACGGGCATCGAGGGCGGGCCGCGCCTGTTCGGCTACCCCGCACTGGCGATGGTGTTCTTCCTGATCGCCGCGCTCAGCGGGCTGGGGCTCGTGTTCGGCATCTGGCTCACCGACCGCCGTACGCGCAAGCGTGCCGAGGCCCACGAGCGCAACCGTGCCCGGGGACGGAGCGACCTCCCCGGCTGAGGTGGCGGCGGGCGTGGTCCGCTCGAAGCCGAGCGGACTACGCTGGCAGAACCAGACCTCGAAGGAGAACCATGGCCCTCAGCCGTGACGAGCTCGCCCGCCTCGTCGACCACACCCTGCTCGCCCCGACCGCGACACTCGCGGACGTCGAGGCACTGGCCGACGAGGCCGCCGAACTGGACACTTACTCCATCTGCGTGTCCCCCTCGATGCTGCCGCTGCCCTTCTCGCCGCGGGTGAAGGTGGCCACGGTGGTCGGGTTCCCCTCGGGCAAGCACACCCCGCGGGCGAAGGCGTTCGAGGCGGCGGAGGCCGTCCGCAACGGCGCCGACGAGGTCGACATGGTGATCGACGTGGGCGCGCTGAAGTCGGGCGATGCGACCCACACCGAGGACGAGATCCGCGCCGTGCGCGATGCGGTGCCGGCACCGGGGGTGCTGAAGGTGATCATCGAGTCCGCGACGCTGACCGACGATGAGATCGTCGCCGCCTGCAAGGCGGCCGAGGCGGCCGGGGCCGACTTCGTGAAGACGTCCACCGGCTTCCACCCGTCCGGCGGTGCGTCGGTGCACGCCGTCGAGCTCATGGCCCAGACGGTCGGCGGGCGCCTCGGCGTGAAGGCCTCCGGCGGCATCCGGGACTGGGACACCGCCCAGGCCATGGTCGCCGCCGGCGCCACGCGCCTCGGCCTCTCGGGCACCCGCGCGGTGCTGGACGGGGGCACGTCGGAGGGCTATTGAGCCTCCTGCCACTCGACGACGGCCGGTCTCCCTGCGGGGACCGGCCGTTCTGCGCCCTGCGCTCCCGGTGGCACGGACCCGAAGCGCCCGACACCTCCGCCGTAGCGCCATTTGGACCACCTGTGGTTCCCCCGGCTCCAGCACCCAGGGCATCACCCCTCGTCAACGCAATGCGCTTCGGAGTCGATGGCCGCTCCTGTGGTCCAGATGGCGCTACGTCACGGGGAACACAACCCCAAGGGCCCGGACGCCAACGGCGTCCGGGCCCTCAGAGCTGCTCAGCGGCCTCAGGCGTTGCGCAACGCCGCACGAGCCGCTGCGAGGCGGGCGATCGGCACGCGGAACGGCGAGCAGGACACGTAGTTGAGCCCCGCCCGGTGGAAGAAGTCGATCGAGTCGGGATCGCCACCGTGCTCGCCACAGACGCCGGTCTTCAGGTCCTCCTTGGTGGAGCGACCCTTGTCGACGCCGATCTGCACCAGCTGGCCGACGCCGTCCTGGTCGAGCGACTCGAACGGGTTCTTGGCGATGACCTCTTCGTCGACGTAGTGGCCCAGGAAGCCCGCCTCGGCGTCGTCACGCGAGATGCCGATGCCGGTCTGGGTCAGGTCGTTGGTGCCGAAGGAGAAGAAGTCGGCGTGCTCGGCGATCTCGTTCGCGGTCAGGGCCGCGCGCGGGATCTCGATCATCGTCCCGACCGTGTAGTCGAGCCGCTTGCCGGCCTTCTCGAACTCGTCCTCGACGGCCTTCACGACGATCGCGCGCTGGACCTCGAGCTCCTTGTCGATCGCCACCAGCGGGATCATGATCTCCACGCCGACGGTCTCGCCCTCGCGCTCCAGGACCGCCAGGGCGGCCTTGACGATCGCCCGGGCCTGCATGTCGGGGATCGACGGGTACAGCATCGCGAGGCGGCAGCCGCGCGTGCCGAGCATCGGGTTCTGCTCGTGCAGGCGCTTGACCTGGGCGAGGGTCTCGCGCTCCTTGGCGATCTCCTCCTCCGCCCCGCCGGTCAGCTCGAGCTTCTGCACCAGCAGGCTCTGCTCGACGATGTTCGGCAGGAACTCGTGCAGCGGCGGGTCGAGCAGGCGGACCGTGACGGGCAGGCCCTTCATCGCCGTGAAGATGCCCTCGAAGTCGGCCTGCTGCATCGGCAGGATCTCGGCCAGGGCGGCCGCGCGCTGCTCCTCGTTCTCGGCGAGGATCATCTTGCGGACCGCCGGCAGGCGGTCGGAGGCCATGAACATGTGCTCGGTGCGTGCCAGGCCGATGCCTTCGGCACCCAGCTCGCGGGCCTTGGAGGCGTCCTCGAAGTTCTCCGCGTTCGCGCGGACACCGAGGCGACGGACGGCGTCCGCCCACTCGCCCACCTTCTGGAAGTTCTCGTCCAGCTTCGGCGGCACCAGCGCGAGCGCGCCCTCGAACACCTCGCCGGTGGAGCCGTTGAGGGTCAGGGTGTCCCCCTTGCCGTACGCCTTGCCGTTGATGGTGACGGTCTCGCCCTTGACGTCGATCTTGATGCCCGGGGCGCCCGCGACGCAGGTGATGCCCATGCCGCGCGCCACGACGGCCGCGTGCGAGGTCATGCCGCCGTGGGCGGTCAGGACGCCCTGGGACACCATGACGCCGTGGATGTCGTCCGGCGTGGTCTCGTAGCGGACGAGGATGACCTTCTGGCCCGCCTTGCCACGCTCGGCGGCGTCATCGGCGGTGAACGACAGCGTGCCCACGGCCGCACCGGGCGAGGCGGGCAGGCCCTTGACGATCGCCTTGGCGGTCTCGTCCGGGTCGATGGCGTCGTGCAGGAGGGCGTCCAGGTCGGACGGGTTGATCCGCAACAACGCCTCGTCGGTGGTGATGAGGCCCTCGTCGACCATGTCGACCGCGGTCTTCACGGCGGCGGCGGCGGTGCGCTTGCCGTTGCGGGTCTGCAGCATGTAGAGCTTGCGATCCTCGATCGTGAACTCCATGTCCTGCATGTCCTTGTTGTGGAGTTCGAGCTTCTCCATGGTGGCCAACAGCTCGTGGAACGCCTCGGGCAGCACCTCCTCCATCTCCGCGAGGTCGCGCGGGGTACGGATGCCGGCCACGACGTCCTCGCCTTGGGCGTTGGTCAGGAACTCGCCGTAGAGCTCCTTGGCGCCGGTGGACGGGTTGCGGGAGAAGCAGACGCCGGTCGCCGAGGTCTCACCGCGGTTGCCGAAGACCATCTGCTGGACGTTGACGGCCGTGCCGAGGTTGCGGGAGATGTGGTTGGCGCGGCGGTAGACCTCGGCGCGCGGGTTCAGCCAGCTGGCGAACACGGCGTTGACGGCGCGCATCAGCTGCTCGCGCGGGTCGGACGTCCAGTGGCCGCCGAGCGCCTCGTTGGCCAGGGCCTTGAACTCGGCGGTCAGTTCCTTGAGGTCCTCCGCCGTCAGGTCGGTGTCCTGCGCGGCGCCCTTGCGCTCCTTCATGGCGGTGAGGGCGTCCTCGAAGACGTCGGGGGCGATGCCCTCCACGACCTCGCCGTACATCTGGATGAAGCGGCGGTAGCAGTCGTAGGCGAAGCGCTCGTTGCCGTCGGCCAGCGCCGCCACGGCCGGGACGGTCTCGTCGGAGATGCCGAGGTTGAGGATGGTGTCCATCATCCCGGGCATGGAGAAGACGGCGCCGGACCGGACGGAGACGAGCAGCGGGTTCTCGGCCGAGCCGAGCTGCTTGCCGGTGCGCTCCTCGAGGCGCGCCAGGCCGGCCTCGACCTGCTCGCGCAGGCCCGCGGGCCACTCGCTGTTGTTGTTCATGGTGTCCACGCAGGCCTGCGTGGTGACGGTGAAGGCGTCCGGCACGGGCACGCCGATCCGGTTCATCTCGGCGAGGTTGGCACCCTTGCCGCCCAGCAGCGGCTTCAGCGACGCGTCACCCTCGTTGAGGTCGTAGACGTACTTCGTCTGGTCGTTCATGAAAAGGCTTCTCCTTCAAGTGCTCCGTCCACGTTGACGTGCCGGCCCGCGGGCCACCGGACGGCGGAGCGTCCGCCCGGGATGTCCAGCACCCACCGTAGTGGGTCGCGGCGCCACAGGCCTGTCAACCCGGACCCATCCACGTTCTGGTACGGCCGATAGGATGCGCCCATGAGACTCGACCCCGTCGCGGCCCTGATGCTCGACGAGGCCGGCCCTCTGCCGGGACGCGTCCTCGTCGTGGACGACGTCGAGGGCGGGCTCACCCGGGCAGCCGTGGACGCCGGCGCCGAGGTCCTCACCTGGTGCGACGACCTGCGCGATCTGGCCCACATCCCCGAGTCCCACCGCCTGCCCACCCGGCCGCCCGAGGGCTGGGCCCCCGACCTGGCACTCGTCCGCCTGCCGAAGTCGGTCGCCGCCCTCGAGGACTACGCCGAACACCTGGCCCGCATGCTCGCGCCGGGCGGACGCGTGGTGGCTGGCGGGCGCACCAAGCACATGACGCCGAGCCAGAACGTGGCCCTGGGCCGCCAGTTCGCCGAGGTGCGGGCCAGCCTGGGCCGACAGAAGTCCCGTGTGCTGCACGCCACGGGTGCCACGCCCGGACCGCGTCGCTGGCCCACCCGCCGCCACCACCCCGAGGTGGGCGTGACCGCCGTCTCCCGCGGGCCCGTGTTCAACACCAGCCGGCTCGACGATGGCACCCACCTGCTGCTGCGGACGCTGGCGCGCTCGGCCGGTGACATCGCCACGGACCCACGCTCATCGCGCGGTGTGGCCCTCGACGTCGGCTGCGGCTCGGGCATCATCGCCGCCTGGCTGGCCCAGCGCGGCTGGACCACCACCGCCACGGACGTCTCGTACTCCGCGACCCAGTCCGCGCGCCTGACGGCCCGCGCCAACGGCGTGAGGGTGGGCACGCGCCGGGCCGACATGCTGGCCGGGACGCGCTCGAACTCGATCGACCTGCTCGTCAGCAACCCGCCGTTCCACATCGGAGCGGCCAAGGACTCCACCCCGACCCTGCAGATGATCCGCGAGGCGAGCCGTGTGCTGCGTCCGGGCGGGGAACTGTGGCTCGTCTTCAACGCCCACCTGCCCTACCTCGCCGAACTGCGCCTGAACGTCGGCATCACCACCATCGAGGCGCAGGACCGGCACTACATCGTGGCGCGCGCCCTCAAGGACCCGAGCCCGTGACCGAGCCCCGTCCGCGCCCGAAGCCCCAGCCGCAGCGGAAGGCGCGCGCCAAGCGCCACGCCGGGTGGGTGCCGAACCAGCACGGCGCGTGGGCCATGCTCGTCGTCCCCTTCCTCCTGGGAACGTTCCTCCGGCTCACCGATGGGGCGTCGGGTTGGTTCCTGGTCCCGCTGTTCGTGTGCTGGATGGTCGGCTACTTCGCGTTCCACGCGGCCTCCGGTTGGCTGAAGGCCCCGCCGGGGCGCAAGGCCGGCTGGGTGCGTC
Organism: Propioniciclava sp. LT294; assembly: GCF_059516005.1. Lineage (NCBI taxonomy): Bacteria > Bacillati > Actinomycetota > Actinomycetes > Propionibacteriales > Propionibacteriaceae > Propioniciclava > Propioniciclava sp. LT294. Next base: position 37,866 of record NZ_JCAKNG010000008.1, read on the forward strand.
CGCTCGTGGTGTACACCGCCATCACCGCGGCGGCCGGCCTCCTGACGCTCGTGACCGCGGGCTGGCGGATCCTGCTGTGGGCGCCCGCGTTCCTCCCGCTGGTGGTGCCCGCGTTGTGGCTGGCCGCCCAACGCAACGAGCGGGCCACCATCGGCGGTGCCCTGACGATCGCGGCCGCGTCCCTGATGATCCCGATCGCGCGCCATCCCGACCCGGCCGACGCCCTCGCCACCACCACCTGGCCCACCTGGCTGCTCACGCTGCTCGTGTTCGCCTACTTCTTCGGCACCGTCCTGTACGTGAAGACGAACATCCGCGAGCGCGGGTCCCGCCCGTGGCTGGTGGGGTCCATCGGCTACCACGCCGGCTGGACAGCCCTGGCGGCGGTGCTGGCGGGCCTCGGGATGCTCCCCTGGTGGTGGACGCCGTTCTTCGCCCTGACCACGCTGCGTGCGGCGCTCATCCCCGGCCGCAGGTGGAGCGCCCGGCACATCGGGTACCTCGAAGTCGTCCTCAGCACGCTGCTGCTGGTGTGCTTCGTGCTCTGGCCCGGGCACTGGGTGGACTGACCGGGGTCGCGGGTTAGATTGACGCCATGGTCCCCCCGGGCGTCAACCGCAACCGCTGGAGCTTCGCCATCGGCACGGTGGGCCGCGACATGGTCTATTCGATGATGGCCGTGTTCCTGATCTACTTCCTCACGGAAATCCTCGACCTCGACAACGCCACGATGTGGTGGGTCAACGGCATCTTCCTGGCCGTCCGCCTGCTGGATGCGTTCGACGACGTCATCACCGGGTTCATCGTCGACAACACCCGGACGCGCTGGGGGCAGTTCAAGCCATGGATCGTCATCGGCGCCCTGGCGACGGGTGTGATGACGCTGCTCCTGTTCAGCGACGTCGGCCTGCGGGGCATGCCGTTCGTGGTCGTGTTCGGCGTGGTCTACCTGGTGTGGGGCATCGCGTTCAGCATGAACGACATCGGCTACTGGTCGCTGCTGCCCGCCCTCAGCCTCGATCCCGCGGAGCGGGAGCGCCTCGGCTCCCTGGCCAAGGTGTTCGCCACGATCGGGCTCTTCACGACGGTCGTGGGCATCTTCCCGGCGACGACCGCCCTCGGGGGCGACGCCCACGCCTGGACCGTGTTCGCCGGCATCATCGTCGCCATCATGCTGCTGGGCCAGGCGGTGACCGTCTTCGGGGTCAGGGAACCGCGGATCACCGCCGCCCCCGAGAGCACCCCGCTGCGTGACGTCTTCAGGGTCATCGGCCGCAACGACCAGTTGCTGTGGGTCGCGGCGTCCATGGTGCTGTTCCTGATCGGCTACAACACGACGACCACGTTCGGCACCTACTTCTTCAAGTACGCCTACCGGGACGAGGCCATGTACTCGCCGTTCGCGGCGATCCTCGGCGTCGGCCAGCTCCTCGGCTTCGCGCTGTTCCCCGTGGTCAGCAAGTGGCTCACCCGGCGGCAGCTGTTCACCGCCGCCATGGCCACCATCGCGGCGGGCTACGTCCTGTTCTTCTTCTCGCCGATGAACCTCGTCCCGATCGGGATCGCGGGGCTGATGCTGTTCGTGGGGAACTCGTTCGTGGCCGTCCTGATGATCGTGTTCCTCAGCGACTGCGTCGAGTACGGCCAGTGGAAGCTCGGACGCCGCAACCAGGCGATCACGTTCTCCGTCCAGCCCCTGATCAACAAGGTCGGCGGCGCGGTGGGGACGGCGATCGTCGGCTCCACGGTCATCCTGACGGGCATCAACGAGGCGCCGACGCCGGATGACGTCACACCCGAGGGCCTGTTCGGGATGAAGATCATGATGATGGCCTTCCCGCTGGTCCTGATGTCCATCAGCTACGCCCTCAATCGGCGCTTCTACCGGGTCGACGAGGCGTTCCACGCACGGATCGTGGGAGACCTGCGCGCCCGCGGTGAGTTGGTGGGCTGACCCCCCCGTGTTGCATTTTGTGTCGACAGAGTTGGTCATCATGGTGGTACTTCGTCGACACAAAATGCAGCACGGGTGAGGGCGGACCAACCTTTACAGAAACCTGAATCAGACATCAGTATTGCGTCATGAGTGACCTCTCACCGCGGCGCATCGAGACCAGCCGGCTGACGCAGAACGTCTGGTTCTCCGGCCCTGCGGACGGGGTCCCGCTGCTGCTCATCCACGGCAATCTCTCCAGCGGCGGTTTCTGGCGCTATGTGGCGGCCGAACTGGGCGACGACATCCGTGTGATCGCCCCCGACCTGCGCGGCTACGGCGACACCGACCCGGAGCCGATCGACGCCACCCGCGGGCTGGGCGACATGGTCGACGACGTCCACGCCCTCCTGGAGACCCTGGGCCTGGCGGGCCAGCGCCGGGTCAACGCGGCTGGTTGGTCGATGGGCGCCGGCGTCCTGCAGCAGATGATGATCGAGCACCCCGACGACCTCTCCTCGGTCACCCTCGTCGCCCCGCTGTCGCACTACGGCTTCGGCGGCACCAAGGGGCCGTACGGCGAACGCACCACGCCGGACGCCGCGGCCTGCGGTGCGGCCGGCGCCAACCCGGCGTTCGTCCAGCGCCTCGCCGCCCGGGACCTGGGTGAAAACGACCCGCAGACGAGCCCCCGGATCGTCATGCGCACGTTCTACGGCGGGGGCGCGAACGCGGCCGCCATCGACGAGGACTTCCTCACCGCCGAACTGGTCAAGACCCGCACGGGCGACGACTTCTACCCCGGCACAGCGGTCCCGTCAGCGAGCTGGCCGGGCCTGGCGACCGGTGACCGCGGCGTCCTCAACACCATGAGCCCGAAGTACTACGACGCCTCCGGCATCGTCGACCTCGAGCGCAAGCCGGCGATCACGTGGATCCACGGCAGCGAGGACAGGATCGTCGCCGACGGGTCGCTGTTCGACCTCGCGACCCTGGGCCAGCTCGGCGTCGTCCCGGGCTGGCCGGGCGAGGACGTCCTGCCGCCGCAGCCGATGGTGCAGCAGACCCGGGCCGTCCTGGAGGCCTACCGCGCCAACGGCGGCCCTGTCACCGAGGTGGCGCTGGAGGGCGAGGACCACGGCATCCCGCTGGCGGTCCCGGGCCGGGTGGCGCGGGAGGTCACCGCGATCCTGGTGCGCTGACGCGGAGTGAAAACTTCACTGCCCCACGGCAGGCTTCGCGGCGTCGGCGCGCGAGGGTCGCGCGGGTAGGGTTCGGAGCATGCGCCCGGAACACCTGCCGCTGCTGACCACAGTCGGAGCACCCACCGTCGCCCCGGATGGCTCGTACGCCGTCGTCGCCACCGCGCACCCGTCGTTCGAGGCCGACTCCTCCACCGGGCAGCTGTGGCGCGTCCCGCTCGGCGGGGGCGGGCCCGTCCGCATGACGCGAGGGTTCGCCGACTCCAGCCCGCAGGTCAGCCCGGACGGACGCCTGGTCGCCTTCCTCCGCCGGGAGCCCGGCGGACGCGCCCAACTCTTCGTGGCGCCCGCGTCCGGCGGTGAGGCCGCGCAGGCGACCGACCAGAAGCTGGGCGTCGGCGCCTTCTGTTGGTCCCCCGACTCGCAGCGGTTGGCCTTCACCGCGCGCGTGGCCACAGAGGGCCGCTACGGCACCTGGGAGGGCGTCGACGCCGGCCAGGAGGATCCCCGGCACCTCACCGGCTACCAGGTGCAGGCCAACGGTCTGGGTTGGTCGACCGACCGTGTCGCCCAGCTGTTCGTCGCGGAGGCGCCCGACCCGTACGCCGAGCCGCCGGTCAAGCCTGTCGGGCGGGCCGCACGCGATGCGAAGGCCGCTGCGGGGACGGCCCCCGGCGAGGAGGGGACGTCGTGGAACGTGCCCGCCGCACGCCGGCTCACCGACGGGGCGTGGGACGTCCGCGAGCCCGTCTTCACCCCGGCCGGCGATGCCCTGCTCGTCACCACCAGGACGGGCGAGGACGCCGACGAACACCTCCGCACCGCCATCCACCGGGTGTGTGTCGACACCGGCCGGACGACCCCCGTGGTCGTGGATCCGCACCTCGCGTTCGCCAACGCCTGCCCGGTCGGGGACACCTGGCTGTTCGTGACCGGCACCGACCTCGGGGAGGACGGTCGGGACTTCGTCGCCACCAACGCCGCGGTGTACGTCGTGGCCCCCGACGGCGGCGCCCCCGTCCGCCTCACCGACCCCGAGACCGTCGAGCTGGCCGGACGCCTCGTCCCGGCCGGTCCGGACGGCGTGCTGGCGGTCCGCCCCCACCGTGGGTCGACCGAGGTCCTTCGCGTCGCCGCCGACGGCACGGTGGACACCGTGTGGTCCGGCCGGCCCTCCGCCCAGGCGGTGGCTGAGGTACCCGGCGGCGGGATCGTGGCGTCGGTGGTCCCGGTCGACTCGGCCGGTGAGTTGGTGCTGGTCCGTGACGGCGAACTGCACCGCCTGACCGACTTCGGCGCCCCTCTGCGCGAGGCCACCACCGTCATCGAGCCGCGCGAGCTCACGGCCTCCGCGCCGGACGGTACCGAGGTGCACGGCTGGGTGCTGGTGCCCGAGGGCGAGGGGCCCCACCCTGTCCTCCTCAACATCCACGGCGGGCCGTACGCCCACTACACCGGCGACTTCTTCGACGAGTTCCAGGTGCTCGCCGAGGCCGGCTATGCGGTCGTGGCCTGCAATCCGCGCGGCTCGGGCTCGTACGGCCAGGCGCACGGCGCGGCGATCCGCCACGACTTCGGCAACCTGGACATGGTCGACGTCCTCGCCTTCCTGGACCACGCCACCACCACGGTGGAGGGGCTGGACGCCGAGCGCGTCGGCATCATGGGCGGCAGCTACGGCGGCTACCTCACCGCGTGGATCATCGCCCACGAGCACCGGTTCGCGGGGGCCATCGTCGAGCGCGGGTTCCTCGACCCGGCATCCTTCCTCGGGGCGTCCGACATCGGGTGGTTCTTCATGCCCGCCTACAACGGCACCGACCTCGCAGACCAGGACCGCCAATCCCCCACGCTGCTGGCCGGTCGGGTGCGGACACCCACGTTCGTGATCCACTCCGAGCAGGACCTGCGGTGTCCGCTGGGGCAGGCGCTGCGCTACTTCACGGCGCTCAAGGCGGCCGGGGTGCCGACGGAGCTGCTGGTCTTCCCGGGCGAGGACCACGAGTTGTCCCGGTCGGGCACCCCCTGGCACCGCCGGCAGCGCTTCGAGGCGATCCTGGACTGGTGGGGCCGCCACCTCCCCCTGCGCGATGGCGAGCGTGCCGGGTAGTCTCACGAGGGTGACCATGCCCCGCAGCGCTGCCGCCCTCGCGGTGGCGGCGACGCTGGCCGCGGTGGGCACCGGGTGTGCCGCGCCCGCGGCCTCCGGGGGCCCCATCCCCTCAGTGGCCCCGAAGACCACCGCGGCGGCGGAGCCCACGGCGTCCGCCACGCCGGCGCTGGCGCGCGACCTGACCGCGCCCGGAGCGGCCAAGGCGCTCGTCGCCGACCTGATGCGCGCGGCCGACGCGCTGCAGGCGATCATGGTGACCGTGACCCCCTCGGACGCGGCGGTGACCGTCCTCCGCGAGGGCCAGGCCCAGACCTGGGCGTGGCGCGACAACAGGATCCAGCGGGTGCCGTCCGACATCACCTACGTCGACCAGCACATGTTCGACCCCGACGACTACGACTTCTCCGACCTCGGCGCGCTGTTCCGGGCCGCGGAGTCGGTGTCCGGCTCGCGGCGCGGCCAGTCGCTGCAGATCGTGGACTACTCGGCCGGCCTGGTGTCCATGTCGGTGTCGACCGTGCCGGAGTCGCGGGCGGTGTTCTTCAACCCCGACGGGACCCTGCTGCCCACCCTCGACTTCACGTCGGAGTGGGGGCTCCAGCACGGCTACTCCGACGCCGTGGCCGGACGCCGCCTGGCCTCGGCCATGGGCTTCGGGTCGGAGTTGGGCGTGCAACTGGATGGCCTGCAGGCAGAGGACGGCTCCTTCCAGCGTCGCCAGCGGACCGCCCGCACGCCCGTGATCGTGACGACACGCGTCGACACGACGCTGTTGCGTCCCTTCGACTCGGCGCTCGTGGATCCGGCCGGGGTCTGGCGCGTGTTGTCCGACCTGCACGAACAGGGTGCGTTCGGCCTCGACCAGCCCTGGTCCTGCATCGTCGACGACCGCGCGGCCACCGGTGTGCCGACGATGCACTTCACGGTGGGTGACCGGTCCTTCACCACCGACCTGTCCGGGAACGTGATCCCCTGATCCCGGGGCCCGGCCGCTGGTCAGGAGGCGTCAGGACAGGGCACCCGCGGCGAACGTGTTGCACTGGTTGGGATCACCGCTGTTGAACCCCTTGGACAGCCACGCCTTGCGCATCTGGGAGGACCCGTGGGTCCACTGGCTCGGGTCGATACGACCCGCCTGCATGCGCTGGATGTGGTCGTCGCCCACGACCTCTGCGGCGTTCACCGCCCGGTCGAGGTCGTCCTGGGTGACCTGGCTGATGATGCTGTCCTGCTCGCCCGCCGCGTAGCGGAGCCAGACGCCGGCGTAACAGTCGGCCTGCAACTCGAGGCGGACGGCGGGGCTGTCGGCGCCCGCGGTCTGCCCCCGGCGCTGGACCTGCTCCATGATGCCGGTCAGGTTCGAGATGTGGTGGCCGTACTCGTGGGCGATGACGTACGCCTCGGCGGCATCGCCACCCTCGGCCCCCAACTGCGGGAGCATCGTGGCGAAGAAGGCCTTGTCGAGGTAGACCGTCTGGTCGGCCGGGCAGTAGAACGGCCCGACCTGCGCGGTGGCCTGGCCACAGGCGGTGTTGATCGCGCCGTCGAAGGTGACCGTCCGGGTCGTCTGGTAGCCGGGCAGCGCCTGCTGCCAGTAGTTCTGGATCGAGTTCGTGTACGCGACGTAGCGACACTCGGGATCCTTCTGGATGTCCGCGCCGGTCCGGCAGTGGGCGTACTGGCCGTCGGTCTGCTGCGGAGCCGGTGCGGTTCCGGCACCGAGCAGCGCTCCGGGGTCGAACCCGAACAGCATGGCGAGGATGATGATCAGGATGCTGGCACCGCCTCCGACGGCGACAGTTCCGCCGCGGCCGCGGCCGCCTCCACCCATCTGGGACGGATCGAGCTGGGCTCCCGGGTTGTACTGCACCTCACGCCTCCATCGTCGTCGGCTGGAACTGCGTTGAGCATAGCCAAACGAAAGGCCCTCAGACATGGGCCCGGACCCCGACCCTCCCCGGAGGGGCGACTTGGTTCGCCCGTCGGGGGAGGCCAAGATGGGTGGGTGGAGATCTTGGGCGTGGAGTTGCCGGGCGGGACGCCCGTGCTGTCCTTCACGCTCGGGCACGGGGAGGACCCGTACCAGGTCGCCTGGGAGAACGGCTACCGGGTGCTCCGTCCCCTGTCTGCGTCCGGCACCGTCGAGGACCTCACCGTCACCCTCCAGGTCGTCGAGCACCGGCGTCCCGTCACGCCACGCGGCCCGCAGCGCGTTCGGACGACCCTGCGCCCCGGCGAGACCGCCGGACGCCCCGTGATCCGGCAGCGCCTCGCCGCCTACGCGCTGGTCGTCTCCGAGCGCGGGGTGCTCGCCACTGAGTTCTCCGACAGGACGGCGGTCCCCGGCATGTGGGGGCTGCCCGGCGGCGGCATCGACCCCGGGGAGAACCCCGCCACGACCGTGCAGCGCGAGGTGTACGAGGAGACGGGCCAGGAGGTCGAGATCACGCGGTTCCTCGACATGCAGTCCGACCACTGGATCGGGCACTCCCCCGCGGGCATCATCGAGGACTTCCACGCCGTCCGCCTCATCTACGCGGCCCGTTGCGACCACCCGCTCGACCCGGTGGTCCATGACGTGGGCGGCACGACCGCGAACAGCCAGTGGGTCTCACCGGACCGCTTGCGCGACGTGGCCTGGATCAACGGCTCCCGGGCCCTGCTCGGCAAGCACGGCCAGGACGTGATGCGGATGTTCCGCCGCCGCCGTTCCGCCTGACCCACCTGCAGGCCCCTGGCACAGGATGCGCGAAACCCCCGTCCGTTCGTGCGGACGGGGGTTTCGACGGGGCGTCAGTTCGAGCGGAAGTAGCTCAGAATGCGCAGGATCTCGGTGTACAGCCAGACCATGGTGACGGTCAGGCCGAAGGCTCCGCGCCACGACTCCGAGGCCGGCAGGCGGTTGCGGATGCCCTGCTCGATGTAGTCGAAGTCCATGATCAGGTTGGCCACGGCGAGCACGACGGCGACCGCGGAGACGAGCCACGCCAGCGGGCCCGCGCCGGGGCCGATGCCCCGCAGGCCGAGGTCGCCGCCGAACAACGCGAACACGAAGTTGACGAGCACGACGCCCAGCAGGGCGAAGGTGGAGATCGTCACGATCTTGCGGAAGCGGCTGGTCACCTTGATGCGCAGGAACTTGTAGGCGGCGAGCGTGGCGCCGGCGGCGACGAAGGTGCCCATGACGGCCGCCGGGACGATGCCGCTGTAGAGGTTCTCGAACAACAGGCTGAACGCGCCGATGAAGACGCCCTCGATGAGGGAGTAGGCCAGCACGAAGGCGGGGTTGACCACACGCCGCAGCGACACGAACAGCACCGCCACGAACCCGACGATGCCGGAGACGAGCAGGGCCGGCAGCATCAGCGTCGGCGGGAGGAACATGAACGTGATCGCCGCGGACACGATGAGCGCGCCGAGCGTGATGGCGGTCTTGGTGATGACGTCGTCGATCGTCATCACGTCGGGGCCGGGCTGGGTCTGGTACGGCGCCGGCGCAGCGGGCTGGCCGTACTGCTGGCCGTACTGCTGGCCGTACTGCTGGCCGTACTGCTGGCCGTACTGCTGGCCGTACTGCTGGCCGTACTGCTGGCCGTACTGCGGCGGGGCAGCTTGCTGGAACTGCTCGCTTCGCGTGAAAACAGGGTTCGTGCTACGCATCAGGGTCACGCCTTTCTGGGGGACTCGCTGTTCATCCTAAACAACGGTGCCAACCCGGCGCCGTATTCCGTCCCGAGACCGGACATCCGTGCCCCCGGCGGGATTCGAACCCGCACTGAAGCGGGTTTAAGCCGCCTGCCTCTGCCGTTGGGCCACGGGGGCCGGTCCGGACGCCGTGGGAGCGGCCGGACGCGGTGGGTGCGAGTCTAGGACGTCGCCGCGTCGTCCGGGTCGCGGAGCAGGCGGGCGACGATCCCGTCCAGGATGTCCGTCTCGCTGACCGTGAGGTCGACGACCATGCGGGCCGCGATGCGGTGGCAGATGAGCGCGCCGGCGCAGATGACGTCCGCGCGGCCCGGGACCATCGTCGGGATGTCCAGCACCTCGGCAACCGGCATGGCCAGCAGGCGCTGGGCCAGGTGACCCAGTTCCTCACGCGTGACCCGCGAGCCATGGACGCGCTCCCGGTCGTACTGCGGCAAGCGCTGCGCGATGGCCGACAGCGAGGTCACCGTGCCGCCGACCCCGAGCCACGTGCGCGGTGCGTCGAAGTCGACACCCGAGGCGTCGAGCAGGTCGTCGATGAACTCGGACGCCTCGCTGACCTCCTCGAGGGTCGGCGGGTCGGACGCCAGGAACCGTTCGCGCAGGCGTACGGACCCCATGTCGAGGGAGACACCGCGCGCCGCTCCACCGGTCTGCCCGAGGATGAGTTCGGTGGAGCCACCGCCGATGTCCACGACCAGGGCCGGGCCCGGGGCGTCCGGCGCACCGCTGACGGCCCCGTCGAAGGAGAGCCGGGCCTCCTCGTCGCCGCTGATGACCTCGGCGTCCACGCCCAGCCGTTCGCGCACGCCGTCGAAGAACTCCTCGCGGTTCCCGGCGTCCCGGGCGGCGGAGGTGGCGACGAAGCGGACGGCGTCGACGCGGTGCTCCCGCACCAGGGCTGCGTACTCGTCGCACGCGGCGAGGGTGCGGGCCAGCGCATCCGGGTGGAACTCCCCGGTCGAGTCGACCCCCTGGCCGAGCCGCGTGATGCGCAGGTCGCGCGCGATCTCGCGGACGCCGTCGCCCGACTGCTCGGCGATGAGGATCCGGATCGAGTTGGTGCCGCAGTCGATGGCAGCGACGCGGCTCACTGCTCCCCCTCCAGGCACGGGCGCTCCCAGAACGCACCCAACGCGTCCAGCGTCTCGTCACCGAGCGGGTTCACACCGCGGCCGGCGGCCAGGGCATGGCCCGCCAGGACATGGAGGCACTTCACGCGGGTGGGCATGCCGCCGGCGGAGATCCCCGCGATCTCGGGGACATCCCTCAGCGCGGCACGGTCGGCGAGGTAGGCCTCATGGGCGGACACGTGACCCGCGGCGAGTCCGGCGTCGGAGCCGAGACGCTCGGTCATCTCGGCCATGAGGCCCTCGGCCTCGAGGGTCGAGCAACCCGCGACGGCGCGCGGGCACGTCAGGTAGTACGTCGTCGGGAAGGGGGTGCCGTCCGGCAGGCGTGGTTCGGTGGCGACGACGCCGGGCTTGCCACAGGGGCAGCGCCAGGCGATCCCGGCGATGCCGCGGGGCTCGCGTCCGAGTTGCGCCGCCAGGATGGCGACATCGACGTCCGAGGCTGGTTCGAGTGCAGGCACGGCGGCCACCCTACCGCTGGGGGCGTGCGTCGCGGGGTCAGCGCCCGGCCGGCTCATCGGCCGGGGCGGGCTCGGTGGCCGTGTCGGGCGACGGGGCGGTGCTCAGCGGATCAGTCTGCTGGGGCGCCGCGTCCGCATGGCGCAGCGAGGTGGCGAGCTTGTCCCACCAGCGGGGAGCGAGTTCGCTCGTCTGGGCGTCCCCCACACCCTCGATGGCACTCGTGCCCGACAGCACCTCGCCGTCGCGGCTCACGACGCGGTAGCCCACCTCGCCGGGCATGACCCAGCCCAGTCGCTCGCGCGCCCGGGCCTTCACGTAGGCGGGGTCGCTCCAACGCGCGAGGGCGTCCTCCAGTTGGGCGACGCGAGCGGTGTCGCGGTCGATCTGTGCCTGGGCGGCCGAGAGCTGTTGGCTCTGGACCACCCACACCCGCAGCGAGCTCGCGAACGACAACCCGAGCACCGCGACCACGGAGACCAGCACCAGGGCACGCCTGGTGAAGACCAGGTTCTTCGGGGGACGGGGCAGGTGGGCTGCGGCTCGCGCGAGGGCCGAGTTGCGGACGGGGGCCGCTGGAGGCGGCTGCGCGCCAGGCGTCTGGATCGGGGACGACGGAGAACCCGCGCCCGCCTCGCCGGCCGAGGACCGGGTGCGTTTCGTCGAGCGTCCGGGCCCGGACGGCTGGCGATTCAGCCGGTTCTCACGCACGTCTCCTGCGCCTCTCGTCGGGGAAGGTTCGAGGTGTCCCTCAGCCTAGGTGCCCGGCGCGCGGCCCGGGTGCGCGACACTCAGCCTTGCCACATCTGATCGCGTGGCGAACCCGCCTCTGATGTGGCAAGCCTGAGTGTCGGCGCTGGGAAGGTGACGAAGGATCAGCCCTTGAAACGCGGGAACGCGGAACGCCCGGCGTAGACCGCGGCGTCCTCGAGGGTCTCCTCGATGCGCAGGAGCTGGTTGTACTTCGCGACGCGGTCGGAACGGGCCGGGGCACCGGTCTTGATCTGGCCGCAGTTGGTGGCGACGGCCAGGTCGGCGATGGTGGTGTCCTCGGTCTCACCGGAGCGGTGCGACATCATGCAGCGGTAGCCGTTGCGGTGGGCCAGCTCGACGGCGTCGAGGGTCTCGGTCAGGGTGCCGATCTGGTTCACCTTCACCAGCAGCGCGTTGGCGGTGTTGGTGTCGATGCCGCGCTGGAGGCGCTCGGGGTTGGTGACGAACAGGTCGTCACCGACGAGCTGGACCTTGGCGCCCAGACGCTCGGTGATGGCCTTCCAGCCGTCCCAGTCCTCCTCGTTCAGCGGGTCCTCGATGGACACCAGCGGGTAGGCGTCGACCCACTCGGCGTAGATGTCGATCATCTCATCGGCGGACTTCGAGGTGCCCTCGAACGTGTAGACGCCGTTCTCCTCGAACTCCGAGGCGGCGACGTCCAGCGCGAGCGCCACGTCGGTGCCGGGCTCGTAGCCGGCCTTCTGGATGGCCTCGATGATCAGGTCGAGGGCCGCACGGTTCGACTCGAGGTTCGGGGCGAAACCACCCTCGTCGCCGAGACCGGTGGAGAGGCCCTTCTCCTTCAGGACGGACTTGAGGTTGTGGTACACCTCGGCGCCCATGGCCAGGGCGTCGGCGAAGGTCTCGGCGCCGATCGGGGCGATCATGAACTCCTGGATGTCCACGTTGGAGTCGGCGTGCGCCCCACCGTTGAGGATGTTCATCATCGGGACGGGCAGGACGTGTGCGTTCGGGCCGCCGATGTAGCGGAACAGCGGCAGGCCGGCCGACTCGGCGGCGGCGTGCGCGACGGCCAGGGAGACGCCCAGCATGGCGTTGGCGCCGAGCTTGCCCTTGTTGTGGGTGCCGTCGAGCTCGATCATCGCGGCGTCGATCTCGCGCTGGTCGGTGGCGTCGAAGCCGATGATCTCCTCGGCGATCGACTCGTTGACGTTCTCAACGGCCTTGAGGACGCCCTTGCCCAGGTAACGGCCCTTGTCGCCGTCACGCAGCTCGACGGCCTCGAACTGGCCGGTGGAGGCGCCGGACGGAACCGCAGCACGGCCCTGGGCGTCATCGTCGAGGAGCACCTCGACCTCGACGGTGGGGTTGCCTCGGGAGTCGAGGATCTCGCGAGCGGTGACGATGTCGATGAGTGCCACGGTGACTTGCCTTTCGTCGGCGGTTGACTTCGCGGCCAGCCTATCGCTCCGCCGGGACCCCGTCCCTCCGGTTTGCCCTGTTGCCGGACCACGCCCCGGACGCGGGCGGGTCAGGACCGCTCGGCCGAGCGCACGGCGTCCTCCAACGCCCGGACGGCGTCGCGGACAGCCTGGTCGGCGTCCACCCCGGACGCCTGCGCGCGGGCCACCAGCGCCACGATCGACTCCCCCACCTCGGCCGCCGACAGCGGCTCGTCCGGCAGGTCGATCCGGACGCCGTGGGACCGTGCCCGCCCCACGACCTTCATCGTCCGCGCCAGGGCGTTCAGCGGCGGAATGCCCTCCAGGGCGGACGTGCGGCCCTTCTCGGCGCGCTTGCGCGCCTCCCACGAGCCGATGAGGTCGTCGGGGACGTCCCCGTCACCGAAGACGTACGGGTGCCGCGCGACGAGCTTGTCGGCGATGCCCCGGGCCACGTCCTCGATGTCGAACCGCCCCTCGGTGCGGGCGATCTCGGCGTGGAACACCACCTGCAGCAGCAGGTCGCCGAGTTCCTCGCGCAGGTGCTCGTCCGAACCCGACTCGATGGCCTCGACCGTCTCGGCCGCCTCCTCCACCAGATGGGTGACGAGCGAGCGATGGGTCTGCTCGGCGTCCCACGGACAGCCCGCACGGAGTGCCGCCATCACGTCGAGGAGACGCTCGACCTCGGTGTGGGCCACCGGACGGAGGCCCCTCAGGCGTTCGCCGTGGCCGCCGAGGACAGCGGGGAGTCCACGATCGTCACGCGCTGCGGATCCCACGCGCCGTAGCGGGGGTTGACGTTGATGTCGAGCTTGTTCAACTCCTCGATGAACCTCTCCTCGCCCAGGTCCTGCAGGAGCACATAGGTCGTGCCGACGGCAGCGGCCCACGGGGCGCCCTTCTCCGTCGCGGCGACGGCTGCGGCTGCCTGGTTCTGGCTGATGACGGCGGCGCCCTGGGCCGGGGAGACCGCGGTGCCGGTCGCCTGCGCGATCTGGCGGGACGCCTCGCCGAGCGTGAGGTCGTAGGTGGCCTGCTTCAGCGCCACGCCGCGATCGGTGCCGGTGACCTCGACGATCGTGTCGGCGACGCCGCGGACCGTGGAGTCCCTGACCGAGACCGACCCGACGCTGGCCGCGTCCGCCGGGTTGCCGGCGCAGCCGGTGAGGGCGAGGGCCGCAACGGCGATGCCGACGGTGAGGACGCGTGCTGCCTTGTTCATCTGCTTCGAACTCCTTGGGGACGATCGGTTCACGGCCGATCCTATCCGGCCGCCGGGGTCAGGACGCCGTGCGCGCGGGCTCCGGTACGAACAGGGCCGTCACCACCTGGGTGGCCCACTCCAGCAGGAGCCCGTCCTTGATCGGCTGGCCCGCGATCGGCGCGGTCATCGGGCGCGGCACGAACAACTGGTGGGTCTGCTGGTTGACCCGGGAGCCCGGGTACATCCGTTGCCGGCGCATCTCGCGCGAGTCCGCCAGCACCGCGGGGCTGAACCGGATCATCGTCCCGGCCGACAGCACCTCCGTGATGCCGACCGAGCGGCACAGGATCCGGAACCGGGTGACCCCGAACAGGTTCTCCACCTGATCCGGCAACGGGCCGTAGCGATCGAGCAGTTCGGCGCGCACGGCGTCCAGCTCGGACTCCTCGCGGACGGACGCGAGCCGCTTGTACATCTCCAGGCGCAGGCGCTCCGACTCCACGTAGTCGGTCGGGAGGTGCGCGTCGACGGCGAGCTCGATCTTCATCTCCGGCTCGGGCTCGGTGGTCTCACCGCGGAACTCCGAGACGGCCTCGCCGACCAGCCGGATGTAGAGGTCGAAGCCGACGTCGGCGATGTGGCCGGACTGCTCCTCGCCCAGCAGGTTGCCCGCGCCGCGGATCTCGAGGTCCTTCATCGCGATGGCCATCCCGGCGCCGAGGTCGGTGTGGGCCGCCATGGTGGCGAGCCGGTCGTGGGCGGTGTCGGTGAGGGGCTTCTCCGGGGGGTAGAGGAAGTAGGCGTACCCGCGCTCGCGGCTGCGGCCGACGCGCCCGCGCAGCTGGTGCAACTGGGAGAGGCCGAGCAGGTCGGCACGCTCGATGATGAGGGTGTTCGCCGTGGAGATGTCCAGGCCCGCCTCGACGATCGTGGTGCAGACCAGCACGTCCGCCTCGCGCTCCCAGAAGTCGACCATCACCCGTTCCAGCTGGGTCTCGTTCATCTGGCCGTGGGCGACCGCGACGCGAGCCTCGGGGACGAGCTCGCGGATGTGGGCCGCCGCCTTCTCGATCGTGTTGACCCGGTTGTGGATGTAGAAGACCTGGCCCTCGCGCGCCAGCTCTCGGCGGATCGCCGCCCGGACCTGGTTGTCATCGGACGGGCCCGCGAAGGTGAGCACCGGATGCCGCTCCTCCGGCGGGGTCGCGATCACGCTCATCTCGCGGATGCCCGTGATGGCCATCTCGAGCGTGCGTGGGATCGGGGTCGCCGACATGGCCAGCACGTCGACGTTGAGGCGCAGCTTCTTCAGGGCCTCCTTGTGGTCGACGCCGAAGCGTTGCTCCTCGTCGATGATGACCAGCCCGAGGTCCTTGAACTGCACCTCGTTGCTGAACAGGCGGTGGGTGCCGACGACGACGTCGATCGAGCCGTCCGCGATGCCCTCGATGGTCCGCTTCGATTCGGCCGGGCTCTGGAACCTGCTGAGCGCCGCCACCTGCACCGGGAACCCCGCGTACCGGTTCGCGAACGTCGCGAAGTGCTGCTGCACCAGCAGGGTCGTCGGCACCAGGACCGCGACCTGCTTGCCGTCCATCACCGCCTTGAACGCGGCACGGACGGCGATCTCGGTCTTGCCGTAGCCCACGTCGCCACAGATGAGCCGGTCCATCGGGACCAGTTGCTCCATGTCGCGCTTGACCTCGGTGATGGCGGACATCTGGTCGGGCGTCTCGACGTAGGTGAAGTTGTCCTCCAGCTCGCGCTGCCAAGGGCTGTCCGGCCCGAACGCGTGGCCCTGGGAGGCCCGGCGCGCGGCGTACAGCTTGATCAGTTCGGCGGCGATCTCGCGCACCGCCTTGCGGGCCCGCGCCTTGCGCTTGTTCCAGTCGGCGCCGCCCATGCGGTCCAGGCTCGGGGCCTCGCCACCGACGTAGCGGGTGACCTGGTCGAGGCTGTCCATGGGCACGAACAGGCGATCCCCGGGCTGCCCACGCTTGGAGCTGGCGTACTCGATGACGAGGTACTCGCGGGTCGCGTTCTGGATCGTCCGGGTCACCATCTCGACGTACCGGCCCACGCCGTGCGCGTCGTGGACGACGTGGTCCCCCGGCTTGAGCTCCAGCGGGTCGATGGCGTTCTTGCGACGCGCGGGCATTTTGCGTTCGGGCTTGTCCGAGCCGCCCTTGATGCCGGCCAGGTCGCCGGACGTGAACACCCACAGGTTGACCGCATCCAGCCGGAAGCCGTGGGGCAGGTCGGCGACGACGATGGATGCCCTGCCGGCGAGGTCGTGTTCGGCGAGGACCTCCCCGAAGCGCTGGGCCCGACCCACGGCGTCCGCCACCAGGACGGTGGTGAAGCCGGACTCCACGGACTCGGACAACGCCTCCACCGCGGCCTCCAGGTCGCCCCGGAACGGCTCGTTCTCCTCGGCCACGATGTGGCGGCTGTCGGGATCCTCGGCGAAGGCGGACAGCGTCCACCACGCCAGGCCACGGCCCAGCGCGTCCGTGCGCACGTCGGCGAGCTGGCGGTAGGCGGACGCCGCGAGGTCGATGGGCGCCTTGCCGCCCTCGGCGGCGGCGGACCACGAGGCGGCCAGGAACTCCTGGCTGGTGGCGTGCAGTTCCAGGGCGCGGGCGCGGACCTTCTCGGGGTCGCTGACGAGCACCACCGTGTCGGCGGGCAGCACGTCGACGAGCAGTTCGAGGCGGTCGACCAGGGCGGGGGCGAGGGCCTCCATGCCGTCGACGGCGTGGCCCTCGGCGATGCGCGTGAACAGTTCGCGCAACTGGTCCGGGACGCCCGTGCGCGTCGCGTGCTCGGCCGCCCGCTCGCGGACCGACGTGGTCAACAGCATCTCGCGGCAGGGGTCGGCGGTCACCTCGGCCATCGTCTCGTCGTGGGAGCGCTGGTCGGCGACGGAGAAGGGCCGGATCTCCTCCACCGTGTCGCCGAAGAAGTCGATGCGCACGGGGTGCTCGAGCGTCGGCGGGAACACGTCGATGATGCCGCCCCGGACCGCGAACTCGCCGCGCCGCTCCACCAGGTCGACGCGCACGTAGGCGGCGTTGACCAGGGCGTGGGCGAGGTCGTCGACGTCGTGGTCCTCCCCCGTGGCGATGCGGACGGGCAGGATGTCGCCCAGACCGGCCACCTGCGGCTGGAGGACGGCGCGAACCGGCGCGATGACGACGCGCGGCGCCGGGAGGTCGGCGTTGCCGGCGAGCCGTCGCAGAACCGCGAGCCGCTTGCCGACGGTGTCCGAGCGGGGGCTGAGCCGCTCGTGCGGGAGCGTCTCCCAGGCCGGGTAGTAGGCCACGGCGTCCCGCCCCAGCAGGAACGCCAGCGTGTCGCGCACCGCCTCCGCCTCGCGGTAGGTGGACGTCACCACCAGCAGCGGCTTGCCCGCGCGTTCGCTGAGGGTGCCTGCGACCAGGGGTCGCAGGGCCGAGGGACAGGTGACGTCGAGGGTGGGCTCGGACCCCGAACGGGCGGCACCGACGAGCTCAGCGACGACGGGTTCGGAGGCGACGAGCTCGATCAGGCCCGGAAGATCCACGCCCGACAGTGTACGACCGGCCCAGGACAGTCCCCTTGCGCCCCCCTCCTCGGGCCGGCGCGGCAACCAGAGCCCGGCGGGTTCCGCGCGGGAGCGCTCACGCCGGTAGCCTGTGATGCGTCCCAGACCGCGTCCAGCACGACCATCCGGAGGGCCCATCGTGTCGAACTCGTCCCATTCCTACGACCTCTTCGTGGTGCCCGGCGGGTCGGCCCTGTCGCCCTTCCGCGCGGCCGCACTCGTGGCCCACCTGCAGGAGGTCGCTCCCGCGGTCACGGGTGTCACGGCCCAGTACGTGCACCTCGTCGCGACCGAGGACGAACTCGACGACGACGCCGCCGAGGCGATCGCCGGCATCCTCGACTACGGCGTCCCCGCGCCGGAGGCCGTCGAGGCCGCCCACACGGCGTCCTTCATCGTGGCCCCACGCCTGGGCACCATCTCGCCGTGGGCGTCCAAGGCGACCGACATCGTCCGCAACTGCGGGCTGGACCTGCACCGGGTCGAGCGCATGACCGAGTACGCGCTCGCCCTCGACGCGGCGCTCACCCACGACGAGTGGCACGCCTGCGCAGCGGTCCTGCACGACCGGATGACCGAATCGGTGCTGCCCGACCGCGAATCCGCCTCCGAGATCTTCGCCGAGAAGGACGCCGAGCCGATGCAGCACGTCGACGTGCTCGGCCACGGCCGCGCCGCCCTGGAGGAGGCCAACACCACCTACGGGCTGGCCCTCTCCGAGGACGAGGTGGACTACCTGATGGACGCCTTCACCGGCCTGGACCGCAACCCCACCGACGTCGAGCTCATGATGTTCGCCCAGATGAACTCCGAGCACTGCCGCCACAAGATCTTCAACGCCGACTTCGTCATCGACGGCGTGCCGCAGGACAGCTCGCTGTTCGGCATGATCCGCCACACCGAGCGCGTCGCGGGCGGGCGCGCGTCCGGCACGGTCGTCGCCTACTCCGACAACTCCTCGATCATGGAGGGCGGCCGGGCCACGCGCTTCCTGCCCGAACCGGACGCCGCGTACTCGGGCCCTGCCCCCTACGCCGAGCGGGAGGGCGAGGTCCACGTCCTGATGAAGGTCGAGACCCACAACCACCCGACCGCGATCTCGCCGTTCCCGGGCGCCGCGACGGGTTCGGGCGGTGAGATCCGCGACGAGGGCGCGACCGGCCGAGGCTCGCAGCCCAAGGCGGGCCTGACCGGCTTCGTCGTGTCGAACCTGAACCTGCCCGGCACCGACGAGCCGTGGGAGGCCGAGCACTACGGCGCACCCGACCACATCGCCTCGCCGCTGGAGATCATGCGGGACGCCCCGCTGGGAGCCGCGGCGTTCAACAACGAGTTCGGACGCCCCGGGCTCGGCGGGTTCTTCCGCGTCTACGAGCAGACGGTGGACGGCGTTCGCCGGGGCTACCACAAGCCGATCATGAGCGCCGGCGGCCTGGGCTCGATCGCGGTGGAGCAGACCCAGAAGGTGCCGTTCGGCGAGGGCTCGCTGCTCATCCAGCTGGGCGGCCCCGGCATGCGGATCGGGATGGGCGGAGGCGCGGCGTCCTCGATGGCGGCGGGCACGAACGCCGCCGAGCTCGACTTCGACTCGGTCCAGCGCGGCAACCCCGAGATGGAGCGCCGCGCACAGGAGGTCATCACGGCCTGCGCCGCCCTGGGGGCCGACAATCCGATCCTCGCGATCCACGACGTGGGTGCGGGTGGCTTGTCGAACGCGTTCCCCGAACTGGTGAACGACGCCGGCATGGGCGCCCGCTTCGACCTGGACGCCGTGCCCTTGGAGGAGTCGGGCCTGGCACCGAAGGAGATGTGGTCGAACGAGAGCCAGGAGCGCTACGTCCTGGCCATCGCCCCGGAGTCGCTCGAACGCTTCAGCGCCATCTGTGCCCGCGAGCGCGCGCCGTTCGCCGTGGTCGGGCGGGCCTTCGACGACGGGCAGCTCGTCCTGGCCGAGGACGGGATCGAGGCCGGCCCCGGCGAGGACCCGGCCGTCGACATGCCCCTGTTCACACTGCTGGGCAAGCCGCCGAGGATGACGCGCGACGTGTCCCGCCTCACCTGGTCCGCCCCCGCCCTGGACCTGGCGCGGTTCGACGACGCGGACGCGCTGCGCACGGCCGCCTACGCGGTGCTGCGCCACCCGAGCGTCGCGTCCAAGCGGTTCCTGGTCACGATCGGCGACCGGACCGTCGGCGGCCTCAGCCACCGCGACCAGATGGTCGGCCCCTGGCAGGTCCCCGTCGCCGACGTCGCCGTCACGCTGACCGACCAGGTCGGCTTCTCCGGCCAGGCGATGAGTTCGGGCGAGCGCATGCCGCTGGCGTCGGTGGATGCCCCCGCGTCGGGCCGGATGGCCGTCGGCGAGGCGATCACCAACCTCCTGGCCGCGCCGATCACCCTGCCCCGCGTGAAGCTGTCGGCCAACTGGATGGCCGCCTGCGGCGAGCCGGGCGAGGACGCCGCCCTCTACGACACGGTGCGCGCCGTCGCGATGGAGCTGTGCCCCGCGCTGGGGATCAGCATCCCGGTGGGCAAGGACTCGCTGTCCATGCGCACCCGGTGGGACGCCGAGGGCGAGAGCAAGCAGGTCACGTCCCCGGTGTCGCTGGTGGTGTCGGCGTTCGCCTCCCTGGCGGACGTCCGGGGCACCCTCACCCCGCAGGCGGGCGCCGACCAGGCGCTCCTGCTGGTCGACCTGGGCGCCGGCGCCAACCGCCTCGGCGGTTCGATGTTCGCCCAGGTGAACGACGAGTTCGGCGACGCGGTGCCGGACCTCGACGAGCCGCAGCGCCTCATCGCGCTCGTGGACGCCGTGAACGAGCTGCGGTCCGGCGGCCTCGTCGCCGCCTACCACGACCGCTCCGACGGTGGCCTGTGGGCCGCCGCCGTGGAGATGGGGCTGGCGGGCGCCGTCGGCCTCAGCCTCGACGTCCCGTCCGTTGCCGCCCTCTTCACCGAGGAGCTCGGCGCGGTGCTGGCCGTGCCCGCGGAATCCGTCACGCAGGCGCGGGAGGTGCTGGCCGGGCACGGCCTGAGCGACCTCACCAGCGTGATCGGCTCGACGCGCGCCGAGCGCCGCGTGGCGGTGTCGGTGGGCGGGCGTCCGGTGCTGGACGAGGCGCTGCGTGAGCTCGGCCGGGCGTGGGACGAGGTGTCCTGGCGCATCGCCGCCCTGCGCGACAACCCGGAGTGCGCGGACGCCGAGCACGCCGCCTTCGCGTCCGACGAGGACCCGGGTCTGCACGTGGAGACGACCTTCGACGTCCGTGAGGACGTCGCCGCCCCGTTCATCGTGAAGGGGGCGCGACCCACGGTCGCGATCCTGCGCGAGCAGGGCGTGAACAGCCACGTCGAGACGGCCTACGCCTTCCACAAGGCGGGCTTCGAGGCCGTCGACGTCCACATGACCGACCTGCAGAACGGTCGCTTCGACCTGGCCGACGCGGCCGGACTCGTCGCGGTCGGCGGCTTCTCCTACGGCGACACCCTGGGTGCCGGCGAGGGCTGGGCCCGGTCGATCCTGCACAACGCGGCCCTGACCGAGGCGTTCGGCTCGTTCTTCGCCCGTCCCGACACCTTCGGGCTGGGCATCTGCAACGGCTGCCAGATGTTCGGCGCGCTCGCGGACCTGATTCCCGGCGCGGAGGCCTGGCCGCTGTTCCGGCGCAACACCTCCGAGCAGTTCGAGGCGCGCCTGTCGCTGGTCGAGGTGCTGGACTCCCCCTCGATCTTCACCGCCGGCATGGCGGGGTCGCGGATCCCGATCGCGGTGTCCCACGGCGAGGGACGCGCGGACTTCTCCACGCGCGGCGACCAGGGAGCCGTCCAGCGGACGCTGCGGTTCGTCGACAACCACGGCAACCCCACCGAGGCGTACCCGGCCAACCCCAACGGCTCCGCCGATGGCCTCACCGCGGTGACCACGCCGGACGGTCGGTTCACCGCGATGATGCCCCACCCGGAGCGGGTGCTGCGCAACATCCAGATGAGCTGGACGAGCGGCCCGGCCGACGAGGCGAGCCCGTGGCTGCGGATGTTCCGCAACGCGCGAGCGCACGTGGGCTGATCCACCCGAGCGGGTTCGTCCAGCCCGCCGCCCGACCTCCTGAGGCGGAGCCGTGGCCGCGCCGGATCAGCCGATCGAGGCGTGCCACTCCTGCAGCGACTTCACGCCCTCGGTGCCCCGCTTGTGGGCGGCGATGCCGATGGCCGCGGCATACGCCTCGGAGGTCGTCGTGATGTAGGGGACCCGGGCCCGGATCGCGGCCTTGCGGATGTAGGAGTCGTCGTACTCCGACGCCCGCCCGGCCGGGGTGTTGATGACCAGCTGCACCTGTCCCTCGCGGATCAGGTCGGCCATGTTGGGCGACCCCTCGTGCAGCTTGTTGACGACAGCGGCCCCGATCCCGTGCGAACCCAGGAAGGCCACGGTGCCCGCGGAGCCCAGGAGCGTGAAGCCGTTGTCGACGAAGGTGCGGGCCGCGACGAGGAGGTTGTGTCCCGGGCTGCCCTCGCCCGTGTCGATGCGGTCACGCTCGGCGATCGTCACCAGCACCGTGCCCTCGACCGGCAGCACGGTCTGCGTCGCCTCCTGGCTCTTGAAGAACGCCAGCCCGGGGTTGGACGCCAGACCCAGCACCTCACCGGTCGAGCGCATCTCGGGGCCGAGCAGCGGGTCGACCTCGGGGAACATGTTGAACGGGAACACGGACTCCTTCGCCCCGAAGAACGGGACGTGCCGCTTCTGGAGGTTCAGCGAGGCCAGCGACTCACCCAGCATGAGGCGCGTCGCCAGCGAGGCCATGTTGACGTCGCAGACCTTCGACACCAGCGGCACGGTGCGGGACGCGCGCGGATTGGCCTCGAGCACGTAGACGACCCCGTCGAGGATCGCGTACTGGATGTTCATCAGGCCCACCACGCCCAGCTCGATCGCGATGCGCCGGGTGTAGTCCTCGATGATGGCGAGCTGGTCGTCCGGGATCGTCACCGACGGCACCATGCACGCCGAGTCACCCGAGTGGATGCCCGCGTACTCGATGTGTTCCATCACCGCGGGCACGAACGCGTCGGTGCCGTCACACACGGCGTCCGCCTCGCACTCCAGGGCGTTCTCGAGGAACCGGTCGATCAGGATCGGACGGTCCGGGGTGACCCCCTCGGCGGCGTCCATGTAGCGGCGCAGGTTCTCGGCGTCGTGGATGATCTCCATACCGCGCCCGCCCAGCACGTAGCTGGGGCGCACGATGACCGGATACCCGATCCCGGACGCCACGGCCACGGCCTCGTCGGTGGTGACGGCCATCCCCGCCGCCGGCATCGGGATCCCGAGCCGGTCCATGATGGCGCGGAACTGGTCGCGGTCCTCGGCGAGGTCGATCGTGTCGGGGCTGGTGCCGATGATCGGCACGCCGGCCTCCTGCAGCGCACGGGCGATGTTCAGCGGGGTCTGGCCACCGAACTGGCAGACGACGCCCTCGGGCTTCTCGCGCTCGACGATGGCCAGCACGTCCTCGACGGTGAGCGGCTCGAAGTAGAGCTTGTCGGAGGTGTCGTAGTCGGTGGACACGGTCTCGGGGTTGCAGTTGACCATGATCGTCTCGAAGCCGGCGTCGCGCAGCGTGTAGGCGGCGTGGACGCAGCAGTAGTCGAACTCGATGCCCTGGCCGATGCGGTTGGGGCCACCGCCCAGCACCATCACCTTGCGCTTGTCGGAGACGGGCTCGGGGTCGGGCAGCGGGTTCGGGCGCTCCGGGGCGTAGGTGGAGAAGTAGTACTCGGCCCCCTCGACGCCGGAGACCGGGACGGCCTCGTAGCGGTGGACGATGCCCTCGGCGATGCGGCGTTCACGGAGCTCGGTCTCCGGCACCCCGATGATGCGGGCGAGGTACGCGTCGCCGTGACCCACCTCCTTGGCGCGGCGCAGCAGGTCGGTGGGGAGATCGGCGAGGCGTCCGGCGTACTCCTCGACCTCGGTCTCGACGGCCAGCATCTCGGCCATCTGCTCGACGAACCAGGCCTTGATGTGGGTGAGCTCCGCCAGCTGGTGGCTGGTCGCGCCGGCCCGCAGGGCCTCGTACATGAGGTACTGGCGATCCGAGCTGGGCTCCTCCAGGCGGGCGAGCAGTTCGTCCAGGCCGAGGGTGCGGAAGTCGGACGCGTTGCCGAGGCCGAGGCGTCCGTTCTCGAGGCCGCGGATGGCCTTGCCGAACGCTTCCTTGTAGTCCTTGCCGATGCTCATGACCTCGCCGACCGCGCGCATCTGGGTCCCGAGCCTGTCGACGGCGCCCGGGAACTTCTCGAACGCCCAGCGCGCGAACTTGGCCACGACGTAGTCGCCGTCGGGGGTGTACCGGTCGAGGGTGCCGTCGCGCCAGTAGGGGATCTCGTCGAGCGTCAGCCCGGCGGCCAGCAGCGTCGACACCATGGCGATCGGCAGGCCGGTCGCCTTGGACGCCAGCGCCGAGGACCGCGACGTGCGCGGGTTGATCTCGATGACGACGAGGCGTCCGGTCTCCGGGTTGTGGGCGAGCTGCACGTTGGTGCCGCCGATGACGCCGATCTCGGAGACGATCCGGTGGGCGGTCTCCTCGCAACGCTTCTGCAGTTCGGGGCTGATGGTCACCATGGGCGCGTTGCAGTAGGAGTCGCCGGTGTGGACGCCCACGGCGTCCACGTTCTCGATGAAGCAGACGCTGATCATCTGGTTCTTCGCATCGCGGATGACCTCGACCTCCAGCTCCTCCCAGCCGAGGATCGACTCCTCGACGAGGATCTGGTTGATCGGCGAGGCCTGGAGGCCACGGAACGCGATGGTCTGCATCTCCTCATCGGAGTGCACGAAGCCGCCGCCGGTGCCGCCCATCGTGTAGGCGGGGCGGACCACGATCGGGTAGCCGATCTCGTGGGCGAAGGCGAGGGCGCCCTCGATGCTCTCCACCGTCTTGGAGCGCGGCATGTCGACGCCGATCTCGGCCATGGTGCGCTTGAACGTCTCGCGGTCCTCGCCACGCTCGATGACGTCGTGGGTGATGCCGATCATCCGCACGCCGTTCGCCTCGAGGATGCCCGCCCTGTCGAGCGCGGTCGACAGGTTGAGGCCGGTCTGACCGCCGAGGTTGGGCAGCAGGGCGTCTGGCCTGGAGGCCTTGATGACCTGCTCGAGCGTCGGCACATTGAGCGGCTCGATGTAGGTCTCGTCCGCCATGACGGGGTCGGTCATGATCGTCGCCGGGTTGGAGTTGACGAGGGCCACCTCGTAGCCGAGCCCGCGCAGGGCCTTGCAGGCCTGGGTGCCCGAGTAGTCGAACTCACAGGCCTGCCCGATCACGATGGGCCCTGACCCAATGATGAGGACCTTGTTGATGTCTTCGCGCTTGGGCATGCGTATTCCTCCGTGCTGCAGGTAGGGCGTCGACCACCCTAACCCGTCTTCGCTCCGCGCGCGGCACCCGTCCGTCCGGCGGCTGCGCGGGAGTGGGCGGACACGGACTGCGCCGGCCCCGAGCCCTACGAATTGAAGCGGTTCTGGGTGGCCGCGAGGCCCTCGTTGATGAGCGACTCGACCGCGTCGGCGACGCGGGAGGTCTCGACGGCGTACTCCTCGCGGAGGCTGGCCGGGAGGGGCGCCAGGACGTACGCGGCCGGGTCCTGCCGGCCGGGCGGCCGCCCGATGCCGTAGCGGACCCGCAGGAAGTCGCCGGTGCCCAGGTGCGCCCGCATGGAGCGCAGGCCGTTGTGCCCGTTGTCCCCGCCGCCCGACTTCAGGCGCAGCTGGCCGAACTCGAGGTCGAGTTCGTCGTGGATGGCCACCACGTGGTTGGGAGTGATCTTGTGGAACGCGGCGACCTTGGCCACCGACGCGCCCGACTCATTCATGAAGGTCCGCGGCTTCAGCAGGACGACACGCGTGGCGTCCACCCCGACACCCCCCATGCCGGACGCGGTGAGGCGCGCCTCGGCGACGTCCCCGCGCATGCCGCGCGGGGCCGACCAGGAAGCGCGCGCACGTGCGGCCAGTTCGTCGACGACCATGAAGCCGACGTTGTGCCGGGTGGACGCGTAGGTCGGGCCCGGATTCCCGAGCCCGACCACGAGCCATGCAGCCAAGGTGGATTACTCCGCGTCGGCCTCGGCGGCCTCGGCCGGGGCTGCGGCCCCCGCACCCTCCGGCGACTCGAGCGAGGCCTCGAGGGCCTCCTCGGACATCGGGGCGGCGACCGTGAGGACGAGCTCCTCCGGGTCACCGGCGATGGTCGAGCCCTCGGGCAGGGTCAGGTCGGCGGCGGCGAGCTGGTGGCCGATGCCGAAGCTGGTGACGTCGATCTCGACGTGCGCCGGGATGTGGGTGGCCTCGGCCTGCAGGGCGATGGTCTGGAGGTCCATGTTGAGGATGCCCTCCTCGACCTCGCCCACGACGACGAGCGGAACCTCGACGACGACCTTCTCGCCGCGCTTCACGATGAGCAGGTCGACGTGCTCGAGGAAGCCCTTGATCGGGTCGCGCTGGACCTGCTTGGGCAGCGCCAGCTGCTCCTTGCCGCCGTCGATCGAGATCGCCAGCAGTGCGTTGGCGGTGCGCAGCGCGAGCAGGGTCTCGTGGCCCGGCAGCGCGATGTGGACGGGCTCGGCGCCGTGGCCGTAGATGACCGCGGGCACCTTGTGCTCACGGCGCAGGCGGCGCGCGGCGCCCTTGCCGAACTCGGTACGCGAGTCGGCGGCGAGCTTGATGCTGTTCGACATGGTGGTTCTCCTCAACCTTGCTTCGAAGGACGCGTGGGCCTGGGCAAGGGAGCGCCATGTCGATCACGGGACCTCGGGTCCCCTCGCCAAGCAACCGCTCCATGCTAGCGGACGCCGCGGGCGCGGCCCAAACGCGGACCGGGCCGGCGTCCCGGGCCTGGGGCCCGGGACGCCGACCCGGTAGTGGCGACAGGGAGGGTGTCAGCCGCGTCGTTCCGCGATCAA
Organism: Propioniciclava sp. LT294; assembly: GCF_059516005.1. Lineage (NCBI taxonomy): Bacteria > Bacillati > Actinomycetota > Actinomycetes > Propionibacteriales > Propionibacteriaceae > Propioniciclava > Propioniciclava sp. LT294. The sequence continues at coordinate 64,348 of NZ_JCAKNG010000008.1, forward strand.
CTGCCTGAGCACGCCGGGCTCCAGCTCGGCCAGTTCGCCGACCAGGATCTGCTTCTCCAGCCGCTCGAGCTCGGCGAGCGAGAGGGTGGACAGGCGGGCGATGATTGCCTGGCGGGCCTCGTCGGGCGCAAGCTGGGGCTGCGGCGTCGGGGACGGAGCCGACTTGCCCAGGTCACGCCTGCCACCGCCCTTCGGCACGGTCATCGTGATCGACAGGATGGCCAGGACGCAGAAGAGCAGGTTCACGCCGATGGCGATCATGCCGGCGGCACGCAGGCCGGTGTTGGTCTGGGCGCCCTCCATCGTGACGACATTGCCCAGGAACTGGCCACCCGCGCCCGCCATGCCGGTGAAGACGGCGAGCGAGACGGCGGCGCCGATCGCGCCACCCAGCGAGGAGGCCATCTTGTAGATGCCCGCGCCCGCGCCGGCCTGGTCGGCCGGCAGGTTGCTCAGCGCGGCGTCCGTCGAGGGCGTCGCGTAGAAGGCGAGGCCGAGGCCGAACAGCGAGTAGGCGATGATCGCGAGGACCACGTACTGTCCGATGAGCAGGTGGGTCATCATCAACAGCAAGCAGGCGACGATCACGATGATCGCGCCCCAGATCATCGGCTTGCGGGGCCCGAAGCGCTGCAGCAGCTTCTCTCCGACCCGGATGAAGGCGATGATGAAGATGCCGTAACCCAGCGTCAAGAGGCCGGCGTCCAAGGCGCTGTACGCGCCGCCCTGGGGGCACATGCCCGCCGCGTCACGCGGCACCCGGCATCCAGCCAGTTGGATGAGCTGCTGTGACACGATGAGCAGGCCGATGGTGCCGTTGAGCAGGAAGTTCGAGATCGTGGCACCGGTGAACGTGGTGTTCTTGAACAGGTTGAAGTCGATGAACGGGCTCGCCTGCTTCCGCTCCCAGATCACGAAGAACACCCAGGCCACGGCGGCGACGACAGCCAGGATCAGCACGATCGCGCTGCCCCATCCGAGCTTGGAGCCGAACAGGAGCACGATCATGAGGCCCAGCGTGCCGACGATGAACAGCACGAGGCCGACGATGTCGAACGCCTTCTTGGACTTCTGCTGGACCTTGCTCTCGGGGGTGCCGAGGATCATGAAGAACGAGATCGCGGAGATCACGATCGACACGATGAAGATGCCGCGCCACCCGACGTAGTTGACGACGGCGCCGCCGAAGAGCGCGGCGAGGCCGGAGCCGCCCCACGAACCGATCGACCACATCGAGACGGCGCGCTGGCGACCGGCGCCGTCCCAGTACGTCTTCACCAAGGCCATCGTCGACGGCATGATGCAGGCCGCTGAGAAGCCCTGGACCGCGCGTCCCGTGATGAGCAGCGGGAGGGCGAGCGGGCCGGCGGCGAAGACCAGGAGGAGCGAGCCGACGATGCCCATGACCAGACCGATGAGGGCGATCTTGACGCGGCCGACCTTGTCGGCCATGCCGCCCATCAGGACGATGAACAGGCCGGAGAAGAGTGCGGTGATCGAGACGGCCAGGTTCATGGACGCTGCGTCGACGTACTCCATGCCCCCCGCGTTGATGTCGCGCAGGATCGCGGGCGCGACGGTGCCGGCGGTGCCGGCGAACAGCCAGAAGGTGACGACGCCGAGGACGATGCCCCACAGCAGCTTTTCCGTGCCCTGGTAGCCCTGCTTCTCCGCGACAGGTGCAGCAGTGGTCATGATGTCACTCTTCCTTTCCGAGGTAGGCGAGGACGCCCGCGACGGCCGCTTCGGTGCCGGTCGTCAGGGTGGGCTGCAGGGCGGGCCCGAAGGCCGGGTTGTGGTTGGGGAACACCTGCTGGTCGGGCGTGAAACCACCGAATCCCCAGTAGCAGTACGGGATGCCGAAGGCACGCGGGATGTTGCTGAAGTCCTCGGACGCCGTGATCGGGTCCAGCTTCTCGACACGGTCGGCGCCGAGGGCCTCCACCAGGGCGTCCTTGATCCTGGCGGCGACCGCGGGGTCGTTGTCGGTCAGCGGATAGGACTCGAACTGCTCGATCTCGGCCGGCTTCGGCGCGTTGGACGCGGCGCACTCGGCGTCCACGATGCGCTTGATCGCGTCGATCATCTGCTGCAGGACCGCCTCGTCGTACGCGCGCAGGTTGAGCAGCAGGGTGCCCTCGGCCGGGATGATGTTGGCCTTCGTGCCCACCTGGACACTGCCGATCGTGCAGACGGCGAAGTCGAACGGGGAGACCTCGCGGGAGACGATCCCCTGCAGGCGCATCACGATCGATGAGCACAGGACGACCGGGTCGACGCCCAGGTGCGGCATCGACCCGTGCGAGCCCCTGCCGTGGACCTTGATCCTGATGTTGGCGGCGGCGGACAGCATCGGGCCGTCCGTCACACCCACCTTTCCGGCGGCCGGCTTGGTGAGCACGTGCTGGCCCAGTGCCACGTCCGGCCTCGGGATCTTGTCGGCCAGGCCGTCGTCGACCATCGAGGTCGCACCCGCGCCCGTCTCCTCGGCGGGCTGGAACAGGGCGATGTAGGTCCCGCTCCAGGCGTCCTTGTTGTCGGCGAGCAGGGACGCGGCACCCAGGCCGGCGACGATGTGGAGGTCGTGGCCGCAGGCGTGCATCACGCCGGGCACCTCGGAGGAGTACGCGAGCCCGGTGGCCTCCTCGACCGGCAGCGCATCCATGTCGGCCCGGAACAGGACGGTGGGTCCCGCACCGTTCTCGAGGACCCCCACGACGCCGCCACCGATCTGCTGCGTCGCGTAGCCGTACGACTCGAGCCGTCGCGTGATTTCCTGGGCCGTTGCGGCCTCCTGGAATGACAACTCGGGATTCTTGTGGAGGTGGACGTACAACTCCTCCTGCCAAGGAGTCATGGCCGGTATTCCCTGCAGGACACGACGTGTCGGACTCATGGTGTCTCCCCTTCCCGGGACGATTCGATGTTAGGAATCTTCCGGGGCCACCGCACGGAAAGCCGCGAATTCGTGGCGGGAGCTTCGGCCCTACAGGTGCGCGCCGTCGAACAGGCTCGTGACGGAGCCGTCCTCGAAGATCTGCCGGATCGCCTCGGCGATCAGCGGCGCGATCGACAGGACGGTCAGTTTCGGGATGTTGATCTCGTCCCTGATCGGCAACGTGTTGGTGACGATGATCTCCTCGAAGGCCGACGCGTTGAGGCGTTCGGCCGCCGGACCCGACAGGATCGGATGGGTCGCCGCGGCGATGACCTGAGCGGCGCCGTGGTCCTTGAGCGTCTGGGCGGCGGCACAGATGGTGCCCGCGGTGTCGATCATGTCGTCGACCAGCAGGCACACGCGGCCCTTGACGTCGCCGACGACCTCGCCGACGGCGACCTCGTTGGCCTTGTTCGGGTCGCGCCGCTTGTGGATGATCGCCAGCGGGGCGCCGAGCTTGTCGGTGTAGGCGTCGGCCAGCCGGACCCGGCCGGCGTCCGGGGAGACGACCGTGAGGTTGTCGAGGGGGTAGTTCTGGATGATGTAGTCCACGAGGACCGGCAACCCGATGAGGTGGTCGACGGGGCCGTCGAAGAATCCCTGGATCTGGGAGGCGTGCAGGTCGATCGACATCAGCCTGTCGGCGCCGGCCGTCTTGTAGAGGTCGGCGACGAGACGGGCGGAGATCGGCTCACGGCCGGCGTGCTTCTTGTCCTGGCGGCCGTAGGGGTAGAACGGCGAGACGACCGTGATGCGCTTGGCGGAGGCACGCTTGAGGGCGTCCACCATGATCAGCTGCTCCATGAGCCACTCGTTGACCGGAGCGCAGTGCGACTGGAGCACGAAGGCGTCGCATCCGCGGACCGACTCCTCGAAGCGGACGTAGATCTCGGAGTTGGCATAGGTCAGGGCGCGGGTCGGGACGAGGTCGACCCCGATGAGCGCGGCCACCTCTTCGGCCAGCTCCGGGTAGGCGCGCCCGGAGGCGACGATGAGGTGCTTCTCGGACTGGCGCTTGATCCCCGTCACTGCTCGGAGGTTCCTTCCATTGTGTCGCTCGCTTCCCTTGCGGCTCGGTGCGTCTTGGTACCCGCGCGGCGACTTTCCACCCAGCCGGGAATATTACGCTGCTTGCCCCGGGCAATGGCCAACTCTCCGGGCCCGACCTCGTCCGTGAGCGCCGACCCGGCCGCGACGTAGGCACCGTCACCGACCGTCACGGGGGCGATCAGGACGGTGTTGGAACCGACGAAACTGTAACGGCCGATGACGGTCCTGCTCTTGTTGACCCCGTCGTAGTTGGCGAAGATCGTGCCCGCACCGATGTTGGCGCCCTCGGCGATGTCGGCATCGCCGGCGTAGCTCAGGTGCGGCACCTTGGCTCCCGGGCCGATCTTGGAGTTCTTCGTCTCCACGAACGTCCCGATCTTGCCGCCGGCACCGAGTTCGGTGCCGGGGCGGAGGTAGGCGAAGGGCCCGACCGAGGCACCCGCCCCGATGACGGCGAGGCTGGCGTGGGTGCGGACGACCGTGGCGTTCTCCCCCACCTCGACGTCGACGAGCGTGGTGTCCGGGCCGATCGTGGCGCCGGTGGCCACCGACGTCGCCCCCTCGAGGCTGGTGCCGGGGAGGATGGTCACGTCGGGGGCGAGGTCGACCGTGTCGTGGAGCCAGGTCGTGTCCGGGTCGACGATCGTGACGCCGGCGCGCTGCGCCTTCTCGATGAGGCGCCGGTTGAACTCCTTGTTCAGGGCGGCCAGCTGGACGCGATCGTTCACGCCCTCGGTCTGCCAGCGGTCCTCCAGGACCAGCGAGTGGACGGACAGGCCCTTGCCGCGGGCGAACTTCACCACGTCGGTCAGGTAGAGTTCGCCCTGCGCGTTGTCGGTCGTGAGCGACTCCAGGCCCTCCCGCAGCACGTCCGCCTCGAAGACGTAGATGCCGGCGTTGATCTCGCAGATCGTGGCCTGCTCGGGGGTGGTGTCCTTCTGCTCCACGATCGCGGCGACCTGGTCGCCGTCGGTGTCCCGGACGATGCGGCCGTAGCCATGGGGATCGTCGAGTCGGGCGGTGAGCAGGGTCACGGCGTCCCCGTGGGCGCGGTGCGCGGCGACGAGGTCGATCAGGGTCTCGCCGGTCAGCAGCGGGACGTCGCCGTAGGTGACGACCACTTCCCCCTGGACGTCGCGGAGCGGGGCGAGGCCGCAACGCACGGCGTCCCCGGTGCCGTTCTGCTCCTCCTGGACCGCCGTGACCACGTGGGGGGCGATCTCGGTGAGGTGCGCCTCGACCTGCTCGCGCTCGTGGCCGACGACCACGACGAGGTTCTCGGGGGTGAGGGCGTCCGCGGCGCTGATGGCGTGGCTCAGCATGGAGCGGCCGGCCACCTGGTGGAGCAGCTTGGAGGTTCGCGACTTCATGCGGGTCCCGGCGCCTGCGGCCAGGACGACCACCCCCGCCACTCCGCGTACCTGCGCCTGCTCGCTCATTCGGCTCTCCTGAAGGTCGGGGGCTTGCTGCGACGTGGTCATCCTAGCGAGGTGGCAGGAGCAGAGGGCCCCCTGTCAGAGGACGGCCGTGAGCGCTCGGGGCCAGGCGTCCCCAGGGCCGGGCAGGCCCAGGAGCGGACGGAGCACCCGCTCGATCGGGCGCTGCAGGTACCGGACGCCGGCGTGGTCGCTGGCCCCCAGCCGAGGGACGAGCAGGGCCCGCGCGCCGGCGCGACGGGCCGCCAGGACGTCCTTGAACATCTGGTCACCGACCATCAGGACCTCGTGCGGGGCGAGCCGCGCGTGTCGGATCGCAGCGAGGATCATGTCCGGCGCCGGCTTGCCGTGCTTGCGGGGGTTGGGCCTCGGGTCGGCCGGGTCGACGCAGTCCTCGGGGGTGAAGACCGCCGTGACGTGAGGTTCGAACAGGCGATGCACCTCGCGGGCGCGCTCGCCGTAGCAGTTGCTCACGACGAAGGTCTGGTACCCGGCGTCGGCCAGGCCACGGAGGTGCTCGGTCGCATCGCTGGGGACGGTCGGGGCGTGGTAGTCGGTGACGGTCCCGTCGATGTCGAAGCACAGCGCGGCGACGCCAGGGGCGAGGCTGCGGAGGTCGGCGGCGCTCAGGTGCGCGACGGCATCGATGACGAAGTCGGGGCGGACGGCATTCCCCCGGCGTGCTGCTGCGGTCATGGTGCGAACCTACCGGCAGCTCGCCCTCTGCGCCGTGGCACCCGCTTCGACCATCGCAGGCGACCGGGGAATCCCAGCACGGCCGCACGAACGTTGGCACCCCGGGTAGGAGTCGAACCTACTTCGCTGATCCTGATTCAAAGTCAGGCGGGCCCTGCCGAAAGACCAACCGGGGTTCGGACGCCGCGGCGCCCTGACAGACGAGTCTAGGCCACAGCGGGATTCGAACGCACAACGCAGGCCTTCGGCTCGCAGCGGCGCGCTGTCGGCCGAACCGGGGGCGCCCATTGGCGGGTTTTGCCTCGGCAGGCCAGACTGGGCCGGTGACGTCGAGCAATCCCACCGCCGCGCGTGCCCGACGTGGGCGCGTGAGGATGACGCGCGCGGAGCGGCGGGAGCAACTCATCGAGGTGGCGCGCGGGCTGTTCGCCGAGAAGGGACTCGACGGCACCAGCGTCGAGGAGATCGCCGCGCACGCCGAGGTCAGCAAGCCCGTGGTGTACGAGCACTTCGGCGGCAAGGAGGGCCTCTACGACGTGGTCGTCGACCGGGAGGTCCGGCGCCTGCACGACTCGATCTACGCCGCGATCAGCCGTCCGCACACCGACCCGCGCTCCCTGATCGAGCTCGGCACACTCGCCCTGCTCGACTACATCGAGGAGGAGCCGGACGGGTTCCGCATCATCAGCCGCGACAGCTCCCCGTACTCCCGGGGCGGGAACTTCCAGACGATCCTGTCGTCCATCGCCAGCCGGGTCGAGGGCCTGCTCGCGGCCCAGTTCCAGCGCCGCGGCTTCGACCCGGGCACCGCCCCCCTGTACTCCCAGATGCTCGTCGGCCTGGTCGCACTGTCGGGCCAGTGGTGGGTGGAATCCCGCGAGGACACCACGCTCACCAAGCCGGAGGTCGCCGCCCACCTGGTGAACCTGGCCTGGCATGGCATGCAGCGGCTGCACCCGCGTCCGGATCTCCGGGTCGAGTCCGACTGACGTCAGCTCAGCCGCGTGATCGTGACCGCCACGGTCAGGTCCGCCTCCTGGTCACCCAGGTAGACGCCCTTGAAGGGTGCGACGTCCTCGTAGTCACGTCCCCGGGCGACGGCGATGTGCCCCAGCGACACGGTGAGGTCGTTGGTCGGGTCCACCGCCCGCCAGGACTCCCCGTCGAACCATTCCACCCACGCGTGCGACTCCGACGTGACCGGCTGGCCGAGCGGGGCGTCGGGATCCGGCATGAGGTAGCCCGACACATAGCGGGCCGGGATCCCCAAGTGCCTCAGGCCGCCCAACGTGGCGTGGACGAAGTCCTGGCACACGCCCTTGCCCTCGGCCCACGCCTCGGCCGCGACCGTCGTCGCCACCGTCACGCCGGCCTGGTAGGCCAGGTGGCCGCGCACCGCCGCCACCACCGCCTCGACGGACGCCTCGGGGTCCAGTCCGTCCGCTGCCGCGGCGAAGGAGGCCAGCACGTCCTCGGGAAGCTCGGTGTGTCGACGCTCGGCCAGGTACTCGAAGCACCGGTCGCGGCAGAGCCGGTCGCGCAGGGCCTCCCAGGTCGCCGGCCGGAGTTCCTGTTCCACGGGGTAGCGCTCGACGGTGGAGATGGCCTCCAACTCCAGCGACTCGTGGAAGCCGGAGGTCTCCAACGCGGTCACCTGCGTGCCGAAGTAGTCGCGGTACGAGTTCGACCACGTGAGGGGACGGATCCTCAGCCGGGACTCCAGCGTGGCCTGCCCCTCCTCGGTGAGCGGGGTCATCCGCACCTCGTTGTGGGAGGCGCTGATGGGGCCGGTGTAGGCGTACGTGCTGGTGTGGCTGACGCGGTAGCGCTGCGGGCTCACCTGAGTTCCTCCGTCCAGGACTGCTCCGGCCCGCCCGGGAAGTAGCGGGCACCGACGGCGTCCGACACCGCCGTGACCATCTGCTGCACGCGCAGCATCTGGTGCGGCAGGTCGCCGATGATGTTCGCCGGCTGGCGGTACTCCAGCGACGTGCGGATGCGGCCGAGCAGGCGTTGGCCCTCACCGGTGAAGCCGATGGGGGTCTTCTGGGGGTCGAGGCGCGCGAGCGCCGTCTCCGCCTCGGCGAGGGCGAACAGCACCGAACGCGGGAACTCGCGGTTGAGCACGAGGAACGTCGCCACGTTGCGGTCGTTGAACAACCCCTGGTTGCTGCGCATGAACGCCTGGTTGCCGCCGCAGGAGCTCAGGACGGCCTGCCACGACAGGCCCCCGATCGGCAGCGTCCCGGTGGTGATGATCCGCGCCGTCATGTCGGCCCGCTCGAGGTAGCGGCCCAGCACGAGGAAGTCCCAGGCCTCGTCGTGGTTCATCGTCGAGTCGGCGATGCCGCTGATCAGGATCGATCGCTCCCGTGCCCACGCGAGGTGGCGCGCCGTGCCGTCCGGGGGGCCGAGGCGCCCCCACCGCAGCCAGGCGGTGTTGATGGCCTCCCACAGGTCGGTCGACAGCGTCTCGCGTGCACGGCGGGCGTTGTCCCGGGCGGCGTTGAAGGAGCCCGTGACGGAGCTGGCGTTGCCGGCGTCGAAGACGAGGCGGTCGCGCAGGTCCGTGTAGGTGACCATCTTGTTCGGGTGGCCGCCCATGACGACGTTCAGGACCATGTTGGCCGACTCGTCGTTGGGGCCGAACCCGCCCTCGAGCATCGCCAGGCGAACGACGTCGACGAGGCGGGCCGTCCCGTCGACACGCTCGACGTAGCGGCCGATCCAGAACAGCGACTCCGCGATGCGGCTCAACACGGCGATCCTCCCGTCCGGCGGGGCCCGACCACCGCGGCGGCCTGCTGTTGCTGCTTCTCCTGCTCCTTCACCGAGCGGACGGCCTCCTCCGTGAACTGGTCCGGAGCGGTCATGACGACGATCTCGGTGGTCTCCAGGCCGCCCTCGTCCATGCCCTCCACCGGCTCGACGCGTTCGGGGCGGGCCAGCACCCATGTGTCCTTGGAACCGCCACCCTGGGAGCTGTTCACGACCAGTTCCCCCTCGGGGAGCGCCACGCGCGTCAGGCCACCGGGCAGGACGGTCACCGTCTCGCCGTCGTTGACCGCGAACGGGCGCAGGTCGACGTGGCGGGGCTTGAACTCCCCGTCGATCAGCGTCGGCACCGTCGACAGCTGGACGACCGGCTGCGCGATCCAGCCGCGCGGGTCCTCCTGGAGCCGGGCGCGCAGGGCGTCCAGCGTCCGGCCGTCCGCCTCGGGGCCGATCACCAGGCCCTTGCCCCCCGAGCCGTCCACCGGCTTGACGACCATCTGGTCGATGTTGGCCAGGACATGGCGCAGGGCGTCCGGCTCGACGCAGCGGTGGGTGTCGACGTTGGGGATGATCGGATCCTCGTCCAGGTAGTAGCGGATGAAGTCCGGCACGTAGGAGTAGATGAGCTTGTCGTCCGCCACGCCGTTGCCGACCGCGTTCGCGACCGTCACGCGTCCGGCCCGCACGGCATTGATCAGGCCCGGGACGCCGAGCATCGAGTCGGGGCGGAAGTGCACCGGGTCCAGGAAGTCGTCGTCCACGCGCCGGTAGATGACGTCCACCTGCTGGTCGCCACGGGTCGTGCGCATGCGGATGTTGCCACCGGTGCAGATGAGGTCGCGCCCCTCGACGAGCTCCACGCCCATCATGCGGGCCAGCAGCGAGTGCTCGAAGTAGGCCGAGTTGTACACACCGGGCGTGAGGACGACGACGGTCGGGTTCGGGTTGCCGTCCGGGGCCGCCGCCCGGAGCGCGCGCAGGAGGTGCCGTGGGTAGTCGTGCACCTGGCGGATGCGCAGCGCCTGGAACGCCTCGGGGAACGTGTTGGTGAGCGCCCGCCTGTTCGAGATGACGTACGAGACCCCGGACGGGACGCGCACGTTGTCCTCGAGCACGCGGAAGGTGCCCTCCTCGTCGCGGATCAGGTCGATGCCCGACACGTGCACCCGGACGCCGTTGTGCGGCCGCAGCCCGGCCACCGCCCGGTGGAAGTGCTTGGAGCTGACGATGAGCTCGCGGGGCAGGACCCCGTCGTCGACCACCCGCGGCAGCTGGCCCTCGTGGGCGTACACGTCGTCGAGGAAGGCCTCCAACGCCTTCACGCGCTGCTGGACGCCGCGTTCGATGACGTCCCATTCCTCGACGGGGATGATCCGGGGCACCAGATCCAGCGGAAAGGCCCGCTCCTCACCGGCGTAGTCGAAGGTGACTCCCTGGTCGACATAGCTGCGAGCGAGCTGGTCGGCACGTTCGGCGAGTTCGGTGGGCCCGAGGCGGCTGAGGGTGTCGTGCATGACCTCGTACGGGGCGCGGGGCCCGCCGGCGCGGTCGATCATCTCGTCCCACGCGCGGCCCTGCGGATAGGAGTCGAAGAGCGCCATGGGGCGCAGCTTAGAACCTCGCCCGCCCGTGCGTGACCAACCCCATCAGGCGAGCTGGCGCGCCCCCGGAACCGGACCGGATGCTCTCCGCACCGAACGGCACAGGCCGAGCGAGCTGAGGTCGTTGGAGAGGCTGACGGCCGCGTCCTCGTTCGCCGCCAGGAAGGCGCAGGTGGGCCCCGATCCGGACACGATCCCGGCCAGAGCTCCGGCCGAGCGCCCGGCGTCCAACAGCTCGGCCAGGTGCGGACGCAGCGAGATCGCGGCGGGCTCGAGGTCGTTGACGAGGTGGGCGGCCACGCGGCGGACGTCCCCGCTGGCGAGGCCCTCGAGCAGCTCGGACGGCACGGGCGGGGGCGTGGGATCGGCGTCCGGGTTCAGTTCGTCGAAGCGGCGGAAGACGGCCGGCGTCGACAACTCGACGTCCGGCAGCGCGAGCACCCAGTGATAGCCGCCGCGGCTCAACACCGGCACGAGGTCGTCGCCGCGGCCGCGGCCCAGGGCGGTGGAGCCCAAGAGGCAGAAGGGGACGTCCGCGCCGAGCTCGGCTCCCAGTTCGCGCAGCTCGTCCGGGTTGATGTCGATGCCCCACAACACCGCACAGGCCACCAGCGCGGCGGCGGCGTTCGCGGATCCACCGGCCATGCCGCCGGTGACCGGGATCGTCTTGCGGATCGACAGGTCGACGCCGTAGCGGTCCTCCCCGCCGTGGCGGGCGGCCAGCAACCGCGCCGCCCTCACCGCCAGGTTGGTGTCGTCGGCGGGCACGAGGTGGGCCTGGTCGCCCGCGATGGCGATGCCGTACGAGCCGGGGGCGGCGGCGCGGGCGGCGAGGTCGTCGAACAGCGACAGCGCCTGGAAGACGGTGGCCAGCGCGTGGTAGCCGTCCTCGCGGAGGCCGCCCACCCGCAGGGCGAGGTTCACCTTGCCCGGGGCGCGGACCTTCACGTGGTGGCTGATGGTCTCGCTGACACTCATGGCCTCCTGTCTACCAGCCGCACGAGTGGTGGGGAAGGTCGGACGCCAAGACGTCAGGCACGTTCGGGCAGGCGCTCCGCAACCCTGGCGAAGTCCGCGATCCCGAGGACCTCGCCGCGGGCCTGGGGATCCACCCCGGCCGCCTCGAGAGCGGCGACGGCGTCCGCGCCGCTGCCGAACAGCCCGGACAGGGCACCGCGCAGCATCTTGCGGCGCTGCCCGAAGGCTGCGTCGACGACGCGGAACACGTCCGTGCGGCTCGCCGTCGTGGCCGGCGGCTCGCGGCGGGTCAGCCGGACGAGCCCCGAATCCACGTTCGGGACCGGCCAGAAGACCTTGGGCGGCACGGTCCCGACCCGGGACGCCTCGGCGTACCAGGCCAGCTTCGCGCTCGGCACGCCGTACACCTTCGAACCGGGCGGGGCGACGAGCCTGTCAGCCACCTCGAGCTGCACCATCACCAGGCCGCGCTCGATCGAGGGCCACAGCGCCAGCACGTGCAGCAGTACCGGCACGCTCACGTTGTAGGGCAGGTTCGCCACCACGGCGGTGGGCTGCGGGTCCGGCAGTTCGGTCACATCGAGGGCGTCCGACTCGATCACATGGAGCTTGTCCGACGCGCCGGGCAGCCGCTCGGCGACCGTCCGCGGCAGGCGGCGCGCCAGCGACTGCTCGATCTCGATGACGTGGACGTGCCGGGCCACCTCGAGCAGGCCCAGCGTCAGCGACCCCAGGCCCGGGCCGATCTCGAGCACCACGTCGTCGCTCGTGATCCCCGACGCCGCCACGATGCGGCGTACCGTGTTGGCGTCGTGCACGAAGTTCTGGCCGCGCTGCTTGGTGGGACGCAGGTCCAGCTCGGCGGCGAGCTCACGGATCGTCCGAGGGTCCAGGAGGCTGTCAGCCATGGTCGCCCCAGTCGCCGAACAGGGCCGTGGCGTTGGCGTCCAACGCGCTGCAGAGGGTGTCGACGTCCTCCCCGCGCAGCTCGGCCAGGAAGCGCACCGTGTGCGGCAGCAGGTAGCTGGCGTTCGGCCGCCCACGCACCGGCACCGGGGTGAGGTACGGGGCGTCCGTCTCCACGAGGAGGCGGTCCAGCGGGGTCACGCGGGCGGCCTCGCGAAGGTCGTCGTTGGCCTTGAAGGTCACCGTTCCGGGGAAGGAGAGGTGGGCCCCGCGGTCCAGGCAGCGGCGGGCGAATGCGGCGTCTCCGGAGAAGCAGTGCATCTGGACGCGCGCGGGCCAACCCTCGGCGTCGAGCACGTCGACGATGTCGGAGTGGGCGTCCCGGTCGTGGATGACCAACGCCAGGTGGTGCGCTTTCGCCCACCCGATGTGCGCCGCGAACGCCTCGCGCTGGCGAGCCCGTGCTGACTCGTCCTTGACCCAGTAGTGGTCCAGGCCGGTCTCCCCCACGCCGCGGATCCGGTCGGAGGTGCCCAGCAGCGCCTCGATGCCGCGCAGCGCCTCATCGAGGCCGTCACCGAGTTCGGCGACGTCGTGCGGATGGATCGCGACCGTTGCGACGACGGCCTCGAACTCCTCGGCCACCGCGATCGCCGCCTGCGAGCTGGGCAGGTCGTAGCCCACGTCGACCAGCCGGTGCACCCCGACCGCGGCCGCTCGCCCGATCGCGTCGGCCGCCGACAGGCCGGTCTTGTGCGCGGTGGTGCCCAGGTGCGTGTGGGCGTCCGTCGTCGGAACGGCCAGTGGTTCGGGTGCCTGCGGCAGTTCAGCGGTCACCGCGCCATCCTCCCACGCAGACAGCGTGAACTTGTCACCCGCAGTCGGGTCACAAGTTCACGCTGTCCCACGCCGGGCGGCCAGCGCCGCCTCGTAGAGCTCGTTCTTGCCCACCCCGGACGCCGCGGCCACGTCGGCGACGGCGGGCTTCAAACGCTCGCCGGCCCCGACGCGGGCCAAGACCTCGGCGACGGCGTCCTCGACGGTGACCGCCGGCCCCGTCGCTCCCGCGACGACCACCGTGATCTCACCCCGGACCTCGCCGGCGGCCCACGCGGCCAACTCTCCCAGCCCGCCGCGGATGACCTCCTCATACGTCTTGGTCAGCTCGCGGCACACGGCGGCGGGACGGTCGGCACCCAGGGCGTCCCGTGCGTCGGCGAGGAAGTCGGCCAGGCGGTGGGGGGCCTCGAAGAACACCATCGTGCGCTCCTCGCGCGCGAGCGCCCCCAGCGCGCGGCGGCGTTCACCCGCCTTGCGGGAGACGAATCCCTCGAAACAGAAGCGGTCGGTGGGCAGGCCGGAGATCGCCAGCGCGGTCAGCACGGCCGAGGGGCCCGGGACCGCGGTCACCCGGATGCCCGCCTCGATGGCCGCCTGGACGATCCGGAAGCCGGGGTCGGAGACCGCGGGCATCCCGGCGTCCGTGGCCACGACCACACGCTCGCCCGCGCGCAGGGCGTCCATCAGCACGCCGACGCGGGACGCCTCGTTGCCGTCGAAATAGGACACGACGCGAGCCGTCGTCTCCACCCCCATCCGGCGGAGCAGGTCGCGCAGGCGCCGGGTGTCCTCGGCGGCGATCACGTCCGCCCCCACCAATGCGCCGATCATGGCGGGACTGGCGTCCGCCACGTCCCCGATGGGCGTGGCGGCAAGGACGAGCACACCGTCGGTCATGCCTCCCAGTATGACGTGGCTAGCATGGCCGGGTGACGACGTCGGCCGCCCCCACCACCATCGACCGTCTGCGCGACGGCGTCCGGGGGAACGAGTGGCTCGGCTGGGCGGTGACGCTCGGGATCGGCCTGCTGGCCTTCGCGATCCGGGTCATCGGCGTGGCGCGTCCGAACGCGGTCGTGTTCGACGAGACCTACTACGCCAAGGACGCCTGGTCCCTGCTCACGCTGGGCTACGAGGGGACCTGGGCCGCCGCCGACACCTCCAATCCGCAGGTCCTGCTCGGCGACGCATCCTCGTTGGGCCCCGCCGGCTCGTTCATCGCCCATCCGCCAGTCGGCAAGTGGCTGATCGCGCTCGGCGAGGCCATGTTCGGCCTCAACACCTTCGGCTGGCGGATCATGGCAGTGGTGTTCGGGTCACTGCTCGTGGTCGCCACGATCCGGCTGGCGCGGCGCCTCTCGCGGTCGCTGCTCATCGGTGCGATGGCCGGCCTCATGCTGACCCTCGACGGCCTCGCCTTCACGATGAGCCGGATCGCCCTGTTGGACATCTTCCAGGCCACCTTCATCGTCGCCGGCGTCGCCGCGATCGTCGCGGACCGCGACGACCACCGCCATCGCCTCGCCGATGCCATGGCGGCCCGTGGGCTGACGACCCTGGGCGGCTCCTTCGGTCCACTCCTGTGGTGGCGCCCCTGGCGCTGGACGGCCGGCGTCCTGCTGGGCCTGGCCACGGGCGTCAAGTGGAACTCGGTCTACGTGATCGCCGTGTTCGGCATCCTCACGGTGCTGTGGGACGTGGGCGCGCGGCGCCTGGCCGGTGCCGGGTTCCGGTCCTGGACGGCGGTGTTGCGCGAGGGTGTGCTCGCGTTCGTGTCCATCGTCGTCACCGCGTTCGTCGTCTACGTGGCCTCCTGGGCCGGGTGGCTGAACAGCTCGGGGGCGTGGGGGCGCGACTGGGGCAGCAAGAACCCCGGCCACCCGTGGGTGTCGGCGTTCGGCGAGGGATTCGCGTCGCTGCTGAACTACCACCGGGAGATCCTCGAGTTCCACACCGGCGCCTACATCCGGGGCCAGGAGCACGCCTACGACGCACACCCGGCGGGCTGGCTGCTCATGCTGCGACCGACGAGCTTCCACGCCGAGAACGACATCGCCGCCGGTACGCAGGGCTGTCCGCCGGGCACCGAGAAGTGCGTGGCCGTCATCACCGGCATGGGCACCCCCCTCCTGTGGTGGATGGCCGCCGCCGCCCTGGCGGTCGCGCTGATCTGGTGGCTGGGCGGGCGCGACTGGCGCTTCGCGGTCCCGGTGCTGGGGACGGCCGCCACCTATCTGCCCTGGTTCGCGTCCGCGGACCGTCCCGTCTTCTTCTTCTACGCGATCACGATCATCCCCTTCTCGACGATCGCGCTGGCCATGGCGCTGGGGCTGGCGCTCGGTCCGGCCCGTGCGCCGGGCCGTCGGATCGGTGCCATCGTCGCCGGCCTCGCGGTCGGAGCGGTGGCCGCGAACTTCGCCCTCCTGTACCCGGTCCTCACCGCCGAGGTGATCCCCCACGACCAGTGGTGGGCACGCATGTGGTTGCGTTCCTGGGTGTAGCCCTTGTCCGAATCGTGACCTCCGGTGTCCGAATCGTGACCGCAACAAGGGACTCGCGGAGTTGCGCCGCAACTAGGGTGAAACGCATTGTCACCCGCCGCAGGCCCCCAGGAGGACCCACCCGTGAGCACGCCGCCGCGTCCCCGCGCGATCCTCGGCGCCCTCGCGGCCATGCTCCTGGTGGCCTGTACGGCCCAGACGATTCCCGAGGTGACCACCTCCCCACCCGTGGGGGCGGACGCGGAGCGTGACATCAACCCGCTGCCCCGCGACCGGGTGCGTGAGGGTGGGTTGTTGCGGTTCCCCATCAGCCACCTCCCCACCCAGTGGAACCCCCGCCACCCGGACGCCGATGCCGACACCCAGCGCGTCCTGGCCCCGCTGACGCCCGCGCACTTCACCCTGGACGCCGCGGGCCGGCCGACCCCGAACCCCGACTTCATCTCGGACGTCCACGCCTCGCACACCGATCACACCCTCGTGACCCTGATCCTCAACGAGCGGGCCGTGTGGGGCGACGCCACTCCCATCACCGCGGACGACTGGATCGCGACGTGGCGGGCCGCCTCCGGTCAGGTGGACGGGATCCCCCCGGACGCCACCGGCGGGTGGGACCGGGTCGCCGAGGTCCGCCAAGGTGAGACGCCCACCACCGTCCTGCTGACCTTCGAGCACGTGGACCCGGACTGGATCCAGCCGCTCGTCGCCGGCCCCCAGCGGGCCGCCGACCTCACCGGCGCGCCCGCGTTCTCCTGGAGCAGCTACGTGGACGCCCGCCACGCGAGCCCGTTCATGGTCACCCACGTGGACCGGGTGCAGGGGCTCGTCACGCTCGAACGGAACCCGCTGTGGTGGGGCGATCCTCCGAAGCTCGAGAGGATCATGTTCCGGACCGTCCCCGGGGAGGCACTCGCCGCGGCGTTCCAGCACAACGAGTTGGACGTGTGGGAGACCGGCGCCTCCAGCGACCGCCTCGCGCAATCGCGTGTCGCCGCGGACACGGCCATCCGCTCCGCCCCCGGCACGTCCGGGCGCAGTCTGCTGGTCTCCCGGTCGGGCGCGCTCGACGACGCGCGCGTCCGCCGGGCCCTCCTCCTCGCCCTCGACCGGACCGAGGTGGGCCGCGCCGAGGTGCCCGTGGGGGCCGAGCCCCCGCGCACGTGGTCCAACCCCCTGCTGCTGCCGACCCAGCCCGGTTACGCCGACCAGGGTCGCGCCACCGGCCTCACCCACGACCCTGTCCGGGCCGGCACCCTGCTGGACGAGGCGGGCTGGGTCCTCGAGGGCGGCCAGCGCATGAAGGACGGCCTGCCGCTGGTCGTGTCCTTCCTCGTGAGCCCCGGCGACGCGCGGTCCCCGGGCGAGGCCCGCGACCTCGCCGGCCAGTTGGACGCCGTGGGCATCACCCTTCGCAACGCCATCAAGGACGCCGATCTCACCCCCGTGTCGGTGCGGGTGAGCGCGTTCCCGCTCGCCCGACTGCCCGAGGGAGCCGCGGCGACGCCCGGGGCGTCCGAACTCATGCAGGAGGTGGGCACCGAGGTCGACCCCATCCGTCGCGCCGACCAGGCCAGCCAACTGGCCCGTCTCCTGTGGCAGGACGTCGTCTCGATCCCGCTCTACCAGGAGCCCGAGTTCGTCGCCGTCCGCACCGGACTGGCCAACTTCGGAGCACACGCCTTCGCCACCGTGGAGTGGGAGGACGTTGGCTGGACGTCCTGACGCGCGGGACGCTCGGGGAGTACAGTGCAGCCGTTTGCCCGGACGGTTCCGGGCCCTGAGGTGAGGTGGCGGCATGGCCCTTTGGAAGCTGCACGGTGACGGAACCCTGAAGCCCGGGGCGGTCGTCGCCCCCGATGAGCGGCTCAGCTGGGGCAAGACCGTTGGTCTGGGCGCCCAGCACGTGGTCGCGATGTTCGGCGCGACGTTCGTCTTCCCGCTCCTGATGGGCCTCAACCCCCAGCTCGCGGTGATGATGTCCGGCGTCGCGACCCTCATCTTCCTGGCCGTGGTGAAGGGCCGGGTGCCCTCCTACCTCGGCTCATCGGCATCCTTCGTGGGCGTGGCGACGGCGATCTATGCCGCCGGCGGCAACCCCAGCCACGTGTCGGGCGCGATGTTCTGGGTTGGCGTGGCCCTGCTCATCGCCGGCGTGATCATCCACTTCGCCGGATCGGGCGTGATCCACAAGGCGCTGCCGCCGGTCGTCACCGGTGCGGTGGTCATGCTGATCGGTTTCAACCTGGCCCCGGTGGTCGCCAAGACCTACTGGCCGCAGGACCAGTGGGTCGCACTCATCACCATGCTGGTGGTCGTGGTGCTGTCGGTGGGCGTGCGCGGGTTCCTGAGCCGCATCGCCATCTTCCTGTCGTTGATCTTCGGGTACGTGCTGTCGTGGGTGCTCGACCTCGCCACCGGTCCCATCACGTCGTTCTCCCCCGCCGCCGGTGAGGCGACCACGCACCTCCGCGTCGACTGGTCCGGCGTCGCCTCGGCGCCGTGGTTCGGCCTGCCCCCGGTGACTGACCTGGGCGCCTGGACGCTGCACGGCGCGAACAACGTGGTGGGCTTCCACCTCCCCTCGTTCAACGTCGCGTTCGCGCTCATCGCGCTGCCCGTGGTGATCGCCCTGATCGCCGAGAACACCGGCCACGTCAAGGCCGTCGCCGAGATGACCGGCGCGGACCTGGACGGCGAGATGGGCAAGGCCATCGGGGCGGACGGCCTGGCCTCGATGATCGCCACCGCCGGCGGCGCCGGCCCGACCACCACGTACGCCGAGAACATCGGCGTCATGGCGGCCACCCGCGTCTACTCCACCGCCGCCTACGTGGTCGCCGCCATGGTGGCGATCCTGTTCGGCTTCTCCCCGAAGTTCGGTGCCGTCATCTCGGCGACGCCGGGCGGCGTCCTGGGCGGGATCACGGTGGTGCTGTACGGCATGATCGGCCTGCTCGGCGCCAAGATCTGGAAGGAGAACCGGGTCGACTTCGGCAACCCGCTCAACCTCGTCCCGGTCTCGGCGGGCATCATCATCGGCGTCGGCGACGTCACCCTGCAGTTCAGCGACAGCTTCATCCTGGGCGGCATCGCCTTCGGCACGCTGGTGACCGTGCTCGTCCACCACCTCGCCCGCTGGCTGGCCCCCGCCGAGATGCGCGCGGACGCCGACGGTGCGGTCCTG
This sequence comes from Propioniciclava sp. LT294, assembly GCF_059516005.1. Classification (NCBI taxonomy): domain Bacteria; kingdom Bacillati; phylum Actinomycetota; class Actinomycetes; order Propionibacteriales; family Propionibacteriaceae; genus Propioniciclava; species Propioniciclava sp. LT294. The sequence goes on from NZ_JCAKNG010000008.1 coordinate 83,253, forward strand.
ATCATCGACCGTCCGGGCGCCTACCGGGACGACGACGCAGGATCAACCGGCGACCGCTGAGCCCCACGAGCAGCACCACCGCGCCCACGGCCACGGACTGCCACGGCAGGGTCACCGCGAGGACGGCGCACAGCACCGTGCCGAGGGCCTGAAGGGCGCCGGTGGGGCGAGCCCGTGGGAGCGGAGGGTGACCCCACCTCAGTCGTTCAGTGCCCTGCCCAGCGCGTCCAGCCTGCGTTCGATGGCCGAGACACGCTCGCCGAGCGGACCGGTGTCGCCCACGTCGGCCCCGCGAACGCCCAGCGACTCGACGGCGGGGGTACGGCGGATGAACGTCAGGTACCCGATGCCGACGGTCACCAGGAGCGCGGCCAACGCGACGAAGAAGCGGGCCAACTGCCCCTGCGCGGCCGACATGGACTGCCCCACCGCGTAGATCATCGTGAAGATGCCGCCCAGCAGCAGTCCGTTGGAGATCACGGCCATGCGGGCCGGGCGCCACAGCGACACCGCGAGGATCAGCGTCGCGCAGACCAGCAGGATGATGCTCGTGGTGAGCGACCACGTCTCCTGGGCGGAGCGCACGGCCTGCATGGCGGCTTCCTGGTCCGCGATCTGCTCCGGGGTGGGTGTCCCTTGGTACTTGTCGTAGCCGTAGTCCGGCCACTGGGGCTGGGGGTGGAACGTGTTGATGCCGATGGCCACCAGTCCGACGACGACCAGCCCCAGGAAGAACGAATAGATGACCTGCAAGAGCGAGACGGCTTTCATGGCGTCCTCCTGTTGACATGATCCCACCGGTGGGTGCTCCCCGCAGGTTTTCACCCGCCCCCGTGCCGGGGACAGGGGCTGCCTATTGTCTGGGCATGGACAGACCAGCCTGGGCCGAGGCCAGCGACCTGATGCGCGACTACTACGACCACGAGTGGGGCCTGCCCGTGCGGGACACACCGGGTGTCTACGAGCGCATCGTGCTGGAGGGGTTCCAGTCAGGGCTCTCGTGGGCGGTGGTGTTGCGCAAGCGGCCCGCCTTCCGGTCTGCGTTCCACGACTTCGACCCCGAGGCGGTGGCCCGCTACACCGAGGCCGACGTCGAGCGACTGCTCGCCGACGCGGGCATCGTCCGCAACCGCCGCAAGATCGAGGCGGCGATCACCAACGCACGCGCCACCGCGGCGATGACGGACGCCGGACTCGACCTGGCGGGGCTGGTCTGGTCGTTCCGCCCGGCCGACCCGACGCTGGGGGCGGACGCCACCCAGTCGCCGGAGTCCGTCGCGCTGTCGAAGGCCCTCAAGAAGCACGGCTTCGTGTTCGTCGGTCCCGTCACGATGTTCGCCCTGATGCAGGCGATCGGGATCCTGGAACACCGCGGGCGGGAGGCCCCGGTGGGCCGGGCCGGCGCTCAGGCGTGGGCCTGACCGGGGGTCGATCCCTTCGACGGGGCCGGCGGCACGCCGTCCGCGCCCTCGGAGCGCACCGCGTGCCCGCCGAACTGGTTGCGCATGGCCGCGATCATCTTCATGGTCGGGCTGTCCTCCTGTTGGCTGACGAAGCGGGCGAACAGGGCTGCGGAGATCGTCGGCACCGGGACACCGAGGTCGACGGCCGCGTTCACGGTCCAGCGCCCCTCCCCGGAGTCGGCGGCGTAGCCCTCGATCCTGTCGAGGTGCGGGTCCTCGTCCATGGCGCGCACCATCAGGTCGAGCAGCCAGGAACGGATGACGGTGCCCACGCGCCACGACTCGAACACGGCGGGCACGTCCGTGACGATGTCCGCCCGCTCCAGCAGTTCCCAGCCCTCGGCGTACGCCTGCATGAGGCCGTACTCGATGCCGTTGTGCACCATCTTGGCGAAGTGGCCGGCGCCGACCTCGCCGGCGTGCACGAAGCCGGAGTCGCCCTCGGGCTTGAGCGCATCGAAGATGGGCTGGGCCACGGCGACGGCGTCAGCCGCGCCACCGACCATGAGCGCATACCCGTTCTCGAGCCCCCACACACCGCCGGAGGTGCCGCAGTCGATGAAGCGGATGCCCTTGGCGGCCAGTTCGTCGGCGTGGCGCTGGTCGGCGGTCCACTTGCTGTTGCCACCATCGATGATGATGTCGCCCTCGGACAGGCGGCCCGCGAGTTCACCGATGACGGCGTCGGTGACCTTGCCCGCCGGCACCATCACCCAGACGACGCGGGGAGAGTCCGTGAGTTGGGCGACGAGGTCGGCCTGGTCCTTCGCGTCCGAGATGTCGGGGTTCGTGTCGAACCCGATGACGGTGTGGCCGGCGCGGCGGAGCCGCTCGCGCATGTTGCCGCCCATCTTGCCCAGTCCGATCAGTCCCAGCTGCATGATGCTCCCCTTCGTCGCTTGTCTCGCGTGGTCGCCCAGACTCACGGTGAGCCTAGTCGGGCGTCAGCCGCAGTACCACGGATGGGGTCGAGTGGCTGGGCCCGTCAAGGCGCCCCCCGGTCCCGCGGACTAGACTCACCGCCGAAGCCGATGCCCCTGTGTCGGTTCCCCCCGATCTCTTGAGGTAGTTCGTGAACAGCACGCCGAGGACGCCGTCCACCGTTCCGAGCCGACGCAGCACCGCGGTCCTGTTGTCCCTGGCGGGGGCCGCCGTGGCCGCCTATGTGGCGGCGTGGTTGGTGGGTCTCGACCTGGCGACGCGTCCGCCGCTCCCGGCGCGCATCCAGGCCGACGACGTGACCGGCCTGATCTCCCTGCTCGGCGACCTGACGGCACGGCTGGCAGCCTTCGGCACCCTGGGTGCCCTCACCGCCATCGTCGGCTTCGCGCCGCGCAATCCCGACCACACCCTCACCGAGGGCGGCCGCCGCCTGCTGCCGTGGGCCGGCCGCCTCGGCCAGGTCTGGTTCGCCGCGTCGCTGCTGAACACGTTCGCCAACCCGGCCTACGTGAACGGCGTCCCCATCGGGGTGACGCTGCGTCCCGAGGCGTGGTGGACGTTCGTGTGGGCCTCCCCCTCGGGCCTGGCGTGGCTCGCGTCCGCGATCGTGGCCGCCGCCATCGTGGTCGCGTCCTACGGGAGCCGGCACTGGGCGAGCAGCCTGCTGGGACTGGTGGCCGGTACGGTCGCGCTGGCGTTCGTGACGGTGACCGGCAACGTCACCGTGGGTCTCGACCACGACTGGGCGACGGACGCCGCGGTGGCCGTGGTCTTCACGGTGGTTCCGCTCCTGACCGCGGCCGTGGGTGCCTGGCTCGGTGGGACGCCGGCGTCCGTCATGCGCTACCAGCGGCTCGTGCCACCCCTGCTGCTCGTCACCACGGCGGGCCACGGCGTCATCGCCTGGCAACAGCTCGCGGGCCTGCCGGCCACCACCACCCCGTACGGCCTGTGGACGATCGTGATCCTCGTGGTCCTGGGTCTCTTCGCGCTCAGCTGGGCCGTCCGGCAGTTCGTCGGCGGCCGGACGGCGGGCAGCCTCGGGCGCGACGTCATCCTGGCCGTCGCGTACGTGACCGCCGTGACCGCGGAGAACCACGTCCCCACGCCCCGGTTCCTCGAGCCGCAGTCCATCATGGTCAACTACCTGGGCTACGAGGTGACCGTGGCCCCCACGATCTCGTTGCTCGTCAGCCCGGGGCGGCCGAACCTGCTGTGGATCGGCATCGCGACGTTCGCCCTGGGCTCCTATGCGCTCGGCGTCCTGCGCGCGCGCCAGCGGGGCGAGCGCTGGCCGATCGGCCGCACCGTGGCGTGGGCGGCCGCCTGGTTGCTCACCCTGTTCCTGGCCGTCACCGGGATGTGGGAGTACTCGACGGTCCAGTACAGCTGGCACATGGTCGTGCACATGACCGTGAACATGCTGGTCCCGGTGCTGGGCGTGCTCGGCGCTCCCCTGGCTCTGGTCCGGGCGGCGTCGACCCCTTCGGAGACGCACGTCTCGCTCGGCTCGGCCCTGGACTCCCTGGAGTCGCACCGCCTGTGGCAGTTCCTCACGAGCCCACCCGTCGCCTGGGTGGCCTACGTGGGCAGCCTCTTCGCGGTGTACTACACGCCCGCCTTCGCCTGGCTGATGAAGTACCACTGGGCCCACCAGTTGATGCTGCTGGTGTTCATGATGACCGGCTACTTCTTCTTCACGATGATCATCGGCTCCGACCGCACCAGCAAGCAGCTGCCGCACCTGCTCAAGCTCGCCCTGGTCATCTCGATCATGCCGTTCCACGCGGTGTTCGCGGTGGGCATCCTCTCGTCCCAGACCCTCCTCGGCGCCGCGTTCTACGAGACGATCCAGGTCCCCTGGCTGCCCGACCACGCCGCCCTGTTGGCCGACCAGAACATCGCCGGACAGGCGTCCTGGTTCCTCGGGGAGGTCCCCCTGTTCGTGGTCATCGCCGCGCTCGCGTGGCAGTGGTTCCGCTCCGACAGCCGCGAGGCCAGCACCATCGACGAGGCCGCGGACGCCGGCACCGACGACTCCTTCGACGCCTACAACGACATGCTGGCCGAGCTGGCCAGGCGTGACGAGCAGATGGCCCGCGAGGCCCAGTTGAGGCGGCTGGAGTCGTGACCGCGACCCCGGAGGCCCCCCTCACCAGCGGGCTGGACCAACGCGTCGAGCTCGACGTCTCGGGCATGACGTGCGCCGCCTGCGCGAACCGCATCGAGAAGAAGCTCAACAAGATGCCCGGCGTCCGGGCGACGGTGAACTACGCCACCGAGCGCGCGGTCATCCTCGGCCTGCCACCGGAGAAGGCGCCGGACGCCGTGGGCGTGGTCGAGGCCGCCGGCTACGGCGCCTCCCCCGTCGTGGAGGGTGAGGAGGGGCAGGGCTACGCCGACCGCGTGAAGATGCTCCGCAACCGCCTCATCGTGGCTGCCCTGCTCACCGTCCCGCTGGGCGACGTCGCGATCGTGCTGGCGCTGGCACCGCAGATGCGGTTCCCCGGCTGGCAGTGGATCCTGCTCGTCGCCTCGCTGCCGGTCATCTTCTGGAGCGCCTGGCCGTTCCACAAGGCGGCGTGGCGCAACCTGCGGCACGGGTCGACGTCCATGGACACGCTGGTGTCGCTGGGCATCCTCGCCGCGTTCACGTGGTCACTGGTCTCGACCATCCTCGGCACCGAGGACACCACCGGCTACTGGCTCGGCTACGGCATCGCGCCGGCCGGCGCCGACTCGCTCTACCTCGAGGTCGCCGCCGCCGTGACGACCTTCCTGCTGGGCGGCCGCTACATGGAGGCGCGCTCCAAGAAGTCGGCACGCTCGGTGTTGTCGGCGCTCGGACGGTTGGCACCCACCTCGGTGCGGGTCATCCGTGACGGCGTGGAGTCGGTCATCCCGATCGGCGAGCTGCGGGTGGGCGACCGCTTCGGCGTCCGCCCCGGCGAACGCATCGCGACCGACGGCACCGTCGTCATGGGTTCCTCCGCCATCGACACGTCGATGATGACGGGTGAGCCGGTGCCCCGCGAGGTCACCGAGGGGGACGCGGTCCTGGGCGGCACGATCAACACCACCGGTGCTCTCATCGTGCGGGCCGAGCGCGTCGGCGCCCACACCCAGCTGGCCCAGATGGCCGCGACCGCCGAGCAGGCGCAGGCCCGCAAGGCGGCCGTCCAGACGATGGTCGACAAGGTGGTCGGGTGGTTCGTCCCCGTGGTGCTCGTCATCGCGCTGGTCACGCTCGCTGCCTGGCTGCTGGCCGGCGGTGGGGTGCGCGCGGCGTTCTCAGCGGCCCTGTCCGTGCTGATCATCGCCTGCCCGTGCGCGTTGGGGCTGGCCACGCCGACCGCGCTCATGGTGGGCGTCGGGCGCGGCGGACAGCTGGGCATCCTGATCAAGGGCCCGGACGCCCTCGAGGCCTCCGGCGTCATCGACACCGTCGTGCTCGACAAGACGGGCACCCTGACCACGGGCGAGATGCGCGTGGAGTCGGTGCGCTCCCACGAGGGGGGCGACCCGGACGCCGTGCTGGCCCTCGCCGCCGCCGTCGAGCACCACTCCGAGCACCCGATCGCGCGCGCCGTCGTCCGGCGGGCCGCGGATGCGGGCGTGGGGGTGCCCCGGGCGACCGGGATGATCGCGCTGCCCGGCCTGGGTGCGACCGGCGAGGTCGACGGCCGGACGGTCGTGGTGGGCAACCCGGGGTTGTTCCGCCAGCGCGGGATCGCCGTGGATGGGGCGGCCGAGGCCGCGCTCGAGGCGTCCGCCGGAGCGGGACGCACCGCCGTGCTGGTGGGCGTCGGCGACGAGCTCGTCGGCATCATCGAGGTGGCCGACACGATCAAGGACTCGGCCGCCGCCGCGGTCGCCCGCCTCAAGGAGATGGGCCTGCGGACGGTCCTGCTGACCGGTGACCGCCGGGCGGCCGGCGAGGCCATCGGGGGGATCGTCGGTGTCGACGAGGTCATCGCCGAGGTCCTCCCGATCGACAAGTCAGCCGTGATCGAGCGCCTCCAGAACGAGGGCCGTCGGGTCGCCATGGTGGGCGACGGCATCAACGACGCCGCGGCGCTGGCGTCCGCCAACCTGGGCCTGGCCGTGATGTCGGGGACCGACGTCGCGATGAAGTCGGCCGACATCATCCTGGTCCGGCGTGACCTCAACGTCATCCCGGACGCCATCGCCCTGGCCCGGCGCACGTTGCGCACGATCAAGGGCAACCTCGTGTGGGCGTTCGGTTACAACATCGCCGCCATCCCGCTGGCCGCGCTCGGGCTGCTGAACCCGCTCATCGCCGGGTTCGCGATGTCCCTGTCCTCGGTGTTCGTGGTGTCGAACTCCACGCGCCTGCGGAGGTTCACCCCGGGCCGCTGAGGTCAGAAGTCGTACGCGCCGGCGACGACACCCGTCTCGGACGGCGAGCCGGCACCGGGAGTGGAGGTGGCGGCGCGCACGCGGGGATCGGTCTTCGTCTCCGGCATCACCCAGTAGACGACACCGGAACCGATGCAGAGCAGCACCATCGTGACCTGGAACACCCAGAAGGAGTCGTTGGCCACCATCGCGGTGGCCAGAACGGGCGCGAGGCCGCCGAACAGGGCGACCGCGATGCCATAGGGCAGGGAGATGCCGGCCGCGCGCACCTCGGGCGGGAACTGCTCGGCCATCACCGCGGCGAGCGACCCGGCGTAGGCCGCCAAGAGCACCGCGCTCACCGAGACGGCGACGAGCACGCTGGACATCGTCTGCCCCACCGTGTTCAGCAGCGGGATGAAGGTGACGGCCGAACCGACGGCGAAGAACAGCAGCATCGGGCGGCGTCCGAATCGGTCGGACAGGTACCCCGACACCGGCTGCAGGATCGTGAACAGCGCCAGGCCCAGCATCGCCGCCAGCTGCGCCTCGCGGAGTTCGACGCCGGTGTGCAGGTGGAGCACCGAGGGCAGGGAGATGAACCAGAACTGGACCAGCGCGGTGCCGGCCGCCACCAGGCCGATGACGCGCAGCGCGGCCCGGGGGTGGTCACGCAGCACGCTCGTGAGAGGACGACTCATCACGCGGCCGTTCTCCTTGACCCGGGTGAACGCCTCCGTGTCCGGCACCACCCTGCGCAGCCACAGCCCCAGGAGGCCGAGCACCCCACCGATGCCGAAGGCGACCCGCCAACCCCAGTCGGCCAGGGCCGCGTCGGAGAGCGTGGCGAACATCACGGCCGCGAGGATGGACGCCAGGAGCGTGCCCATCCCCACCGAGACCTGCTGCCAGGACCCGGCCCAGGCCCGGCGTCCGGGGGGTGCGTTCTCGACGAGGAAGACGGAGGAGGTCCCGAACTCACCGCCGGCCGAGAAGCCCTGGATGCAGCGCCCCACGGTCAGCAGCACCGGGGCGAGGACGCCCACCTGCCCGTAGGTGGGGAGCAACGCGATCAGCAGGCTGCCCCCCGCCATGAGCAGGATCGCCAACGTCAGTCCGGCACGACGGCCGTGGCGGTCCGCGTAGGATCCGAGGATCGCGCCACCGAGGGGCCGGAAGAAGAAGCCCACCGCGAAGATCGTGAAGCCGGCGAGGATCTGCGCGAGATGGTCCCCCAGGGGGAAGAACGAGGCCGCGAAGACCGGCACGAAGAATCCGTAGACCGCCCAGTCGAACCACTCCACGAGGTTTCCGACCGTGCCGGCGAACAGGGAGCGGCGCCTCGTCCGGGCACGCTGTGCCTCACGTTGGGCGGCCTTCGTCATGCGCGATGTCCCTCCTGAAACTCTGTGCAGCGTACTCGGCGACCGCACGGCGATCCACCTTTCCCGTGGGGCGCAAGGGGAGAGTGGCAAGGCCGAGCACGTCCTTGGGCCGCTCGGCGGGTGCCAGGTGCGCGGTGGCGGCGGCCACGGCGTCCGCGCTCGGGGTGGGGTCTGCGGTGGTGACGGCCACGACGCGCTGGCCCCAGTGGGAGTCCGGGACGCCCACGACCACCCACTGCCCGCCCAGCGGGGCCAGCGCCGCCTCGACGCGCGCGGGGTGGACGTTCACGCCCCCGGAGATGACCACGTCGTCGGCCCGGCCCAGGACGCTGAGGCGACCGTCGTCCATGCTGCCCAGGTCGTTGGTGACGAACCACCGGTCGTCGGAGAAGGGCTGGTCGGCCGTGTCCAGGTAGCGCGTGAGCAGGGTGGCGCCGCCGAGCTGGATCCGTCCGTCCACGACGCGGACGGCCACTCCGTCCAGCGGGACGCCGTCGTACACGCAGCCACCGCTGGTCTCGGTCGACCCGTAGGTCCGGACGATCCTGGCGCCGGCATCCGCTGCTCGGGCGGCGAGGTCCGGCGCGAGGGCCGCCCCACCCACGAGGATCGCCTCGAAACCGCCGAGCAACTGCGGAGCCGTCCCGACGATGCCGTGGAGCTGGGTCGGCACGAGGGACAAGTAGTGCGGGACCCCCGGCACCAAGCGGGAGAGCGCCTCCTCGAAGAGGAGCGGGTCGAAGCCGCGGCGCGGCGCGTAGACGACCGGACGGTGCCCGGCCAGCGCACTGCGGTTGATCACCTGGAAGCCCGCCACCGCGTCCACCGGGAGCGAGGTCAGCCACTGTCCCGGGCCGGCGAGACGGTCGTGGGTGGCGCGGGCGGAGGCCTCGAGCGCCCGCCGGGACAGGCCCACGAGGCGACCTCGCCCATCGGTCGACCCCGACGTCCGGATCACCACGTCGACCCCGTCGAGGGGCTGGGCGATGCGCTCCACGACGCTCGCGAACGCCTCCTTGGAACCGGCCATCACGATGACCGGTTCCGATGGGGGTTCCGCACGGAGCAGGTCGTACAGCGAGTCGACCGCAGCGGCGGAGGTGCCCCCTCCGCCCCAGATGAGGGGACGCATCAGAAGTAGTACGGGTAGCCCGTCCAGTCAGGGTCCCTGCGTTCGACGAACGCATCGCGCCCTTCCTGGGCCTCCTGCGTCATGTAGGCGAGACGCGTCGCCTCACCGGCGAACACCTGCTGGCCGGCCAGCCCGTCGTCGGCGAGGTTGAAGGCGAACTTGAGCATCCGGATCGCCTGCGGCGACTTGGTCGCGATGATGCGGGCGTACTCCAGGGCGAGGTCCTCGATCCGGTCGTGATCGGCGACCTCGTTGACGACGCCCCAGCGCTCGGCGTCCTCGGCGGAGTACTCGCGGGCCAGGAAGAAGATCTCGCGGGCCCGCTTGTCGCCGGCCTGCCGGGCCAGGAGGGCCGAGCCGTAGCCGGCGTCGAAGGAGCCGACGTTGGCGTCCGTCTGCATGAAGCGGGCCTCCTGCCGGGAGGCGATGGAGAGGTCGCAGACGACGTTCAACGAGTGTCCGCCGCCGGCCGCCCAGCCCGAGACCACGGCGATGACCACCTTCGGCATCGTCCGGATCAGTCGCTGCACCTCGAGGATGTGCAGGCGCCCGGCCCGCGCCGGGTCGATCTGCTCACGCCGCTGGGCGGGGGCCGCCTCGTCGTCGGCGCCGTCCACCTCGTAGCGGTAGCCGTCCCTGCCCCGGATGCGCTGGTCGCCGCCGGAGCAGAACGCCCAGCCGCCGTCCTTGGGCGAGGGCCCGTTGCCGGTGAGGATCACCGTGCCCACGTCCGAGGTCATCCGCGCGTGGTCGAGGGCCCGGTACAACTCGTCGACCGTGTGGGGCCGGAACGCGTTGCGCACCTCGGGCCGGTCGAAGGCGATGCGGACGACCGGGAGGTCCGCCCCTTCGGGGGTGATCCCCCGGTGGTAGGTGATGTCGGTCAGGTCGAAGCCTTCGACGGCGCGCCAGCGGGTCGGATCGAACGGGTTGCCCATGGTGGCCCAGCCTACCGACGGCGAAAGGTAAGGTTGACCACCGTGACGACGCCCGAGCAGAACGCCGCCTTCGCCCTCGAGGAGCCGTTCGCGACATCCCTGCGCCGCGGGCTCCCGCTGGTCTGGGCGACCGGCTCCGGCGCGGACCTGACGGCCATGCTCGGCTGGGGGGAGTCGTTCCGCGCCACCGCCCGCGGGATGGACCGTTTCGGGAGCCTGGACGAGGCCTTCAATCGCTGGGCGGCCACCCTCGAGCCGGGAGCCAACCCCGTCGCCTTCGCGACGTGCTCGTTCGCCGACGACTCCTCGGCCGAGTCGGTCCTGATCGTCCCGGCCCTGCTCGGGCGCTGGAGCGGTGGCGTCCTCACCGTCACGCCCAACGGTGTCCCCACCCGGGCCGTGCTCCCCCGTCCGACCGAACCGCGGGAGTTCGAGGAGTTGGAGCTGCTGCCCGGCACCCTCACCCGCCAGCGCTACCGGCAGGCCGTCCAGGCCGCCGTCAACCGGATCACCGACGGCGAGGTCGAGAAGGTCGTCGTGGCCCGCGACCTGTTCGCCAGCTCACCGGACCCCCTCGACATCTCCGCCCTGCTCGCCCGCCTGCAGGAGGCCAACACCTCCAGCTGGACGTTCCACGTCGACGGGTTGGTCGGCGCCTCCCCCGAGATGCTGATCGCGACCCGGGGTGACCGGGTTCGCTCCCAGGTGCTCGCCGGCTCGGCACCGGTGACCGGCGACGTCGGCCTCGACGACATCACCGCGACGCGCCTGAAGGCGTCCGCCAAGGACTTCGCCGAGCACGCCTACGCCGCACGTTCGGTGGCGGACCGGTTGGTCACCGTGGCCGACGTCGCCACGCGCGACCCCGAGGTCAAGCGGCTGAGCCGCATCATGCACCTGGCCACCGACATCAGTGGCACGCTGCGCGAGCACCACTCGAGCCTCGCGCTGGCCGGCATCGTCCACCCGAGCGCCGCGGTGTGCGGGACACCGACGGACGTGGCGTTCCGGGTGATCGCCGAGCTCGAGGGCTTCGACCGCGGTCGCTACGCCGGGCCCGTGGGCTGGGTGGACGCCGCGGGTGACGGCGAGTTCGTCATCGCCCTGCGGTGCGGTCAGGTCACCGACGACGGCACCGGCATCCGCCTGTTCGCCGGCGGGGGCATCGTGGCCGGGTCGGTCCCCAGCGACGAGCTCGCCGAGACGGCCCGAAAGTTCCTGCCGATGTACGAGGCCCTCTCCCCGGTGGACCGTCCGTGATCCTCACCTGGGCCACGCCGCTGCGGGACCGGTTCCGCAACCTCACCGAGCGCGACGGGGTCCTGGTGCGCGGCCCGGCCGGGTGGGGCGAGTTCTCCCCGTTCTGGGACTACGACGACGCCACCTGCGTCCCGTGGCTGCGCGCGGCGGTCGAGGCGGCCACGCTCCCCTTCCCGGACGCCGTGCGCGACACCGTCCCCGTGAACGCCACCGTCCCCGCCGTGGGAGCCGAGCGGGCCGCCGAGATCGTCCGCGCCTCCGGCTGCACGACGGTCAAGGTGAAGGTGGCCCAGGCCGGGCAGTCGCTGGCCGACGACCTCGACCGCGTCGCCGCGGTCCGGGACGCGCTGGGTCCGGGCGGGCACGTCCGGGTGGACGCCAACGCCGCCTGGTCGCTGGCCGACGCCGTCGCCGCACTGCCCCGCCTCGACCGGGCCGCGGGTGGCCTCGAGTACGCCGAGCAGCCCGTCGCCTCCGTCGAGGACCTCGCGCGCGTCCGCCGCTCCGTTTCCGTGCCCATCGCGGCGGACGAGTCGATCCGCCGGGCGTCGGACCCGTACGCCGTCGTCCGGGCCGGGGCCGCCGATGTGATCGTGGTGAAGGTGCAGCCCTTGGGTGGTGTCCGCGCGTGCCTGGCCCTGGCCGAGGAGCTGGGGCTGCCCGTCACCGTGTCGTCCGCGCTGGAGTCGTCGGTCGGCATCGCCGCCGGTGTCGCCCTGGCCGCCGCACTGCCCCGCACCAACGCCGCGGGCCTGGCCACCGTCGCGATGTTCCGCTCGGACGTCACGACCAGCCCCCTCCTCCCCGACGGCGGCGCGCTCCCCGTCCGCCGCCCCACCCCGGACGCCGTGCGCCCGGCCGCCCCCGAGGTGGACCGCGCCTGGCGCGAGCGCCTCGACCGCGTGGCCCGTCTCGCCGGGATCGACCTGCAGGAGGTGCTCGCATGACCTCGACCCAGATGGCCCGCGAGATCGTCACCCAACTCGTCGCGGCGGGCGTGCGCGATGTGGTGCTGGCCCCCGGATCACGCTCGGCACCGATGGCCTACGCCGTGGCGGACGCCGAGGCCGCCGGCTGGCTGCGCGCCCACGTGCGCGTCGACGAGCGGACCGCGGGGTACTTCGCCCTCGGGCTCGCCAGGGCGGCCCTCCACCGGGGCGAGCCGCGCGCGGTCGCCCTCGTCACCACGTCCGGCACCGCCGTGGCCAACCTGCACCCGGCCGTGCTGGAGGCCTCTCACGCGGGGGTCCCGCTGCTCGTCGTCAGCACCGACCGCCCGCACGAGTGGCACCGGACGGGCGCCAACCAGACCACGATCCAGACCGGGATCTTCGCCGACGCCCCACGCGCCGTCGCCGAGCTGCCGGCCCGGGCGAACCCGGCAGCGGTCCGCGGCCACGTCACGCGCCTGATCGCGGCCGCGCTCGGCACGCTCACCCGGGATCCGGGGCCGGCGCACCTGAACGTGTCGTTCGCCGAGCCGCTCGTCCCGGGCTCCCGGTGGGAGCTCGGCGTCCCGCCCGAACCGGTCCGTGTGCAGCCCGCGCTCGATCCCGTCGCGACACCGCTGCCGGCCGGACGGCGCACGCTCGCCGTGGCCGGCGACGGCGCGGGGCCGGACGCCGCAGCGCTGGCGCACGCCGCCGGGTGGCCGCTGCTGGCCGAACCCTCCTCCGGCGCACGCTCGGGCGACGCCATCGTCCACTACCTCGCCCTGATCGCGGCCGGTCTGGCCGCGGAGGTCGAGCGGGTGGTCGTGTTCGGCCACCCGACGCTGAGCCGGCCCATCTCCCGGCTGCTGTCGAACCGGGACGCCGAGGTCGTCGTCGTCAGCCCCACCGCACGGTGGACCGACGTCACCGGGGCCGCGTCGGCCGTGGTGGGGGCCATCGAGGCGCCCGAGCCCGCGGCGTCCGACCTCGCGTGGCTGCGGAGGTGGCGGGACGCCGACGCCGCCGTCGACAAGGCGGCCACGCCGATCCAGCGTGCCGCGCTCGCGCTGTGGGCGACCGACACCGCGCTGTTGCTCGGCTCCTCCAACACGATCCGGGCCTTCGACGCCGTGGCGCCGGGAGCCGAGCGGGCGGCGTCCGTGTTCGCCAACCGCGGCCTGGCCGGGATCGACGGCCTCATCTCGACCGCACGTGGCCTCGCCGCGGGGCTGGGCGAACCGGTCCGGGTGGTCCTCGGAGACCTGTCGTTCGTGCACGACCTGGGCGGCCTCGCGCAGGGGGACCTCGAAGCGGAACAGGATCTCCAGGTGATCGTCCTCGACGACCATGGGGGTGGGATCTTCGCCACGCTCGAGCACGCGGGAGCGGTGGACGCGACGTTCAACCGCTTCTTCGCCACCCCGCAGCACGTGGACGCCGTGGCCGCCGCTCGGGCCCTGGGCGTCCGGGCGCAGGAGGTCGCGATCGACGACCTGCCCCAGGCCCTGGCCGAGCCTGTCCGGGGCGCCAGCCTGATCCTCGTTCCGCTGCCGCCGGTCGGACGCGGTTGAGGTTGGGCCGATCATACCCCCGGGGGTATGCTGACCGCGTGACCGAGACCCACCCGTCCTCCGCTGCGCTCGTGGCGCGCCTCGGCGCGAGCGAGCAGGCGGCCCTCGCCCGGCTCACCCAGGTGTCCGGACAGGCGTCCCTGTGCGCGATGTCGCGCTCGGGTTCACCGCAGCCCGCGGCCAAGTACCACGAGGGCGCGGCCGTCGCGCTGGCCGAGGCCCGCCGCGCGGCGGCCGGGCCGGTGGGCCAGCCGGACGCCCGGGCGTCCGTGGAGACCACCAGGCAGACGTGGGCCCGCCGCCTCGCGGGCGTGGCACCCGACGCCCCGGACTGGCGCGCGTACCTCCAGGGCGGGGTGGATGCGCTGGAGGAGGCCCTGGCTCCGCCCCGGGTCGCCGCGTTCTCGTCGCCCGAGGCGCTCGTGATCCGTGAGGCGCCCGCCCTGCGCGAGGCGCTGGTCCCGCCCGCCACGCGCTCCAGCAACCCCTGGGACCTGGTCAGGGATGCGTTCGCCCCACCCCGGCGCAGGACCGCCCTGACGGTGGTGGCCCCGATCCTGTTCGGGGTGTTCGCCCTCACGGGCGGGATCCAGGGCGCCCCGGCCGGCCGGCTCCTCCTCGTCGCCGCAGTGTCGTTCCTGCTGGCCGTCATCATCGCGACCTACGTCCCCGAGCGCGGATGGCGGCCCGACCTGGGCTGCGGCCCCTGTGGCGTGGTCACCGCCGGCGCCGTCCTGCTCGCGGGCGCGCTGGTCATCGGGACGCCGCAGGGCACCACCATGGTCGCCGCCGCCCTCGCCGTCGCCCTGTTCGGTGTGTTCCAGCGCCTGACCAAGGGCATGGATTCCTGCTCGGCGTGACCTCGGCTCGCGAGGTGTCAGAGTCCCTTCCCCGACGGCGACACGAGGATCTTCACCGCGGTCTCGTTGTGGTTGATCAGCGTGTCGAAGCCCTTGGAGATCAGGTCGTCGAGCCCGATGCGTCCGGTGATGAACTGCTTGAGGTCGAGTTCACCCGACTCGACCAGGGCGATGGTGTGGGGGTGCGTGTTGACGTAGGCGATCGTGCCGCGCACGTCGATCTCCTTCATCACCACCTGGAACAGGTCGAGTGACGCCTCATGGCTCCAGATCGCCACCACCTGGAGCACGCCCTGGGGACGCAACGCCTCGAGCAACGTGTCCAGCACGGGCTGCGCACTGGTCGCCTCGACGGCCACGTGGGCACCCGCTCCCCCCGTGAGTTCCCGGACGGCGGCGACGACGTCCACCTCACGCGGGTCGAAGGCGTGGTCGGCGAATCCCGAGTCGAGGGCACGCTGGCGTCGCAGGCTGCTCAACTCGGTGACCGCCACGGTGGCACCCCGGCTCTTGAGCACCGCGGCGACGAGGAGCCCGATCGGGCCGGCCCCGCCCACCAACACGAAGTCACCCTCCTTGGCGCCCGATCGGTCCACCGCGTGGTAGGCCACCGAGAGCGGCTCGAGGAGCGCGGCCTCGTCCAGGGGCACGTCGTCACTGATGGGGTGGACCCAGCGCCGCTTCACCGACACCTTCTCCGCCAGACCACCGCCCCTGCCGGACAGCCCGATGAACCCGAGGTCGGGCGAGAGGTGGTAGTTGCGGCTGTCGGGCCCCGTGTCCACATCGTCGTGGAGGATGTAGGGCTCCACGACCACGTGCTGGCCGACAGCAAGGTCGTCCACCGCCTCGCCCACGGCATAGACGACACCCGAGAACTCATGCCCCAGCGTCACCGGGGCCGTCTCACCGCTGATCGGGTGCGGATGACCCGGTGCCGGGATGAAGAGGGGACCTTCCAGGAATTCGTGGAGGTCGGACCCACAGATGCCGCACCAGGCCACGTCGATGCCCACCTCGTCCGGCTTCACCTCCGGCTCCGGGATGTCATCGATCCGGATGTCGCCCCTCGCGTGGAATCGCGCTGCCCTCATCGTGTGCCCCTTCTGTCCGGACCGGGCACCGTCGCCCGGTCGCGCTGTCGGCGCGTGTCGCAGACGGAACTCCAGACCCGTACCGGACCGCGGAGATGACCCACCCACGATAACCCCGGCACCGCCCGGGCGAGGGGTTCAGCTCCGGTCGCCCACCTCGAAGGTCCACATGTCGCCGGGGATCTCCCGGTCGAGCCGGCTGCCCGGCTCGGCGACGAAGACCCGCTCCATGGGCGGAACCCCCTTCTGGCGTTCGAAATCCTGCAGCGCGAGGTAGGCCCGCTTGCCCAGGAAGAACAGGGCAGTGATGTTGATGACCGCCATCACCGACATGGCGACATCGGCGAGTGACCACACGAACGCCAGCTCCTGGATGGCGCCCCAGAAGGTCGCGAGCACCGCGAGCGCGCGCACCGCGAGGTTGCCCACGTGGCCGCCACCGATGAAGTCCTGGTTCACCTCGGCGTAGGCGTAGTTCCCGAGCACCGAGCTGTACGCGAAGACGAAGATCAGGAACGCCATGACCGGCATGACCCAGGCGCCCAGCGTGTCGGCGAGTGCGTTCTGGGTGAGGGTCGCGGCCACGTCGCGCTGGGTGACGCCGGGGGTGTACACCGCGGGGTTCGACAGCAGGATCATGACGGCGGTCGCGGTGCAGACCACGAGCGTGTCGACGAAGACGCCGGCGGACTGGATGAGGCCCTGCTGGGCGGGGTGGCTCGCATTCGCGGTCGCCGCCGCGTTCGGGGCCGAGCCCATGCCAGCCTCGTTGGAGAACATGCCGCGCTTCACGCCGTTGAGCATGGCGGCGATGATGCCGCCGGCGGTGCCGGCCAGCGCCTGGTCGAGCCCGAACGCGCCGGCGAAGATCTGGCCGATGGCGCCCGGGACCTCACCGATCCGCATCCCGAGCACGATGATCGCCAGGGCGACGTACACGAGGGCCATGAGGGGGGCGAGGAACTCCGTCACGCGGGCCACGGACTTGATCCCGCCGAAGACGATCGCGGCCGTCAGGATCGCCAGGAGGATGGCGGTCCACAGCGGCGGGATGCCCCAGGTGCCGTTGAACACGCCGGAGATCGTGTTGGCCTGCACCATGTTGAAGGCGAAGCCGAAGGTGAAGACGAGTGAGACGGCGAAGACGATGCCGACCCAGCGCAGCCCGAGGCCGCGCTCGATGTAGTACGCGGGACCGCCGCGGAACGTGTGGTCCTCGCCGTGCCGGACCTTGTACATCTGGGCCAGCGTCGCCTCGACGAAGGCGGTCGCCATGCCGAGCAGCGCCATCACCCACATCCAGAAGATCGCGCCGGGCCCCCCGAGCGTCAGCGCGATGGCGACGCCCACGATGTTGCCGGTGCCCACCCGGGAGGCGAGCGAGATCGCGAAGGCCTGGAAACTGGAAACGCCTTGTCCCGCATTGCCCCGGGAACCGAAGATCGTCTTCCACATGGTGCCGAAGAGCCGGAACTGGACGCCTCTGGTCACGATCGTGAAGAAGAGGCCCGCCGACAGCAGGAAGACGATGAGGACCCACGTGAGCGTGTCGTTGAGCCACGTGACGATGGTGTCGGCCATGGGCGTACTGCCTTTCCGGGAGGAGCTCCCCTGACAGGGGCGGCCCTACGCTACGGGGTGACCGGGCCCGCGCGCCAGCACCACAGCGGAGTTCTCTGCCCCCTCCCGACGGCCTGGGTGCACCGGCCGGGGAATTCCGGTGCACCCCCGGGGTCAGTCGGCGACCTTGGCGACGAGACGGCCGACGGCCGTGCCCTGGGTGAGGCGATCGATGCCGTCGGGGATGTCCTCGAAGTCGATCTCGGTGATGACCGGGGCGAGTTCCCCGTCGGCCATCCACCGCAGCGTCTCCTCGATGTGCGACTTCTCGCCGCCCATCGAGCCGAACAGCTGCACCTTGCCGAGGATGAGCGCGTAGGTGTTGATCGTCGCCTCGAGCTTGCCCATGCCCACCTGCACGACCCGGCCGCCGAACCTGACGGTCTCGATCGCGTCGGCGGTCGTGGTCCCGAAGCCCGCGTAGTCCACGATGACGTCGAGCTGGTCGTCCTTGAACTCCCTGATCGACTTCGCCACCTTGACCGCCCCGGCCTCCCGGGCGCGCTCCCAGACCGACTCGTTGACCTCGGCGACGTACACCTCGGCACCGTTGAGGTGCGCGACGCGGGCGCCGATCTGGCCCAGGCCGCCGAAGCCGATGACGCCCACCTTCATGCCCGCCCTGACCTCGCCGGTTCCCATGACGGCCCCGACCGAGGTCATGCCCGCGTCGGTGGCCGCCGCGGCCTGGGCGAAGGACACGCCGTCGGGGATGCGGAGGAGGGCGTCCGGGGAGGCGGTGGACTGCTCCGCCCACGCCCCGTCGATCAGGTAGCCGTTGAGGTCGATCATGGGCCACACGCACACCCGGTCGCCGACCTTCCAGTCCGTGACGCCCTCGCCGACGGCCG
Organism: Propioniciclava sp. LT294; assembly: GCF_059516005.1. Taxonomy (NCBI): domain Bacteria; kingdom Bacillati; phylum Actinomycetota; class Actinomycetes; order Propionibacteriales; family Propionibacteriaceae; genus Propioniciclava; species Propioniciclava sp. LT294. Next base: position 101,660 of record NZ_JCAKNG010000008.1, read on the forward strand.
CGATGACGCCCGCGCCCTCGTGACCGGGAACGACCGGCAACTCCTTCATGGTCCCCAGCCACTTGGGATCCTCGAGGATGCCGACGTCGCTGTGGCAGAGGCCCGCCGCCTTGATGTCGATGACGACCCGTCCGGGGGCCGCGACGGGGTTGGGGATGTCCACGCGCTGGAACGGCTGATGGGTGCCGGTGAAGTGCCAGGCTTTCATGAGGTCTCCTTTGACCGAGTGCGTTACTCCTCCCGAGTATGCTCCCCGAGCGCCTGCTCCTCAGCAGAATCGACAGGGCAGCACGCGCCACCACCGTCCCAAGACCATCCACGCTCACCCCCACCCGCGGGTGTGACAACCGGGTGATCCGACCGCCGGGTCGGAAGACCACGCAGGAGGAAACATCCCATGAGGAAGAGGCCCGCGCGCATCGCGCTGCTGTCCACGTCCGACACCGACCTGTTGTCCGCCCGCGCGAGCGGTGCGGCGTTCGTCTGGGCGAACCCCGGCCGCGCCACGGACGCCGACCTCGCGGAGGTCGTCGAGGGCGCGGAGGTCGTCGAGGGCGCGGACCTCGTCGTGGTGCGGTTCCTCGGGTCACCCCAGGACCTGTGGCCCGGGGTGGCATCAGTACGTGATGGCGGCACCCCCCTGGTGGTCCTCGGCGGGGAACAGCAACCCAGTGCCGAGCTGATGGAGCTCTCCACGGTTCCGAAGGGCGTGGCGGCGGAGGCGCACCGGTACCTCGCCGAGGGCGGACCCGCCAACCTCGCCCAGCTCCACGCCTTTCTCTCCGACACCGTGCTCCTCACCGGCGAGGGGTTCGAACCCCCCGCCGAAATCCCTGCGTGGGGGTACCTCGACCGGCGGCCCCCCGCCGGGACGTCACTGCCGCGCGTGGGCGTCCTGTTCTACCGGGCCCACCAGGCCAGCGGGAACACCGCGTTCGTGCATGCGCTGGCCGACGCGATCGACGCGACCGGAGACGCCGTCGCCGTGCCGATGTTCGCCGGTTCCCTGCGCTCCGCGCCGAAGGACCTGTACGAGGCGTTCGCCTCTCTCGACGCCCTCATCGTCACGGTCCTCGCGGCCGGCGGCTCCGTGCCCGCCAGCGCAAGCGCCGGGGGTGACGACGAATCCTGGGACGTGGAGCAGATGGCGGCCCTCGACATCCCCATCCTGCAGGGGTTGTGCCTGACCACGAGCCGAGCCGAGTGGGAGGCGTCCGACAACGGCGTGACCCCCCTCGACTCCGCGAACCAGATCGCGATCCCCGAGTTCGACGGACGCATCATCACGGTGCCCTTCTCGTTCAAGGAGATCGACGAGCAGGGCCTGCCCCGCTACGTCGCCGACCCCGAACGGGCCGGCCGCGTGGCCCGCATCGCCGTCAACCACGCCCGCCTGCGCAGGACGCCGAACGGTGAGAAGAGGATCGCCCTGGTCCTCTCGGCCTACCCGACCAAGCACGCCCGCATCGGCAACGCCGTCGGCCTGGACACTCCGGCCTCGGCGATCCGCCTGCTGAGGCGGCTTCGCGAGGAGGGCTACGACCTCGGCGGCACGGGCCCGGTCACGGAGTTCCTCGACGGGGACGACGACACGCAGGCCGGGGACGGGCTCATCCGTGCGCTCATCGCCGCGGGCGGTCAGGACGAGGACTGGCTCACCTCCGCCCAACTCACCGAAGCCCACGTGCGGATCGGGAAGGAGGACTACGACCGGTGGTTCGCGGACCTTCCCGAGGACCTGCGCCGGGCGACCGTCGAGTGCTGGGGTGAGTCGCCGGGCAGCCTGTTCGTCAACGACGCGGGCGAGTTGGTGCTGGCGACCCTGCAGGCGGGCAAGATCGCCCTGCTGATCCAGCCGCCACGGGGCTTCGGCGAGAACCCAGTGGCCATCTACCACGATCCCGCGCTCCCCCCGAGCCACCACTACCTCGGCGCCTACCGGTGGATCGAGCACGGGTTCCGGGCGGACGCCGTCATCCACCTCGGCAAGCACGGCTCCCTGGAATGGCTGCCGGGGAAGAACGCCGCCCTCTCGGCCTCGTGCGGCCCGGATGCGGCGATCGGCAGCCTGCCGCTGATCTATCCCTTCCTGGTGAACGACCCCGGCGAGGGCGCCCAGGCGAAGCGCCGGGCGCACGCCACCATCGTCGACCACCTCGTGCCCCCCATGGCGCGCGCGGAGACCTACGGCGACCTGTCCCGCCTGGAGCAGTTGCTCGACGAGCACGCCAACATCGCCTCGATGGACCCGGCCAAGCTCCCGGCGATCCGGGGGGAGATCTGGCAGCTCATGCGCTCGGCCGAGATGCACCGGGATCTGGGACTGGAGGAACAGCCCGACGACGCCGAGTTCGACGACTTCCTGCTCCACGTCGACGGCTGGTTGTGCGAGATCAAGGACGCCCAGATCCGCGACGGGCTGCACGTCCTCGGCCTGGAGCCGACCGCCGAGGCGCGGGTCAACCTGGTGTTGTCGATCCTGCGGGCCTCACAGGTGTGGGGAGGCGTCGGCAACGCCGTACCCGGTCTCCGGGCGGCGCTCGGCCTCGGGGAGGACGCCGACCTGAAGGCGGTCGACGCGATCGAATCCCGTGCGCGCGCCCTCGTGGAGCAGATGGAGGAGGCCGACTGGAGCGCCTCGGCCATCTCCGGCCTGACCGACGACCCGGAGGTCCGGCGGACGCTCACGTTCGCGGCCGAACAGGTGGTCCCCCGGCTCCGGAGGACCACCGACGAGCTCGACGCCGTGCTCCACGCGCTCGCCGGCGGGTTCGTCCCCGCCGGTCCTTCGGGCTCCCCCCTCCGCGGCCTCGTGAACGTGCTGCCGACGGGACGCAACTTCTACACGGTCGACCCGCGGGCGGTGCCGTCGCGCCTGGCGTGGCAGACCGGTCAGGCGCTGGCCGAGTCCCTGGTGGCCCGCTACCTCGACGAGACCGGCACCTACCCGACATCGGTCGGGCTCTCGGTCTGGGGGACCAGCGCCATGCGCACCTCCGGTGACGACATCGCCGAGGTCCTCGCCCTCCTCGGTGTGCGCCCCGAGTGGGACGAGGCCTCGCGACGTGTCTGCAGCCTGGCCGTGGTCCCCCTGGAGGAGTTGGCCCGCCCGCGCGTGGACGTGACGGTGCGGATCTCGGGGTTCTTCCGGGATGCCTTCCCGCACGTCGTCGCCCTCCTCGATGACGCGGTCAGGATCGTCGCCGAGCTCGACGAGCCCGCGGACCTGAACTACGTCCGGGCCCACTACCTGGCCGACCTCGCCGAGCACGGGGACGCCCGGCGTGCGACGACGCGGATCTTCGGCTCCCAGCCGGGCTCGTACGGCGCCGGGATCCTGCAGGTGATCGACGCGGGATCGTGGCACGACGACCGCGACCTCGCCGACGTGTACACCGCCTGGGGCGGCTTCGCGTACGGCCGCGACCTCGACGGCGCCCCGGCCGCCGACGACATGCGTGCCAACTACCGGCGGATCAAGGTCGCGGCCAAGAACGTCGACGCGGCAGAGCACGACATCGCCGACTCGGACGACTACTTCCAGTACCACGGCGGCATGGTGGCCACCGTCCGTGCCCTCACCGGGGCCGATCCCCGTGCGTACGTCGGCGACTCGACGGCCCCGGACGTGATCCGTACGCGAAGCCTGGCGGAGGAGACCGCCCGGGTCTTCCGGGCGCGCGTGGTGAACCCCCGCTGGATCGCGGCCATGCGGCGGCACGGGTACAAGGGCGCCTTCGAGCTGGCCGCAACGGTCGACTACCTCTTCGGCTTCGACGCCACCGCCGGGGTCGTGCACGACTGGATGTACGAGGCGCTCGCCCAGGAGTACGTCCTCGACAGCACCACGCAGGAGTTCCTGCGCACCTCGAACCCGTGGGCGTTGCGCGGCATCGTCGAGCGGCTCCACGAGGCCGCCGACCGTGGCCTGTGGGCAGAGCCGGACACCGAGACAATGGCAGCGATGCAGCAGGTGTACCTGGAGATCGAGGGCGACCTCGAGGACGGGGTCGGGGCATGAGGACACGGACGAAGGTGTGGATCCTCGGTATCGGCATGGGCCCCCAGCACGTCACCCCCGAGGTCGCGGACGCGCTGCGCTCGTGCGACTACGTGATCGCGGCCGAGAAGTCCAGCGATGACGGGCTGCTCGCCGCCCGCCGGGCCATCGCCGAGGCGTACGGGGTCGACCTCGTCGTCGTGCCCGACCCCGTCCGGGACCGCGACGCGGTGACCACCCGGGAGCAGGACGGGTACGGCCGGGCCGTGCACGCGTGGCACGAGGCGCGGGTGGGCGCCTACGAACAGGTGCTCCGTGAGCGCGGCGGCACCGCCGCCTTCCTGGTGTGGGGCGATCCGTCGCTCTACGACTCGACCATCCGGATCGTCGGGTCCCTCGCCGAGCGACTCCCCCTCACCTACGAGGTGCTGCCCGGCATCAGCGCCCCCCAGCTGCTGGCCGCACGCCACCGCATCGTGCTGCACCCGGTGGGGCGGCCGGTCCACATCACCACCGGCCGGCGGCTGCGCGCCGACGTCGCGGCGGGCCAGGACAACCTCTGTGTCATGCTCACCGGCACCCTGTCCCTGGAGGGGCTCGACGACTGGTGGATCTGGTGGGGAGCGAACCTCGGCACCCCGTCGGAGGAGCTGGTGGCGGGTCGGGTCTCCGAGGTCGCCGATTCGCTCGTGCAGGCACGAGAGCGGGCCAGGGACGCGGCCGGATGGGTGATGGACGTCTACCTGCTGAGGGCTCCCTGATGGCCGCCATGAGGGTGCTCCTGCTCGGCGGCACCAGCGAGGCACGTGTCCTGGCCGCGCAGCTCGTCGCTCACGGCTTCGACGTCACCAGCTCACTCGCGGGGCGGGTCACCCAACCCCGGCTGCCCGCCGGCCGGGTCCGGGTCGGCGGGTTCGGTGGGGTCGAGGGGCTCCGTGCTGAGCTCGCCCGGTACGACGCCGTCGTGGACGCGACCCACCCCTTCGCCGCGGGCATGACGGCCAATGCGGTCGCGGCGTGCGCCGCGGAAGGGGTACCCCTGCTGCTGCTGGAACGCCCCGGCTGGACGCCCGACCCGGCCTGGCACCGGGTTGACACCCCTGAGGATGCGGCCGGACGGGCCGTGGAACTCGGTGGGCGTCCCTTCGTCACGGTCGGACGCCAGGCGCTTCCCCGGTTCGTGCCCGGCCTCTCCCACCTCCCGGTTCTGGCGCGCGTGGTCGACGCGCCCGACGTGGCGCTGCCCGCGGTGTGGGAGTTGCTCACCACGCGGGGGCCCTACACCCTCGACGGTGAACTGGCTCTCATGCGGCGGCACGGCACGGACGTCCTGATCACCAAGGACTCCGGCGGCACCTTCAACTGGCCCAAGATGCGGGCAGCCGCAGTCCTGGGCGTCGCGGTCATCGTCGTGCGCCGCCCCGCCGGCCCCCTGGGTGTCCCCACGGTCGGCACCGTCGAGGAGGCCCTCTCCTGGCTTCAGGAACTGGACCTGCGGCGACGGATCACCTGACCGGAGACCGTGGCGACCCGCGGCAGGGTCACCACTCGATGCCCTTCTGGCCCTTCTGGCCGACGTCCATCGGGTGTTTCCGTTTGGTCATCTCCGTGACCAGGTCAGCAGCCTCGATGAGCAGGGGGTCGGCGTTGCGACCGGTGATCACCACGTGCTGGCAGCCGGGGCGGTCCCTCAGGGTGGCGACCACGTCGGCCACGTCGACCCAGCCCCAGTTCATCGGGTAGGTGAACTCGTCGAGGACCAGCAGGTCGTGGGTCTCCTCGCCGAGCCGGCGCTTGATCTCCAGCCAGCCCTCCGCGGCCTCGGCCGCGTGGTCGGTGGACTCGCCCTGCCTGCGGGTCCAGGACCAGCCCGATCCCATCTTGTGCCACTCGACCGGCCCCCCTTCACCGGTCTCGTCGTGCAGCCGGCCCAGCCGTTCGAACACGGTCTGTTCACCGATGCGCCACTTGGCGGACTTGACGAACTGGAAGACCCCGATGTTCCAGCCCTGGGTCCAGCCGCGCAGCGCGAGGCCGAACGCTGCCGTGGATTTCCCCTTGCCGTCGCCCGTGTGCACCATCAGGAGCGGGCGGTTGCGGCGCTGCCGGGTCGTGAGGCCGTCGTCGGGTACCGCCGTGGGTTGTCCCTGGGGCATCAGGCCGCTCCCTTCGTCGCAGGTCGGACATGGTGTCGCACCCGGTCGGTGAGCGTGTCGGCGCTCACCTCGGTGACCGGAAGGTACTCGCCCCGGAGGTGCTCGGCGAGCCTAACCGCCAGACCGAGCCTCAGCGGGCCGCTCTCACCGTCGACGACGACGGTGGTGACGCCGAGACCCGCCACGTGGTCCGCCGCCCGCAGCGACCGCGGGACGGCGTGCTCGCCGCCGGTGGCGCGTCCGTCGGTCACCACGACGAGGAGGGGACGCATCCGCGGGTCGCGCAGGCGTTCGCGGGTGAGCACACGTCCAGCCTCCAGCAGGCCTTCGGCCAGGGGCGTCCGGCCGCCGGCGGGGAGTTCCTCCAGACGCGCCGCGGCGATCTCCACACTGTGGGTCGGGGGCAGGACGAGCGCGGCGCCGCTCCGGCGGAACGTCACCAGTCCCACCTTGTCGCGTCGCCGGTACGCGTCGAGCAGGAGCGAGAGCACCGCGGTCTTCACCTGTGTCATGCGCTTCTGGGCGGCCATGGAGCCGGACGCGTCCACGCAGAAGAGCACCAGGTTGGCCTCCCGTCCCTCCCGCAGGGCGACACGGAGGTCCTCGCTGCGGACGTCGACCCGACCGCTCGCCCGTCCCCGGGCGGGCTGCCTGCCGGCCGCTGCCTTCAGCGTCTCGACGAGGTGGAGCGTTCCGGAGGACCCCGGAACCGCCCCGATGCGTCGGCCGTTGCTCGCCAGCGCTCGGCTCCGCCGCCCCGGCGTTCCGGTACCGACGCCCCGGACGCTGAGGAGCCGCGGCCGATACGGCGTCGCAGCTCCCACCGGGGAGCCGGCCCTGTCACGTCCGGACGACTGCCCTGACTGGCCCGTGGGCGCCGGCTCGGGCTCGGGTGCGGGCTCGGGCTCGGGCTCGGGCTGGGGCTCGGGCTCGGGCTGGGACGCCGGCGAGTCGGGCGATCCCGCCCCCGCGTCGGCGCCGGCGCCGGCGCCGGCGCCGTCCGCGCCGTCCGCGTCGTCCGCGTCGTCGCGTGTACCGGGGGGAGGCGGCGGTGGCTCACCGGGGCCGGGCCCCTCGGGTGGGTCGGGTGGTGGATCCTCCTGGCCGAGGACCTCGTCGAGGAGGTCCTCGTCGAGACCCGGCGCGTCGAAGGGCTTGCGGCGCCCCCGGTGGGGCAGCGCGAGGATCGCCGCGCGCCGGATGTCCGCCCGGGTGACCTCGGTGCGTCCCTCCCACGCCGCATGGGCGACCGCGGTCCGGGCGGTCACGATGTCGGCACGCAACCCGTCCACCTCGAACGCGGCGCAGACCTCGGCGATCTTGAGCAACGCGGCCTCGCCGAGCCGAACCGTGCCGGCGCGGCGGCGTGCCGCCTCGATCCGCCCGGTGAGGGCGCGGTCGGCCTCCTCGTAGTCCGCGGCGAATCCTGCGGGATCCGCGTCGTACGCCATGCGGCGACGAACGACCGTCGCGCGGAGGGAGGGTTCGCGCGGCGCAGCGACCTCCACCGTGAGCCCGAACCTGTCGAGCAACTGGGGGCGCAGCTCCCCCTCCTCGGGGTTCATCGTGCCGATCAGGACGAAGCGCGCCGCGTGCTCGACCGAGACGCCGTCCCGCTCGACCGTGGAGCGGCCCATCGCGGCCGCGTCCAGCAGGAGGTCGACGAGGTGGTCGTGCAGCAGGTTGACCTCGTCGACGTACAGGATGCCCCGGTGCGCCCGGGCCAGCAGCCCGGGTTCGTACTCGACCTTGCCGTGGGAGAGGGCGCGTTCCAGGTGGAGCGAGCCGAGGACCCGGTCCTCGGTGGCGCCGACGGGGAGCTCGACGAGCCGTACGGGGCGGGTGAGCGTCGCGGTGTCGGCACCGAAGGGGCCGTCCGGCGAGGCCGCCGACGGGTCGGCCGGGTCGATCGAGAAACGGTCCGTGGTGTACACCTCGATCGGCGGGAGGATCGCCGCCAGCGCCCGGACCGTGGTGGACTTCGCGGTGCCCTTCTCCCCGCGGACGAGCACACCACCGATCTCGGGCGTGATGGCGGTGAGGACCAGGGCGAGCCCCATGTCGTCCAACGCGTCGGGACCGCACCCCAGCACGGCTGAGAAGGGATAGTGCACCGGCATCTGAGGCTCCCGCTCGGGTCGGCATGAATCGTGTCGGACACGAGGCCGGTCTTCGGACTCACCGGCCCCTCGTGGGGGACGGTTCACCGCAGCGGGCCTGTGCCGGAATCCCACCGGCTTCCCAGATTCTCCCCCTCGGCCGACGCCACCGTTGCGGTGACGGGACCCCGGGGGCACCTCGTGCTCGCCGCCCACGATAGCGTGCGGTTCCGTGTGCGCGCCCATTCCCCCTGAGCCCCTGCCGGCGGTCACGGTCGTCGGTCTCACTGCGGACGGATGGTCGGGCCTGCCCGAGGCCCAGCGACAACTGGTCCTGGGCGCGGACGTCCTCGTCGGCGGCCGCCGGCACCTGGCCCTCGTCCCCCCTCGCCCGCACCAGCGACGTGAGCTGTGGCCCTCACCCCTGCGTGAGCGGCTCGTCACGTTCCTCGCCGGCCTCGGCGCGGGCGAGATCGTGCTGCTCGCGTCCGGCGACCCGCTGGTCTCGGGGGTCGGGACGACGCTGGTCGACCTGCTCGGCGCCGACCGCGTCCGCGTCCTTCCGGCGCTCTCCTCCGTCGCGCTCGCCCGGGCCGAACTGCGTTGGCCGGCGGAGTCCCATGCCGTGGTCAGCGTCGTCGGTCGCGCCACCTCGCTGGTGTTGCGGGAACTGGCCCCGGGCCGGCGCGTGCTGGTCCTGTCCGCGGACGAGAGGACACCTGCGGAGGTTGCGGAGCTCCTGCGCAGCGTCGGCTACGGGGCGAGCACCATGCACGTCCTGGGCGACCTGGGAAGCGCGGACTTCTCCCGCATCGACGGCACGGCGAGCACCTGGTCGGCGGCCTCGCCCCGTCTCAACGTGATCGGGCTCGCCCTGGCCGGCCCGCCGCGCGGGGCGTGGACGGCGGGACTGCCCGACCACTGCTTCGAGCAGGGCGGACGCCCGGGCCTGCGCGATGCGCGCGCGTCAGCCCTCGCGCGGCTCGCCCCGGTCCCCGGCGAGCACCTCTGGGATGTCGGGGCGGGCCCGGGTTGGGTCGGCATCGAGTGGATGCGCGCCCATCCGACCTGCTCGGCCACCGCGGTCGAGCCGGACGCCCGGCGCGCCGAGGGCCTCCAGCGGAACGCGGCCGCCCTCGGGGTCCCGACGCTGCGTGTCGTGCGGGGTGTTGCACCCGGCGCGCTGGACGGTCTGCCCGCGCCTTCCGCCGTCTTCGTCCACGGTGGCGCGGCCACGGACGCGGTGGTGGAGCGGTGTCTGGCCGCCCTGGTGAGCGGGGGTCGCCTCGTCGTGCAGGGCACCACCCCGGAGACCGCTGCCCTCCTGCGGCGACTCCACGGGCGGCACGGCGGCGAGCTGGTGCGGATCAGCGTCGAGGTCGCGACCCCGGGGGACGGCGGCACGGGGTGGGCCCCCTCTCCGGCCGTGACTCAGTGGGCCTTCACCCGCGACTCCTGAGCGGCCGGTCGCGCGCCGCGTCGTAGAGGTGGGACTCGCAGCCCTCCACCGGGTCGAGCACACGTCCGACGAGGATGACGGCGGCCTGCCTCAGGCCGGCCTCTTCGACGGCGTCCGCGATCGTCCCCACCGTCCCACGCAGGATCTGCTGGCCGGGCTGGCTCGCGCGATGGACCACCACGACCGGGCAGTCGGCGCCGTAATCGGCCTCCAGTCCCTCCATCAACTCCCGCGTCCGCCGGATGGCGAGGTGCAGGACCAGCGTCGACCTCGTGCGGGCGAAGGCGCCGAGGGACTCCGTCTCGGGCATCGCGGTGGAGCGTGCCTGTGTCCGGGTCAGGACGACCGACTGGCTGATCAGCGGGACGGTCAGCTCCCGGCCCACCAGCGCTGCCGCGGCGGCGTAGGCGGGAACACCGGGCGTCACGTCCCACGGCACGCCCGCGGCGTCCAGTCGTCGCGTCTGCTCGGCGAGCGCGGAGTAGATCGACAGGTCACCGGACGCGAGGCGGACCACCTCCTTGCCTGCGCGGTGGGCGCCGACGAGGCGGTCGGTGATCTCGTCGAGGTGGAGATCCTGGGTGTCGACCAGCTCGGCGGACGGGCTGACGTGGCCCAGGACCTCGGGATCGAGGTAGGTGCCCGGATAGAGCACGACCTCGGCCGCGGCGAGCAGCCGGGTCGCGCGCACGGTCAGGAGGTCGGCCGCTCCCGGGCCCGCGCCGACGAAGTGGACGACCATCAGCCCTCCCCCTCTGGCTCCTCGACGAAGCGCGGCGTCCACACGCCGGCCGGGCCGACGCGGGTCGACGCCGCACCGATGATGAGCAGGCACTTCATGTCGATCGTGCCCGGGTCGAGTTCACCGAGGGTGGTGACGGTGAGCGACTCCTCCGAGCGGCCGATGTCCCGGCCGACGATGACGACGGTGTCGGGGCTGCGGTGGTCGAGCAGCACCTCGCGGGCCCTGACGATCTGCTCGGTGCGGGATCGAGAAGCCGGGTTGTAGATCGCGAGGACCAGGTCCGCCCCGGCGATCGAGCGCAGGCGCCGCTCGATGACGGACCAGGGCTTGAGCCGGTCCGACAGGGACATCACGGCGAAGTCGGCTCCGATCGGTGCACCGGCCCTGGCTGCGACCGCCTGGACCGCGCTCACCCCCGGGAGCACGCGGATCACGACACCGGCGTACGTCGGGTCCTCGGCTGCCTCGAAGACGGCCGAGGCCATGCCGAACACGCCGGCGTCCCCGCCGGAGACCACGGCCACCTTCTCGCCCGCCCGGGCCAGGTCGAGGGCGTGGCGCGCACGCTCCACCTCGACGGTGTTGCCGGAGGCATGTCGGGTGAGGCCGGTCCGCTGCGGCACGCGGTCGACGTAGGGGGCGTAGCCGACGACGTGATCGACCTGGGACAACACCCGTGACACCTCCGGGGTGGTCCATTCCTGCGGGCCGGGCCCGAGCCCGACGACGAACACCTCCGCAGCGCCCCCGGTGTCCGTCTCCGGCGCGGCCGGAACCCCGGGCCGGGTACGGAGCCGCGCCTGCGGAGCACGGTGGGCGGTGTCCCCCGGCACGACGATCAGCGAGAAGTACGGGACGGTCGCCGGGTCGACCTCGGCTGCCGGGAGCCACCGCTCGCCCTCGTGCGAGACACGTTCGACGTACCAGGCGTCATCGAGGCGGCCTGCCTGCTCCAGGGCCGACCGCACGGCCGGGAACGTGCGGCCCAGCTTCATGATGATGGCGCCGTCGGTGTCGCCCAGCCGTCGCGCGAGTTCGGCCTCCGGCAAAGTCCCGGGCAGGACGGTGAGGACGTCCTTCTGGCGAGCCAGGGGCCTCGCGATCGCCGCGGTCGCCGCCGCGAAGGCGGGAACGCCCGGGACGATGGAGGTCTCGTAGCATGCCTTGAACCGGTCGTGGAGGTACATCGAGGAGCCGTAGAGGAGCGGATCGCCCTCGGCGAGCAGGACCACGTCCCTGCCGGCGTCGAGGTGGGCGGTGAGGCGCTCGGCGCACGACTCGTAGAAGTCGGCCATCGCCCCGACGTACCCGCCGGGGTGGTCGGTCGTCCCGGTCGTGACGGGGTAGCGCAGCTCCTCCTCGACGGCGTGCTGCGCAATCAGCGTGGCCGCCGTCCGGCGCGCGTTGGATTCCGTCTTCGTGCCTGCGTGGTAGGCCACCACCGTCGCCTCGGCGATCAGCTGGGCAGCCTTGAGGGTGATCAACCCGGGGTCTCCCGGACCGACCCCGACGATGGTGAACCGGCCCTTCACTCCTCCTCCTGCGCCAGTGCGTTGAGAGCCGACGAGGTCATGGCCGAACCGCCCCGCCGTCCGCGGACGGTGACGTACGGGAGGTCGATGCCATGGGTGGCGTGGAAGTCGACCAGTGCCTGCTTGGACTCCGCCGCCCCGACGAAGCCCACCGGACAGCCGACGACGGCAGCCGGCCGCGGAGCACCGTCCAGGATCATCTCCAGCAGGTGGAACAACGCCGTCGGTGCGTTGCCGATCGCGACGATCGCACCCTCGAGGTGCGGTTCCCACAGCGAGACGGCCGCAGCGGTCCGCGTGGTCCCCCACGCGGACGCGAGCCCCGCGACGCGCTCGTCGCCCAAGAAGCACAACACCTCGTTGTCGCGGGGCAACCGGCTGCGGGTGACGCCGGTCGCGACCATGGTGGCGTCGCACAGGATCGGTGCACCCGCCTCCAGGGCCCCACGCGAGGCGGCGACGAGACGCGGATGCACGACCAGGTCGTCGACGAGGTCGACCTGGCCGCTGCCGTGGATCATGCGGACGACCATCCGCTCCGCATCCGCCGGCACCCCACTGAGGTCCGCCTCGGCCCGGATCGCGGCGAAGGAGTCCACGTAGATGGCGGGGCCGGAGTCGATGTAGTCGTAGCGGCGTGTCGGTCGACGCGGGGTCGTCATCAGTGCTCCTCGGGGATGAGCACGCCACGCCAGGGCGTGACGATCAGGGATTCGGAACGTTCGGTCAGCGCGGCCACGGCGTCTGCGTCGAGTCCGGACTCCGGAACCCGGACGTGTCGGCCACCCGGCACGTCGCCGAACGCCAGCGCCGGCGCCGGCTCGGGCAGGCTCGGGTCGGGGTCCTGCAGCTCCGTCAGCGGCCCGGCGAGCTCGCTCACGTGCCAGGCCGCCCCGGGCCCTGCGCCGCGGGCGTCCACGAACCTCCCGGCCAGGTCCGCCAGGGCCGCTGCGGCGTCCGCCAGGGCGACACGACGCCCCCAGCCGGCACCGACGCGCAGTTGGGCGGTCTCACCATCGAGGGCCACTGCACCCAGGTCGCAGGTCCGGCCGATCAGGTCGCCTCGGCCGTCATCCAGGACGAACAGGAACCGTCCCGGGAGCGCGGACAGGCGCGGGTCGTCACAGAGGAGCGCGTCGAGGTCGCGACCCACCCGCCGGAGGTCTGCCCGGCCGCCGGCGAGCCCGGTCTGGGGGGACATCATGACGTTCCGCACCAGCTCGTGCGTGGGCCGGGGAATCAGGCCGGTTGCCTCGAGCGCCGCGAGGGCATCGGCGTCAAGGCGGCCGTCCCTGCCGGGCAGGGCGCGCACCTGGAGGTTGGCCCGAGTCGTCAGGTACACACGCCCGTCGCCGTACTGCCGGGCGACATCGGCCAGGGCCCGGAGCCTGGTCGCCAGGACGTGGCCACCGATCAGCCTGAGCCTCACCAGCATCCCGTCGGCCGCCTCCCAGGGCCGCAGGACGCCGGGGCATCGATCGCCCCGGTCACGATTCACTCGCACGCGTCGAACCTCATCTGTCATGGACCCTGTCGCGGGGCCTGGCACTGACCGGCGGCGGCAGCCGCCGGGAGCCAGCAGGTCTTCGGACTCGGGATCAACCGGAACGGTGCGCCTTCCCGGGGTTCGCCCCAGTGGCTGCCATCGCTGGCATGCACCGCCCGTCACCCTCACCGCTGCGCGTCAGTCCCGGAGTCACACCGGGTTCCCTGACCCCACACACCGTGGAGCACGACTGGCGGACAGCAGACTAGCGCCTACCCCAAGCCGACGGTCACGCAGCGAGTGGCTGGCCTCCGCGGGGTCAGGTTCGGCTTCGCCGGAGTCAAGGCCTCGCCCGCCCTCTTGGGCAGCAAAGACCCCCGCCCTTGTCGGACGGGGGTCCACTGGTGGAGCTAAGGGGATTCGAACCCCTGACCTTCTCATTGCGAACGAGACGCGCTACCAACTGCGCCATAGCCCCAAGTGCTCGAGAGCGAGGAACACTCTACCACGCAGCCCCGCAGCACCGAAATTCGGGGCCCTGCCGAGGCGGGGGAACGGGTCACTCGCCGACGGCGCGGGGGCGCTCCTCGTCGTCGGTCGCGACCGGCCCGCCGGGCAGGTCGGCCGTGACCGGCACTGCTGCGGCCGGCACGGGAGCCGAGAGGTCGATCGTCCGGACGGTGCGCGGGGCGAGCGGCCTGCTCACGTACGTGGGGGCCGTGATCGGGATCGGATCCCACAGTGACCCGGCGTGTCCGACCGGGGCGACGATCTCGATCGAGAGCTCGTTCTCGTCCTCTTCGCCCCGGCCCAGCACCGCGATCGCGACGGTCTCCTCGTCCACGCTCTCGCCACCCCGGACGAGCCGGGCGCGGGCGTCCAACTCCCGGCGCATGCGGGCCACGGTGACGCGGGCCACGACGAGGAAGACGACGATCAGTCCCAGGGGCGCTGCCATGATCCACCACGACACGAGCCCGAACCCGGCCAACGCCCCGACCACGCAGGTCACCACGGCCAGGAACACCAGGACGACCCGGCGGCGGCGTGCGGCCTCGTGGTCCTGGCTGGCCAGTTCACGGAGAGCGGCGCGGCGGTTGAGCGGGGTCGAGATCACGGCGGTGCCGTTCTCGGCCGTCTCCAGCGGCGTGCCATGGCGGACGATCGTCACGGAAGCCGAGAACGGCTCCCCGGGCTCGACCTCGTCCAGCAGGCCGTTCTCCTTGCGGTTGAGGATCAGGGGAACCAGGTAGACCAACCAGAACGCCGCGAGGGCGCCGAAGATCAAACCTGTGAAACTCATGGCTCAAGACCTTAGGGTCGGGCCGGCCCCAACCCGCGACGGACGCGCCGCCCCCGACCAGAACCGGGCACTCAGCGGGCTCCGCCCAGGCGTCCGATGAGGCCCTCCGGGCCGACTTCCTCAGCGTGCAGGGCGAACATCAGGTGGTCGCGCCAGGCCCCGTCCACGTGCATGTAGGCCGGCCGTTCCCCCTCGAAGCGGAAGCCGAGCTTCTCCACCACGCGCAGGGACTTGGCGTTCTCCGGCCGGATCGCCACCTCGAGGCGATGCAGGCCCAGGGTCGCGAACATGTGGTCCCCGGCCATCGCCAACGCCGTGGGGGCGATCCCACGCCCCGCCAGGTCGCGGTCGACCCAGTAGCCGGCCATCCCCCACCGGGCGGACCCCCAGGCGATTCCCGAGATGGTCATCTGCCCGGCGAGCACCGGGACGTCGTCCGGCTGCTCGGTCCAGGTGATCAACCACGGGAGCGCGCGTCCCGCGCGGGCCTCCGCGTTGAAGCGGGACACCATCTGCTCGAACGAGAAGCCTTCCTCCGCGGCGTCGTCCGGGCGCGTGCCATCCCACGGAGCCGTCCAACTGCCGTTGCGCGACCGGGCCGAGAACCACGCCGCGGCGTCACGGCGGCGGATCGGGCGCAGCCCCACCGGCCCGTGCTGGAGCGTGACGGGCCACCGGCGCGGCCCGAGCAGGCTCACGGAAGGGAAGCCGCCGGGTGCGCGTCGTCCAGCACGATGCACTCCACCGTGCTGCCGGCCTGCGCGCCGTCCCACGACTCGGGGATCACCACGAGGACGTTCGCCCGCGCCAGGTCCCAGGCCAACTCGGAATCGGCCCCCGCGACGACGCGGACCGTTCCGTTCTCCTCGCGGACGGCGGGAACGAACTGCGTGGCGCCCGCGGGGGCCTTGAGCGCCTCGGCGAGGCGTCCCTCGACGCGTTCGGCCCGGAGCGGGTCGACGTCGTTGAGCTTGTTGATCACCGGCCGGACGAGGGCGTGATAGGCCACGTAGGCGCTGACCACACCACCGGGGAGGATCACCAGGGGCGTTTCGTTCTCACCCAAGCCCGCGTAGGCGATGCGCGCCTCACGGTTGATCGCGACGACCGCCTCGTCCAGCCCGTCGATGGCCTCGCGGACCACCTCACCACCCCCGACGACCACGATCAGGTCGGCGCGGATCTGCTGGTCGGCCACGGCCTGCTTCACCTTGGACACGTCAGCGGGGACGATGCCCAAGGGATAGACCGTGGCACCGTCGCCGCGAGCGGCAGCGGTGATCAGCGCGGTGGCGGCGTCGTAGCGCTGCTGGGGCTTGGTCAGCGGCTGGCCGGGCGCGACGAGCGTCTCACCGACGGTGAGGACGACCACCCGCGGACGCGGACGGACGAGCACCTTGTCGAGGCCGACCTCGGCCAGCACGGCGACCGACCGCGGGGTCAGCACGTCGCCGGAGCGGAGCAGCGGCGTCCCGTCGGCCAGCTCGGAGCCGGCCCGACGCAGGTTCTGGTAGAGGCGTGCCTCCTCCCGGATCTCCACGTAGCCGTCATCGGCGAGGCTGCCGAGAGCCGCCGGGACGACCGCGTCCACCCCCTCGGGGATGATCGCGCCCTCCTCGAGCTCCACCGCCGCACCCGACACCAGCGGGCGGCCCGGCCCGTCGGAGGCGCTGATGCGGTCGACCACGTACAGGCGCTTGGGTGCGGTGCGCTTCGCCCCGACCAGGTCGGAGCCGCGGACGCCCCAGCCGGCGATCCGGGCCGTGGTCACCAGCGGCAGGTCGAGGTCGGAGACGATGTCCTCACACAGCACGAGTCCGGGGACGTCCCAGATCTGCATGCCGAACGGCCGCATGGCCCCCACCTTGTCGAGCAGGAAGGAACGCTGCTCGTCGAGGCTCCGCCGGACGGGCTTCCGCGACCGTGGCTCATCGGGATGCTGCAGGGCCGCGGCGGTCGCGCCGGTGCCGCCGGCCGCGGCACTGTCGGCGGCTGTGCCGGTCCGGGTCCCGTCGCTACCGGCACCCGGGCGCGGAGCGGTCTCGTCGTCAGTCGTCTTGCGTCCAAAGAGGGCCATGAAACTACAGTAGGCGAATGTCCACCACCTCCCCGGCATGGCTTCCGCGAGCCTCGCAAAGTGGGGTTTCGAGCTCGCCGCACCCCGGCAAGGACGCCGTGCGCCGGGCCGTGTGGACCGCTCGCGCCGCGGACGCCCGGCGGGCCCAGGCCGACACCGCTCGACTCCCCCGCCTCCTGGCCGCCTGCTCCGGGCACACCGCGGTCGCCTGCTACTTCTCAGTGCCCCCCGAGCCCGACACCGCCGCCCTGGTCGCCGCGCTGGCGGACGCCGGCGTCCGGGTGCTGCTGCCCGTCCTGAAAGGCCATCGGACGCCGGCGTGGGGCTGGTACGACGGCCCCGGCTCACTCGTGCCCGGGTGGCGGGGCATCCCGGAACCCGCAGGCCGGGCGCTGCCCCCCGAGACCCTGGCCGCCTGCAGCTTCGTCTGGGTGTCGGCGCTCCGGGCAACCCCCTCGGGCCATCGCCTCGGCACCGGCGGCGGCTGGTACGACCGGGCACTGCTCCACGCCGCCCCGGACGCCGTACGCGCGACCCTGGTCGGCGAGTCGGAACTCGTGGACGCCGTCCCCCTCGACCCGTGGGACCTCCCGGTCGACCTCGTGATCACGCCGCGCGAGACCGTGGTGACCGGTGCCCGCGGCGTCCGGCTGCCGCCCGGGGAATAGCGACGGTGGGCCCCGACGTTAGAATCCGTGGCTGACACCAGGTTGAGAACGAGGAGAACCATGCCCACCTACCAGTACCGTTGCGCCGATTGCGGACGCGAGCTCGAGGTCGTGCAGAAGTTCACCGACGCCTCCCTGACCGAGTGCCCCACGTGCACCGGCGACCTGCGCAAGGTCTTCAACGCCGTCGGGGTGGTGTTCAAGGGGTCGGGCTTCTACGCCACCGACAACCGCACCAAGGGCAAGGCGGACGCCGCCAAGCCGGCCCCCGCCGCCGCTGCGAGCGCTTCGGCCGCCTCCTCGTCCAGCTCGGAGAAGAGCTCGGCCGCCTGAGTGACAGGCGCTGCCTAGTGTCCCGGGCGTGACACCTCGCCCCACCCACCCCCTTCGCCGGATCCTGTACCTGCGCCGGCGCCCGCTCGCCGCGCTGTGCGCCTTCACCGCCGTGCTGGCGGCGCTGCTGGCCCTGAACCCCGCCCAGCCTCCCCGGGTCACGGTGGTGACCGCACGCTCGGCCCTGCCCGCCGGCACGCTGCTGGCGGCCGAGCACCTCTCCAGCACCGAGGTCCCCCTGTCGGTCGCCCCCGACGCCGCGCTCGAGGCCGAGGGCGACGCGCTGGGGCACACCCTGTCCGGCCCGGTCACCGCGGGGAGCGTGCTCACCTCGGCGTCCGTGTCGACCGGAGGACGGCTGGCCCGTCCCGGCCACGTGGTGGCCGCGCTCCCGGTGCCGGGCGACGGCATCGCCGCGTTGGTGCGGCCGGGCGCCCGACTGGACGTGCTGGACGCCAACGGAGAGGCGCTGGCGCAGGACATCCCCGTCGTGGCCCCTCCCGACACGCCCGGCTCCCCCGGCCTGCCCTCCGCGGGAGGAGGGCGGACCGTGCTGGTCGAAGTGCGGGCGGAGGTCGCTGCGAAACTCGCTTCACAAGGGAGTTCGTCGATCACGGTCGTCGTGCGCTGACGCGGTGGCCCCTGGCGGGGGATCCGCTCCTGCGCCGCCCACCGGCCCCAGCCGCGCCCATCCGCCACAGCCAATTCGATACGATCGCTCCGCCGGGCAGCCCACGCCCCAACCGCGGGCACTGCCCCCGAACCGAGAGGATTTTCACCATGAAGGGTTTCAAGGACTTCTTGATGCAGGGCAACCTCATCGAGTTGGCCACGGCGGTCATCCTCGCCGGCGCCTTCGGCAAGGTCGTCGAGAGCTTCACCAAGATCGTGCTGGACTTCATCAGCCTCGCCGGTGGTACCCCTGACTTCAGCACCGTCACCATCCCGGGGGCCAACATCAACGTCGGCGTCTTCATCACGTCCCTGATCTCGTTCATCGCGATCGCTGCGATCGTGTACTTCTTCGTCATCAAGCCCTACCTGCACCTCAAGGAGGCGCAGGAGCGCCGTCTGGACGCGAACACCGCGCCGGAGTCCCCCGCCCCCACGACGGACGAGCTGCTCGCCGAGATCCGCGACCTGCTCAAGGACCGTGCCGCCTGAGCATCCACTCGGCACACGGCCCGGACGGGGCCCATCCTCCTCAGGATGGGCCCCGTCCTGCATGTGAACGCCTACGTGCGACCGAAGTGGGGCGGCACGTCGGCGAGCAACCGTCGCTCGTCCGCATCGAGGTGGGTGCGCCTCGACGGTGGCAACACCGCCAGCACCGTCAGTCCGTAGCGCTCGCGGGCCCGACCGATCGCGGCGTGGAGCTGCGCGGCACCGAGTCCTGAGCGCAGCGCGTCCGGGACGGGGTGCGGCCAGGGCTCGACCCCTGCGGTGGCGTGCGCGTGGGCCCGGATCCGCTCGCCCGTCCAGCCGGCGGCGTCCAACTGGGCCTGCAACTCCGCGAGGTCAGGGGCGGGCTGGACGCCGAGGTCCAGCTCCTCCCCCGTCAGCGCGTGGGCGATCGCGGCGTGCCAGGGCTGGTTCACGCCTGTCCGATCACCTCGGCCTCGACGACGCGCGGCTCCCCCTCGTCGGGCAGGTGCGCGTCCCCCACGACGGTCACGGGCTCGGCGAAGGTCCAGTCGCCCTCGACGGTCAGCGAGTGCGCCTCGCGCAGGGACGGCACGTACTCGACGCGGGCGTCGAAGTCGGGCAACAGGCCATAGAAACGCTTGTCCAGCGAGATGCCGGGGAGGCGCTCGGTGGTGGCGACGAGCCGGGCGTCGCCATCGAGGGCGAAGGCGTCCGAGCGGACGAGCATGAGCTCGTTGGTCGTCTTGACGGGGAGGAACCGGTCCCGCTCCACCGCGATCGCCTGCGCTCCGGGGAACACCTCGATCGCCGCCCCCATGGCGGTCTCCATCTGGATGACCGGCGTGGAGTTCGCGTCGGACGGGTCGACCGTCTTGATGTTGCGGATGAGCGGAAGCCCCAGGACGTTCTGGCGCTCGGCCATGAGTCGCTTGAGCGCGGACAGGTCCACCCACAGGTTGTTGGTGTGGAAGTAGGGGTGCCTGTCCTCGTCGGTGAAGAAGTGCATCTCCTCGGGCGCGCACTGGGCGGTGTCGCGCAGGATGAGCTGCCCATCCGCCTTGCGGACGGCCAGGTGACCACCCTTCCGGTCGTTGGGCGTACGGGAACACACCTCCGCGGCGTACGGCGCCCCCGACCGGGCGAACCAGCCGGCCAACTCAGCGTTGGGTCCGGCACCCAGGTTGTCGCCGTTGGCGATGCTCACGTACCGGAAGCCGGCCTCGAGCAACTGGTCGAGCAGGCCCGTCCCGACGAGCGCGGTGTAGATGTCGCCGTGCCCGGGGGGACACCACTCCAACGTGGGGTCGGCCGGCCACTCGACCGGCTCGTACCCGTCGAGGGTGAGTTTCGGTTCGAAACCCTGCAGGAAGTCGATGGGCAGCCCATCCACGGGCAGCTCGTCGTAGATGCCCAGGTGGTCGAGCGTGGCCTCGCGCGTACGGAAACTGTTCATGAACAGCAGGGGCAACCGGGCTTCGTAGCGCTCGCGGGCATGCAGGACCTGGGCGACGAGGATGTCGAGAAAGGTCTTGCGCCCGCGCACGGGCAGGAGCGTCTTGGGGCCCTCCAGGCCCATCGAGGTACCCAGCCCACCGTTGAGCTTGATGAGGACCGTGCGCCTCAGGGCATCGGCCGCGAGGTCGGGATCGACCTCGACCGACGCGAGGCGCGGCGGGTCGGTGAGCGGGTCGATGTCACGCTCGCGGATGAAGCCGCCACCCCCGGCGTCCAGCTGCCCGTAGTAGTGGGTGAAGACAGCGATCGCCGCGTCGGTCGCACCAGCGTCGACCATCTTCTGGCGAGCTCGCTCCAAGCCTGTCGTCATGGCCTCGACTCTAGCGGCGCGTGAGGAGGCTGGAAAAAGAAAGGGAGAGCGACGCCGGTCGAAGGGCTAGAAGCCGTCTACCCACCCCCAGGAGACATCAACTACCTGGCGTCGCTCTCGCGTCTAAGACTATAACCCACTTCGGAGGTTTGGGGCACCCCCCAGTAAATCGCTTCGAGATGTCCTCAGGATGAACGGACGGATAACTCTTCAACTTTCGTCGAGTGCCGGGCTCCTCCCGGACACCCATGGGGGTATCGGCTTGGCCGCGGTCTCGGCGTTCGTTGCGCGGGGAGGGCTGCGCTCACTCCGAGCTGCCGCACCGGGCATCGTGCCAGCGGGGCAACCACAGGACGCAGCAGTCGTCCGGCACCCCTACAATGGCGGGCGGAGTTGGCCCCGTAGCTCAGGGGATAGAGCAGTGGTTTCCTAAACCATGTGTCGCAAGTTCGAATCTTGCCGGGGCCGCCAGCCCGAAACCGAACTTGACTAGGACTTTCATCCCAGATTTTGTTCTATTCTTGACCCTAGTTTTGGGGCCTCGGCCGGGTTTGGTCGGTATATGGTCGGTACAGGAATAGCAGCGAGTCCCTGTTGGGGCATCCGGATCGCTCTCTTGGCAGCCCTGTCCAACCCGTTGGAGACCTCGATCAGGTCGGACGGGAAGAGCCCTGCGTAGTGCTTCAACGTGGTCGAGGGATCCTCGTGACCGAGCATCCGCGATACGGACACGACCGACGCGCCGGCCTGGATGGCGAGGGACGCGGCGGTGTCGCGGAAGTTGTGGGGCGTGACCTTTCTCGGCAGCCCTGCGGCCTTGACTGCGGTGTCGAGCCGCCGGCGTCGCCAGTTGGAGTAGCGGACGTATCCCCCGTTGGCGTCGGGGAAGAGGAGCCCGGTCCGTTGGACGATCCACCGGCGTAGCTCAGCCGCGATGAGGCCGGGCAGGGGCACCGTGCGCGCCTCGTGGTCCTTGAGGGTCCCCAGATGGAGTACTCCGTTGACCTCGGCCACGGCCACCGTCAGCCGGAGTTCGTCGCCCCGGAATGCAGACGTGGTCAATGCGATGCACTCTCCCCAGCGCAGCCCTCCGTAGGCCATGACCAGGACCATGACCCGGTCCCGGGCATCCATCTTCGCGACGAGCCGCCACACCTGTTCATGCGTGAGTGGGGCCGGTTCGTTGCGCCTGACCCTGGGCAGCTTGACGCCCTCCACGGGAGAGCGCTGGACGAGCCCGTCGGCCAGCGCCATCTTGTACATGCTGCGCAGCAGACCGACCGCCTGGCGGGTCGAGGACGCCGACATGGTCGAATACAACAGGTTCGCCCACGCCGCCACCTCCGAGGGCGCAATCGAAGTGAGCGGGCGCTTGCCGAAGCGCGGCAGCAGGTAGCGCTTCGCCAGCCCTGCTTGGCGCGCCAAGGTCGAGGGCTTGATGGGCGGACGGACGCGCTGGAAGTGCTCCCACCACTCCCCCACCGTGACCCCTTCACGAGCAGGAGCGGCCCAGGTGTCGGCTGCGAGCGCGGTCTGCTGGCTGCGCTCCCACGCCACGGCGTCGGTCTTGCGGGCGAACGTGCGGGACCGAACGTAGCGACTGCGGTGGTAGACGCGGACCCGCCACCGCCCGTCTGGGCGCTTGTCGATCACAGCCGGTGCTGGGGACGGTCGGGCAGCTGACGCTGGGCGTCGATCCAGATCTTCAGCTCCTCTAGGTCGTAGCGCACGCACTGGCCGATCTTCAACCACGGCGGGCCTCCGCCCCGGCAACGCCAGGCGTTCAGCGTGGACACCGTGATCGTGAGGACGGCCGCAGCTTCCTGAGTAGTGAGCAGGGTGACGGTTGCAGAGCGTGACATGGGGTGTGTTCCTCTCCGTGAAAGAGGGCCAGTTGCGACTGACGTCTGCTATCGCCCTCGATCCACCCGGCTCCAGTTGCACGGGCAGACACCCCCACAGGCACGGTTTGATGGCTGGGTGGCCACACGAAAGGGGGGATGTTTGCCTACGAGCGCCACGACTAGGGCATATGAGTCGGCGACCCATAGTGGCAGCCCTTGCTGGGGACTTCGTGGACCCGCTCCACTCACCCATTCCCCGCCCCGCAAACTGTCAGGCGCGAACCTGACAATTGGGCCATGTTGCAGGAACCTCGAACGGCTGGGCAGCTCCACTTGGGCGACCTGCCTCGCCGCTGGCGGAAGCTGGACTTCCTTCACAGCTACGTCAAGAACGAAGCCGAGCATCGCGAAGCGGGTGTTATAGACCCGCGCCGATTCGACGAAGCTCGGCCCGGCGGCCATCGCCTGTATCCGCAGGTGGAGCGATACCTTTCTGCAGCAATGGACTGCCACTGGGCCCTACCTAGGCTCCTCGAGTCACATGGCGCCACAAACACCGCAATGTGGTGCATCATGCGAGCCCAGTTCGAAGCAGCCTTCAGAGCCCTATGGCTCTTGGCACCCCCCACAAGTTCGGACCGGGTACTCCGGGGAATCCGGTTTGAGTGGCTTGACGATCGTGCCGCCTCCGTCCATGCGCGCGAGATGCTTACCGACCCGCTCCTCGAGATTGACGCCAGTGCAGTCGCAGAGGAATACGCCCGCACCGAGAGGCTCCGCTCCGAACACGACCGTGTCTATCGCAACGAGGTCGCCCAGCACGGTCGAGCTTGGCGTGATCCTCAGAACCTGAACATGATCATGGAGTTGTCGGCACTGGACGCCGAACTCGGCGGGGGCAAGTACAGGATTCTGCTGCGGCACGCATGGCGAACGCTGGCCGGCTTGCAGCACGGAAACGTCAGCGCGTTGCTGCGCGTATCCGACCAAGAACACTCCAGACCCACGGAGCACGGAATCCACGTACTACTCTCCCCCGGCGACGCACCCTTTCAGTCCCTGAGCACCACCACCTCCCTGTTGACGCAACACGCCCTGGTTCGGTACCTGAGCTGCCACCGCCCGTCGATGCGAGCGAACGCCCTCGATCTCCAAGCGACCTTGGATCTCCGTCGTCAATGGAAGTTCGCCTAGGCCAGCGGGCGCATCTACGTGGGCACCCTGCGTTTCGCGTCAGCTGTTCGACACTCTTACTAGAGTCCACGGATGCCGTGGGGCAGCTTGCGATTGGACGGCGGCCGCGGCGCGAGCTGCTCCCCGGATGGCGGCTGTCAGACCAAGTTGGGCGGGGCGGAGCGGGATGCTCGCGAGCGCGTCGACCAGTTCCGAACGCACGGTGGACTCCAGAGGTTCCCACCAGAGCGGTCCTGCGTTCGCCAAGCCCCCACTGATGACGACGACGTCTGGGTCCAAGCACGTGATGAGACCTGCCATCGCGCGACCCAAACCCGTGGCTGCCGCGGCGATGACGCGCAGAGCGATGCCATCCCCTTCGGTCGCTGCCCTGAAGACCCCGACTGTGTCCGGGATCGCTGGGGATCCGCCGAGGGCTAGGTAGCGGCGGTGGATGGCTGGGCCGGCCGCGAGTGCTTCCAGGTGACCGAGGCAGCATCCGCGCGGCCGTCATCATCCGCAGCTCGGTGACGAACTCCCCGATCGTCTTGCCGGTGTGCGCCTTGAACAACCGGCGAAGCGCGGAAGGGCTCAGATCCGCAAGCCGGCACAGGGCATCGGTGTCTGCCTGCACGGTCGGATGGTGGGTGAGGAAGTCGACCACCGCCTCGATCCGGGGATCCCGCCGCACCGCGCTCCCCCGCCCCGGCGTCGGCACGGCCGACTGCACCTGGAGGAGCCGGTCGCGGCCCAGCGGCGGTGAGCTCTCAGCCGCCCTCTCCACCAGCTCGGCGATGATGAGCTCCAACAGGCCCCGGATCCGGAACACGCGCGCACTCGAGGTAGACACCGCGGCCGCATGCAGCGCCTCGAAGCGATCACGAACCGGGCCTTCCGGCCCGAAGTGCGTCACGACCGGCACCCCGTAGTAGGCCGACAAGAAGTCCGAGTCGCCCAGCTTGACCGAGGTGATGAACCGGATCGAGATGAAGGAGATCTCCCCACCGGTCGCCTGACAGGACAGCCGAGTGCCCTCCGGGATGAGCACGACATCGCCCGGCCCCACTGCCACCGTCTCCCCGTCCAGCTGGAAGTCTGCAGTCCCGCGCGTGATCAGGCGCAACAACGAGTAGGGGACGCGGCTCTCCGGGTAGACCCATGAGCCCGAGAACTTGTACTGATCGGCCAACAGGAACGTGAACCGGAGGCCGGCGTACAACTCGTGGGGCTCAGCCATCCCCGGCCTCGGCGAGCACTTGGTCAGCAGGGAGGAGCGCGCGTCGCATGAACTCGTCGCGACAGGCAACCGTCGCCCTCAAGATGGCCGCCTCGGGAACGACGCCCGGGTAGCCATGGAAGCCGCCGGCGAACATGTGCAGGTCCACCGACACTCCGGCCTCGGACAACCTTTGGGCATAGACGAGGCACTCGTCACGGAAGCCCTCAGCTGAACCCACATCAATGTAGGTGTGCGGCAACCCGGCCGGATCAGCCACGCGTGCGGGAGCGGCGTAGTGCGAGACATCCGGGCCGCCGCGGCGGTCGCCCAACAAGGCCGACCCCGCGAACCAGCTGGCCCCGCGATCCCAGGCCCCCTCGTCGTTCAGCATCCGGCTGCTCGCAGTTTCGAACCGGTCATCCAGCATCGGACACAGCAGCACCTGATGGCTCAGGTGCGGGAAGCCACGATCACGTGCCATCAGGGCGACCCCCGCAGCCAGCTCGCCTCCGGCGCTCACACCCGCCACCAGCATCCGATTCGGATCGACGCCCAGTTCCTTGGCATTCTGCGCAACCCACGCCAGGCCCGCGTAGCAATCCTCAACCGGGGCCGGATCAGGATGCTCAGGAGCCAACCGGTACTCGATGGTCACCAGGATCGCCAATCCCTCAACCACGTACCGCACGAACGAGTCGATGCCAGACCATCGATCACCCAACACCGTGCCCCCGCCGTGCATGTAGCAGATGACGGGCAACGGACCGGTCTGGGCAACAGGCCGCACCATCGACAACGGGACCTCGCGCTCCTCGGAGTGCTCGTCAGTCGTGTACTCCTCCACCCGAACGGCGTCGCTGGTGACGACCCCATCGGGTTTGCGACCCTCAAGAGCTGCACGTCGCCAGACCTCCAGCGTTTCGGCCGAGAGGCTCGGCACACCAGCCCGAAGAACCGCCAGCGGGGCCACGAGCTCCGGATCAAACGCAGGACGGACGGGGGTATCGGGGAAGCACGCGGACGGATCGTGCATGGGAGCCTCTCCTCTCTGAAGTCCCGCCCATCTTCCCAGCCGAGAGACGAGCGCAGACCTCCAACCCACTCAACCTGTTCAGGCTCCGACTCGACCACGCTGGCGACGCACTCGAAGAGGCGGATTCGGGAAGGGGGAGACAGGGATCAGCACGAGAATGCATCGCTTCTGACAAGCTTGGGGTGAAACTACCGCGTTGGTCTCTACGACGAACGCGACTGGTCTTAAGAGGGATTAGATGGACGGCACCCGCGATCAAGACAAGACGCACAGCCACCACGTCGCTGATGCAGACCATGTGATCCAGTACGCACGAGACCGCGGGCGGGAAGCGCGCATCGATGAGGCCCGAGTGGGCCGCGCGCCAGTCGAACGCACTCAGTACTACGTCGATCACCTAGGCCGCCCGACCATCGTCAAAGAAGCCAACGGGCGCACCGACGTATTCGTGGGCGATGATCAGATCCCGTACTTCCCTGCTGGCCCTGCGAGGACCAAGTGGGAGCTTACGCAGAGGGCAGAGCGTCTGGCTGGACAGTCGGGGCCAGAGGTGCACCGCGAGCTCAGGGCCCTCCGCGAACAGTGGAAGTCAGCGGGAACTGCCGATCGATCAACGGAGTCGGCACTGTGGCCTCGCTTCCAAGCAGCCCAAGACCGTCACTATGCCCTGCGGGCCGCCGAGTTCGAGCAGAACAAGGCAGCCAAGCAACGTCTCGTCTCCCAAGCAGAGTCCCTAGCCACTTCCTCGGACCTGAGATCAGCGTCAGACCAGATGCGCAACCTGGGCGAAGAATGGAAACGAATCGGCCCCTGCGAGAAGTCGGACAACGAACGCCTGTGGGCACGCTTCAACCAAGCACGAACCCGACTGAACGACCGCAAGAAGCAGGACTACGACAAGCGCCAACGCGAGTGGGCCGCCAACAAGGCAGCCAAGGAACGTCTCGTCTCCCAAGCAGAGTCCCTAGCCACTTCCTCGGACCTGAGATCAGCGTCAGACCAGATGCGCAACCTGGGCGAAGAATGGAAACGAATCGGCCCCTGCGAGAAGTCGGACAACGAACGCCTGTGGGCACGCTTCAACCAAGCACGAACCCGACTGAACGACCGCAAGAAGCAGGACTACGACAAGCGCCAACGCGAGTGGGCCGCCAACAAGGCAGCCAAGGAACGTCTCGTCTCCCAAATGGCGTCCTTGGCGCAATCTCACGATCTTCGAGCAGCGAAGGACGAGGCTCGTAACCTCGACACTCAGTGGCGGTCGATCGGCCCCTGCGCCAAGTCGGACAACGACTTGTTGTGGCAGCAGTATAAATCGGCCAAGGAGCGGCTCTTCGAGGCGGCGAAGCGTGCTGGTGAGCAGAGACGAGCAGAAGCACGACAACGCGCTCAAGACAAAGTGTGGCGGCTGGAGGACCAACTCCGGAATGTCGAGGCGGCCATCTACCGTGCTGAGGAGAGCTACTCGAGGGCGCTCTCAGCCCGATCCCCATCCATGAAGAACCCAAACTGGATGACCATCTCCAACAACCAGCAAGCCCGCCAATCAGCAGCTCGAGACAAGCTCATCTCCTTGGGCCAAAGGAAATCAGATGTGGTGAACAAGCTCATGGAGGCTCGATCACGTCTGAGCCAGTTCTAGCCAAATCCCGAGTCGGAGAGCAGGCCTAAGTCGACTTCAGCAACCGAAGGGCCGTGATGCCCGCACCCACCAACCCCGGCTCCGCGAACTGCGAAGGCAGAATTGTGGGCACTTCGAGCCAGTTCGGGAGGGCCTGTTTGAACTCCGCACGCATGGTCGCGGCGAACTCGGGCCAGTGTTCGCGTGTGATCCCCCCCGACAGAACGACGGTTTGCGGCTGAAACACGGCGCAAACCTGTCCCAAGAAGTTGCCCAACCGGTAGCCGTACTGCTCACGACCGCGTTGACACCCGAGGGATCGCTCCAACTCCGAAAGCCCATGTGAACCAAGCGCCCACCATGCTTCCGACTGAGTCGCACGCGTGGCCAGTCGCCACTCGCCGAGATCCCAGTTTCGCCCTGAGCAGGGCCGCATGACGCCTCCCTGCCGATCTGTCAGGCCAATACCCACCGAGGTTCCCAGAGAGATGCCCATGGCACCGTGAGTCACGCCAGGCATCTGCGCCGCAGCGAGGACGTGTGCCTCGCCGTCATTCATCACGGCCACGGGACATTCGAGTTCTTCGCACAATGCTTGACCGAGGTCACCCACCAAGGAGGGGGCTGCGCGAGAGAGCCTCACCCGGCCCTGTTCTTGCTCCACGAATCCTGCGATCGCGATGCCAACTGCCGCGGGTCTCTGGGCGATCCGTCTGACCTCATTGATCAGATCGGCGCGATTCCCGACCGAAACACGCCGTACGTTCATCCCGTGGGAGTCATCAAACCGTGTGATGCGAGTTGAACTCCCACCGATGTCGACTGCAACGACCGTCATCCCGTGACCTCTCAGGAAGGGACCCTTCATCGACCAGTGACGGGCGCTCCATGTACCCACTCTGGCGACATCAGGCTACTCAAGAAGAACCCCACGTCAGCGTGGCGCGTGCCCTGACACCGCGGGATGGCAGCCTCACCAGCATCCCCAGTCGTCTTATCAGATGCCGGGACCGGCTCCTCGGGGGCCAACCGGCCCCACGCCTAGGGCGGGTTGTATGCGGATACGGTCCCGGGTCAGTGCCAGTCCGTGCGTCGTCTCGTACTGCGAGCTCGTGGCGCCCAGACCAGGGGACTGTCGGAGTAACGGTGTGTGGGGGTCCGGCCTGATCCGAAAGGAGATGGCCGTGACTGACACGACCGAGATGACCGAGATGATCGACCCCGTGACGGGAGAGATCATCGATCAGAAGCAGCT
>NZ_JCAKNG010000009.1:0-104847 GCF_059516005.1 Propioniciclava sp. LT294
TGTTGCGGCTCATGAGGTTGGTGTCACCCGGCGGTAGGCGGTGAGGGACGGGCAGGTCCCCGGCGGCAAGGATGGAAGTCGACCAAGACAACCGTCGCCGATCCGAAGGACCTGCCCTGTGACCCACCGTAATGCTCCGTTGACCTCCGAGGGCCGTCTGCGGCTGGTGCTGCGCTGCCGCCACCGCCCGATCGCCCATATCGCCGCCGAAGCAGGCGTCTCACGCCAGTGCCTGGGCAAGTGGGTGGCCCGCTACCGCGAACACGGCGAAGCCGGCCTCCACGATCACTCGAGCGCACCCCGACATCGCCCGACCCAGACCCCCACGGCTGTGGTCGAGCAGATCGCGCTGATGCGGAAGAACAAGTGGTCAGCACGCCGGATCGCGCGCGAACTCGCAGCCACCGACATCACCATCTCGGTCGCGACCGTCACCCGCTGGCTCCACAAACTCGGCCTGCACCGACTCGACCACCTCGACGTCGACGGCGAACCACTCCGCAAGCCCGGCACGATCACCGCGCACTGGCCCGGACACATGATCCACCTCGATGTGAAGAAGGTCGGCCGCATCCCCGACGGCGGCGGCTGGCGCATCCACGGCATCAACTCAGACCAGGCCCGCGCCGCAGCCCGCGCCACCGCCAAGGCCAAAGCACGTGGCGCTCGACCCGGCTACGTCTACCTCCACTCCGCGGTCGATGGGTTCTCCCGGCTCGCCTACACCGAGGCCCTCCCCGACGAGACCGCCAAGACCGCGATCGGGTTCCTCCACCGCGCCCACGTCTGGTTCGCCGCCCACGGCATCACCCGGTTCACCCGGATCGTCACCGACAACGGCTCCTGCTACCGCGCCAACGACTTCACCCGCGCCGTCTGCTCCTTCGCCGCACGCCACCAGCGAACCAAGCCCTACACACCCCGCCACACCGGCAAGGTCGAGCGCTACCAGCGAATCCTGGCCAACGAACTGCTCTACGCCCGCCCCTGGGCCAGCGAAGAACACCGACGCCAAGCGATCGCGACCTGGAACCTGCACTACAACTACCATCGGCCCCACAGCGCTACCGGTGACCAACCCCCAGCCTCACGCCTCCGGACGGGCGTCACCAACGTCATGAGCAACTACAACTAGGCTGCCCCCGTGCCCGTCGAACACGATCTCATCGTGGCGTTGCTGAGAGGCCACACGGACCGCGCGGAGGAGGCCCGGATCCTCGACCTGCTCCGGCGGGCGTCCGGCCCCACCCTGGACGAGGTCCTGCGCGAGGTCGACGTGGCGCGTCTGTTCCGAGGTGTCGACGACCACCTGTTCGGCCCCCGCCACCGTGCGGCCCTGCGGGAGCTCCTGGTCGAACGGGTCGGCGAACTCTCGATCGAGGCGCAGGCCAACCTGATCCACGGCCTGCAGGCCGGCCTCACCGATCGTGCGGACGAGGAGGCCATCGCCGCGATCCTCCTCTCGCGCCGCGGTGTCGAGCTGACCCACCTCAAGAACCGGATCAACAGCCGCTTGGACAGCCACGACCTCGAGGGGCTGGTGTTCTCCGACGTCGACGACGAGGACATCCGCCACCGGATCCTGACCCACATCGCCCAGGAGGCCGTCGGGGTCGAAACCGGCGAGTCGAAGGTCCTGTGCGACATCGACGACACCGTCGTGTGCGCCCTGCACGACCGGCGCTATCCGAGGGGCACGATCTACCCCGGCATCCTCGCCCTGCTGGAGGCCCTGGACCGTGGGCCCGACGACGAGCCCTTCTCCACCGGCGACCTCACGTTCGTCACCGCGCGCCCCGGCGACGCGCTCGGCCTCATCGAGAACCGCACCCGCGCGACCCTGCGCCGCGCCGGCATCGCCACCCACTCGGTGCTGACCGGCACCGTGGCGGCCCTGGCCACGCATGACCTGATGGCCGGGCAGAAGATCGCCAACATCGACCACTACCGGCAGCTCTACCCCGAGTACCGGACCTTGTTCATCGGCGACTCGGGCCAGGGGGACATCCGCGTCGGTGAGCTGCTGTGGGAGCAGTTCGAGGACATCGTCGACATCGTCGTCATCCACGACGTGGTCGGTACCCCCGCGGAGGAACGCGCGCGCCTGGCGGCTGCCCGCATCCACCTCGTCGACACCTACGCCGGCGCTGCGCGTCTCATGCTCGACCGCGGCCTGATCACCCCGGCGGGCCACCAGCGGGTCGTGGCCGAGTCGTACGCGGCGCTGGGCAGCATCGCCTGGGATTCCGACGAGCAGCACGCCGCCATCAAGGCCCTCATCGACCGGGACGCCGCCACGGTCGACGACTGATGTGCGAGGGTGCGACGTCCGCACGTGTTCACCAGCACAGCGTGGTTGATACTCCGACCGCTTGCTGCTGGTGAATGGTCGTTCACGCCCGGTGACAGGCTCCGCCTAGTGCCTCGGGCATGTTTCCCCGTATCGACCCGCCGCCCGCGCTGTTGGCGATCGCCGACCAGCAGGACGGCGTCCTGCGCCATGACCAGGTCTTGGAGCACCTGGGCCGGACGCCCCTGCGCCGCATGCTCTCACGCGGCGAGGTGACGCGGATCACCCCCGGGATCTACCTCCTGGCCACGAACACGCCCACCGTCGAACAGCGAGGCCGGGCCGGGATTCTCCTGGGCGGCGACGGGGTCGCCCTGGGCGGACGCGCCGCCCTCCACCTGGCCGGGCTCGAGAGGGCCCCGGACGACATCGACGTCTGGGTGCCGCCCGGACGCAGGATCAAGGACCGCCCCGGCTGGACCTTTCGTCAGGACGGGTGCGGACGACTCGCGCAGACACTGGGGTCCCTCCCGAGGATCCGGCTCGAGGAGGCCCTGATCGACGTCGGCTCCGGCTGCGACGTCGAGGAATGGGTGACGCTGCTCGCGGAGGCGACCCGCGTCGGCAAGGTGGCGGTGCCGGAGGTGGTGCGGCGGCTCGAGGGCCGGTACCGGCTCCCGCAACGGCGCATGCTGCGCGAGGTGGCCCTGGACCTCCAGGGGATCGAGAGCACGTTGGAGTGGGTGTACCGACGCGACGTGGAGCGCGCCCACGGCCTCCCTGAGGGACAGCGACAAGTGCGCACGGCTGGTCATTGGAAGTGCGACGTCCGGTACCCACCCCTGCGCACGGACGCCCGCCCGTTCATCGTCGAGATCGACGGCCGGCTGCACCTGAAGCGCGTCTTCCGCGACCTCGAGCGGGACAACGACCATGCGCTGCGCGACGAGGCCACCGTCCGTTACGGCTCGGTCGACCTCCGCGGACGTCCGTGCCGCGTGGCCTGGCAGGTCGGGGGCGCGTTGTTCCGGCGGGGGCATCCCCTGCCCGTGCCCTGTCCCCGCTGCCCGGGCCCTGGCTCGACGCGTCGCTGGGCCGGCCTGGATGCGTGAGCGTCAGCTCGGGAGCACGAGGTGGTCGATACTCCGACCACCTGGTGCTGGTGAAGGGGTCTGAGCCCTCACGACCCCAGCAGCGCGGACGCCAGGGCCACGGCGTCACCGGAACCCGCGGCGTCCTCGATGAACGCGGCGACGGCGAGGTCACCCCGGGTGACGACGACCCACCCGTGGTACTTCACCGGGGCCGGCCCCCAGCTGGCGGTTCCGGTCTTCGCGCCGACGTCACCGAGGACGCCGAGCGGCTTGGCCGTCCCGTCCGTCACGACCGCGCGCATCAGCTCACGCAACACGGACGCCTCGGCCTCGGTCAGGGGTGTGGGCGGCGGGGTGACCTGGCGCCCCGGCTCGTCCACCAGCATCGGCGAGACCGTGTGGCCTGCGGCGATGGAAGCGGCGACGGTCGCCATGCCCAGGGGTGAGGCCAGGACACGGCCCTGGCCGATCATCGCCCCGGCCTTCTCCGCGGGCGTGCCGTCCGTCGGCACCCGGCCCAGGAACCCACCCGCGACGAGGTTCGGCTCGCCGGTGAGACCGAGCGAGGCGGCGGCATCGGCCAGCTCGTCGACGCCCAGCGCGTCCGCCTGGGCGAGGAACGCCGCGTTGCACGACCACGCGAACGCATCGCGCAGCCGCACCTGCCCCAGCATGCCGGCGGGATACCCCGCCCAGTTGTCGAAGCGGTAGCCGTCGACGACGTAGCCGTCCGAGCACTCGACCATCGTGTCGGCGGTCGCACCCGCCCGGATCATGGCGAGGGCGGTGACGAGCTTCATCGTCGAACCCGGGGCGTACTGCCCGAGCGTGGCGGTCGACAGCCCCTGCGATCCCGGGCCGGACGCCGCGGCCACCACCGCGCCGTCGGAGGGGCGCAGCACCACGAGGGCACTCGCCGACCCGATGGGCGCCAGCAACGCCTCGGCCTTCTCCTGCAGCGGCACGTTGATGGTCGTCCACACGTCGCTGCCGTCGAGGGCCGCGACGCGGAACTGCTCGCGGGTGTCGCCGCCGGGCTCCACGACGGACACCACGAAGCCGGTCGTCCCTGCGAGGACGTGGTTGCGCGCCTCCTGGAGGCCACCACGGCCCACGAGGTCACCGGGCCGGATCGTGCCGCCCGACTTCTCCACCTGCTCGGCCGTGGCGTCGCCGACGACCCCGAGGATGGGCCGCAGGAAGGACGAGGTGCGCCCGAGGGGGAAGGTCGTCGGGACGGCCCGCACCCCGATCCAGGCCTGGGCCTTCCGGGCGAGTTCCTGGTCGGCGGGGTCGTGCTGCCGCAGCAGGCGGGCCTCGATGAACGCGCGCGGCCCGGCCTTCTCCACCCGGGCGGCCAGGGCGTCCGGATCCTGCCCGAGCAGTTCGGCGAGCTTGCGCGCCGAGGCCACCGCGGTCGTCACGTTCGTGGTCGTCTTGTCGATCCCCAGCCGCCAGGCGGCGGTGTTCGTGGCGATGGGTTCGCCGCCCTCACCGAGCACCGACCCTCGCTTCGTGGACAGCCGGTTCGCCCGCAGGGCCTCACCGTCCGCCAGCCCGGGCACGACCAGCCCCGGGTGGTAGCGCGCCCGCCACGTGTCACCCTCGCGGGTGAGATCCAGCGGCGTGGTGTACTCCCAGGCCGCCTTGCCCTCGTGGACGACCCACGACCACGCCAGTTCCGCCCGCATCTCGCCCGGGCGTTGGCTCTGCGGCTCGCTCACCAGGGTGACGGTGGGGCGGAGCGACCCCATGCCGGCATAGACCTTCGCGACCTGTTCGGACGCGGGCGGCTGGCCCCCCGGCACGAGGAAATCGTCGTCGGACAGCTCGCCGGACGAGAGCCCGGCCGTGATCCGCGCGAGGGAGGCCTCCAACTGCTGGGCGGGCCGGACGCCGAACCACCACACCCCGCCGGCGAGGCCGGCGGCCCCGAGCAGGAGCGTGATGACCAGGACGAGGGCGGTGGGTCTGCGCATGTCAGGCGTGGACCACGATCTCCACCCGCTGGAACTCCTTCACCTCGGTGTAGCCGGTGGTGCCCATCGCCTTGCGGAGGGCGCCGACGAGGTTCATGGTTCCGTCAGGGGTGTGGGACGGACCCAGGACGATCTCTTCCAGCGTGCCGACGCGGCCCATGCGGACGCGCTCGCCACGCGGCAGGCTGCTGTGCCAGGCCTCGGGGCCCCAGTGCCAGCCGCGGCCCGGCGCCTCCTCGGCCCGGGCGAGCGGGGTCGACACCATGCAGGCGTCCGCACCGCAGGCGATGGCCTTGGCGATGTCGCCCGAGCGCCCCAGTGCGCCGTCGGCGATCACGTGCACGTAGCGGCCCCCGGACTCGTCCATGTAGTCGCGGCGGGCGGCTGCGACGTCGGCCACCGCCGAGGCCATCGGCACCTCGACACCCAGGACGTGGCGCGTCCGGCCCGTGGCCGCACCGCCGAAGCCGACCAGCACGCCGGCCGCCCCCGTCCGCATCAGGTGCAGCGCCGCCTGGTAGGTGGCGCAGCCACCCACGATGACGGGCACGTCCAGCTTGCGGATGAACTCCTTGAGGTTGAGCGGCTCCTCGGTCGAGGAGACGTGCTCGGCCGACACGGTGGTGCCGCGGATCACGAAGAAGTCCACGCCCGCCTTCTCGACGACCGAGGCGAACTCCTGCGCGAGCTGGGGCGAGAGCGCTCCGGCGACGGGGACGCCGGCGTCACGGATCTCCTTCATGCGGGCGGTGATCAGCTCGGCCTTGACCGGCTCGGCGTACACCTCCTGCATGCGGGCCGTCGCGGTGACCGCGTCGCTGATGTCGGCGAGCTCGTCGAGGATGGGCTGCGGATCCTCGTAGCGCGTCCACAGGCCCTCGAGGTTGAGGACGCCCAGCCCACCCATCCGGCCGAACGCGATCGCCGTCGCCGGGGACATCACCGAATCCATCGGCGCCGCCACGATCGGGAACTCGAACGTCAGCGCGTCGATGGTCCAGTTCAGGCGGACGTCCTGCGGGCTGCGGGTGCGGCGCGTCGGGACGATCGCGATGTCGTCGAAGGAGAATACCTGCTGGGCGCGCTTCGCGCGGCCGATCTCGATCATGGAACTCACTTCTTGTTGGAGTAGTTGGGGGCCTCGACGGTCATCTGGATGTCGTGCGGGTGCGACTCGCGCAGGCCCGCGGACGTGATGCGGACGAACCGGCCGCGCTCCTGGAGCTCGGGGATCGTGCGCGCACCCGAGTAGAACATCGACTGGCGCAGGCCGCCGATGAGCTGGTAGGCGACGGCGGCCAGCGGCCCGCGGTAGGCGACCTGCCCCTCGATGCCCTCGGGGATGAACTTGTCGTCGGTGGTGGCGGAGGCCTGGAAGTACCGGTCGGACGCGAACGAGCCCTGCTTGCCGCGGGCCTTCATGGCGCCCAGCGATCCCATGCCGCGGTAGCTCTTGAACTGCTTGCCGTTGATGAACACCAGCTCGCCGGGGCTCTCGTCACAGCCGGCCAGCAGCGACCCGAGCATCACGGTGTTGGCGCCGGCGACGAGGGCCTTGGCGATGTCGCCGGAGTACTGGAGGCCACCGTCGCCGATGACCGGCACGCCGGCCGGACGCGCGGCGCGCGCCGCGTCGTAGATGGCGGTCACCTGCGGGACGCCGACGCCGGCGACCACGCGGGTGGTGCAGATGGAACCCGGGCCGATGCCGACCTTGACGGCGTCGCCGCCCGCCTCGACGACGGCCTTGGCGCCTTCGTACGTGCCGACGTTGCCGCCGATGACGTCGACGTGGCGGGCCAGGGGCTCTGCCTTGAGGCGGCGGATGAGATCCATCTCGGAGCGGCTGTGGCCGTGCGCGGTGTCGGTGACCAGGGCGTCCACCCCGGCCTCGACCAGCAGCATGGCGCGCTCCCACGCGTCGCCGAACGTGCCGATGGCCGCGCCGACGCGCAGGCGGCCGTGGGGATCCTTCGTCGCGAGGGGGTACTGGCCGGACTTCACGTAGTCCTTCAGCGTGATGAGGCCGGTCAGCCTGCCGTCGGAATCCACCAGGGGCAGCTTCTCGATCTTGTGCTTGCCGAGGAGCTTGAGCGCCTCCTGGGGCGAGATGCCGGGGTGGCCGGTGACCAGCGGCATCCGCGTCATGACCTCGCCGACGCGGCGGCTCGGGTCATCCTCGAAGCGCATGTCGCGGTTGGTGATGATGCCGACCAGGCGTCCGCCCTCGTCGATCACGGGGAGGCCCGAGATGCGGTACTGGCCGCACATCTGGTCGACCTCGGCGATGGTCGCGTCGACCGTCGTGGTGATCGGCTGGTCGACCATGCCGGCCTCGGAACGCTTCACGCGATCCACCTGGTTGGCCTGCTCGTCGGCGTCCATGTTGCGGTGCAGGATGCCGAGGCCGCCCTGGCGGGCCATCGCGATGGCCATGCGCGCCTCGGTCACCGTGTCCATCGCCGAGCTGAGCAGGGGCACCCTGAGCGTGATGTTCCGGCTCACCTGGGTCGTGGTGTCGACCTCGGACGGGATGACGTCGCTCTCGTTCGGCTGCAGCAGCACGTCGTCGAACGTGAGGCCGAGCGGCGCGAACGGAGCCGGGACGCCGGCTGCTGTCAGGTCATCATGTGTCATCGAAATCTCCCCCGTCATCTGCCCAACTGGCGTCCACAGGAGCATACTTCGGCTCCCGGACATTCCCGGTGGCAGCCCATTGCCGTCCGTGCCCTCATGTCACGTCCGCCAGCGCGGCCGCGAGGTCGGGATGGCGGTGGCGGAACCCCATCTCCTCGGTCAGGATCCGCGGCACCACCCGCTGCGAGGCCATGTGGACCTGCGCCGTCATCTCCGCCCCGAACTCCAGCTTCAGGAGCGCCTCGGGAACGGGCGGGTGGAACCAGCGTCCCGAGACGGACGCCAGGGCCGCGGCGAACGCGGACTCCCGCACCGGCTCAGGGGCCGCCATCACCACCGGGCCCTCCACCGTCCCCTCGAGCAGCGTCACCGCGGCCGCCGCCCAGTCGTCGACGTGGATCCAGCAGCGCCACTGCCGGCCGTGGCCGAAGCGCCCCGACAGCCAGCCCTTCCGGCGGCGTTCCCATGCCCCGCCGGGGACACCCAGGACCATCGGGGTCCGCATCAGGACGGTCGACACCGGCGCGTGGCGCGCGGCCGCCTCCCACTCGGCGGTCGACCGTGCCACCCAGCCCTTGCCGGCCGGCGAGTCGGCGCTCAGCAGGTCGTCCTCGCGGTCGCCGAAGAAGGTGGTGCTGGAGAGGTTCGCGAAGCGTTGGCAGCGACCGTCCGGATCGAGGTGGCTGACGATGGACAACGTCCCGGTGATCTGGCTGCTGCGGACGGTCTCCTTCACCTGGGGCGTCCACCGGCGCCAGAGGTCCGCCTCGAACACGTTGGCCACGGCGTCCACGTCCGACAGGCCGGGCCCGTCGATCAAGGCGGCTGCGGGTTCCCAGCGGCGCTCGTCGGGGCCCCGCGGCGCGCGCTCGACAAGTTTCAGGACGTCGTGGCCCGCAGCGGCCAGCCCGGCGGCCAAGGCCTCTCCGAGCCGCCCGGATGTGACCGCGACACGCATGGGGGGAGTCTAGTAGTCCCCGTGCCACAGCACGGTCTGGATGGAGTTCCACACCAGGAAGGCCAGGACGAAACCCGTCACCCACCGTCGCTGGCGCGCCGTCACCGGCACCAGGCCCAGCAGGGCGAGGCTCCACGGGAAGTACCACGGGTGCATCGACTGGCCCAGGGTCGCCACGGCCAGCGATCCCCAACCGATGGCGCTCACCGGGCGGTCACTGAAGTGGATCACCACCCAGGCCAGGACGGCGAGCAGCGTGACGTTCGAGGCCATCCCGACGACGAGGCGGAAGAGGGACGGGTCGTGGCCCAGCCAGGCCACGACGTCGCCACCGTACTGGCCCAGCAGCGCGAAGGGCGCCGGCGTCCCGGCCGTGCCCATGAGGGTGAGCCAGGCCGTCCACCCGAAGCCCTTGCCCGTGGCCAGGCTGAGCAGGACGAACGCGGCCACCGCGAGGACCGTCACACCGGCCGTCCGGACGCCGTACGCCCACAGGCGCCGGCCCGGCGGGAGCGCGCGCAACTGCGCGATGACGGGCAGCCCCGCCACGGCGAGGACGGTGAGCCCGCCCTGTTGCTTCAGCGCCATCGCCACGCCCACGAGGGCGGGGGCGACGACCCACAGCAGCACGATCCGCCGGGTTCCCTCGGAGCGGACGCCGAGGACGGTCACCCAGATGGCCAGCACCGACGCGCCCGCCATGAGTGCGTCGTTGTGGGCGCCGCCGATGAAGTGGACCAGCAGCAGCGGGTTCAGCAGGCCCCACCAGATCGCGCGGTCGGCGGCGAGCCCCTCGGGTTCCACCTCGTGCGCGGCCTGACGCTCGGCGCCCCGGCGCCCGCGGAACAGGCCGAGCGGACGCAGGTGCTCCGCGATCCGCGGGACGGTGAAGGCGATGAGGGCCACGCCGAGGATGGCCGGCAGCCGCATGGCCACGAACGACCAGTAGTCGTCGTTGCCCGTGAGCGCCACGACGGCCTGGTTCACCAGCAGCGTCAGGGGCGGGTAGGCGACGCCGCTCCCCCGCCACAGCTCGTCGACCGAGGGAGCGAAGGGGCCGCCCGCGCTGCCGAGGCCGTCGGCATAGACGGAGCCGCCGTGGTTCTCGATCCACCCGGAGTCGGCGTACAGCACGGCGTCGCCCGACAGGACGGGCGGCGTCAGCAGCAGCGGCAGCGACCACAGCGCCAGCAGCAGGCCGGGCCGGGCGATGGCGGCGCGCCCGGGGTGTGGGCGCAGGAACCACCACAGCACGCTCAGCACGAGGCAGCCCAGCACGATGGCCGCGCGGTTCCACGGCATCGGCAGGGCCGTGCCGATCGCCATGACGGTCGGGTCGAGCCAGCCGTCGGGGTTGAACGAGAACTCGGGGTGGGCCGATCCCCAGGCGATCAGCGCGCTCGCGACCATGCCCGCCCCTGCCGCGACCCCCCACGACACCGTCGAACGCCGCACGTCGGCTCTCACGTCACTCAAGGCTGCCTCCAGGTGGTCGGTCTTCGGCGACGCTGATCCTAGTGCGCTCGGCCGCAACGCGGGCCGGCGGAACCACCTCGGGCCGCCCCCACCCCCCTGTCCACGCACCCGCGCCGCATGTCACGATGAGGCCATGGCAAGCAGAGACGACGGACTTTCCGCGGACGAGAAGGCAGCCGTCAAGCAGGTGGCCGCCGAACGCCGCCGGTCGAAGGCGGGCAAGAACGACGAGGCGGCCGTCCTGGCGGCGATCGCGTCCATGGAGCCGTCCGACCGGGCGATCGCCGAGGGGCTGCACGCGCTCGTCGCGCGTGAACTGCCCGCGC
The DNA here is from genome assembly GCF_059516005.1 of Propioniciclava sp. LT294. Classification (NCBI taxonomy): domain Bacteria; kingdom Bacillati; phylum Actinomycetota; class Actinomycetes; order Propionibacteriales; family Propionibacteriaceae; genus Propioniciclava; species Propioniciclava sp. LT294. Next base: position 10,761 of record NZ_JCAKNG010000009.1, read on the forward strand.
TGACCAGCAAGACCTGGTACGGGTTCCCCGCCTACTGCAAGGACGGCGCCGTGGTGTTCTTCTTCCAGTACGCCGGCAAGTTCAAGACGCGCTACGGCCACATCGGGTTCCAGGACGTCGCGCAGCTCGACGACGGCGTCCTGTGGCCGACCGCGTTCGCCGTCACGGAGTGGAACGACCAGGTGGAGCAGCAGGTGGCACAGCTCATCAGGCGCGCGGTCGGGCAGGGCCAGGGCCCGGACGCGTAGGGACTCGACGCGGACGCTCCCCCTCGGCACGCCCCCGCAGCAGCGGCCGGACGCGGTAACCGATGACCTCGCGCAGGTAGACGCTGGTCGAGGTGCGGGTGATGCCCGGGCACAGCCGGATCTCCTCGGCCACCCGGTAGAGGTCGTCGGGGTCGCGGGCCACGACGTGGCAGAGCAGGTCGATGTCGCCGGCGGGTGCGTGGCACTCCAGCACCTCGGGGATCCGCCGCAGGGCGTCGACCGCCTCGTCGAGCTGGTGCTGGTCAAGCTCGGCGGCCACGGTGGCGTGGAGCCCGCGGCCCAAGGCTGCGGGCGGCACGAGCGCCGAGAACAGCCGGAACAGCCCTTCGGTGCGGTAGCGCTCCAGGCGCGCCTGGATGGTGCCGCGGGCCAGCCCCGTGCGCTCACTGAGGGCCAGGACGGTCAGGCGCGGGTCTGAATCCAGCTCCAGGATCAGGCGCCGGTCGATGTCGTCGAGCTGGTACATGCTGGCTCCCCTGCCGTTCTGATCACGTTGACCGACCAAGCCCATCACACTCTGATCAGATTGACCAGCCTTGAGGTACGCGATTGTGCAGTGCGACGGACTCACGCTGGAATAGTGTCCAGAAGGTGCGAGGCCCTCACGAGGGGCCGGACGCCGCCGGCCACCTCCCGCGCCACCATCACGCGGGTCGGCCACCCGGCCACAGATCGGGGCCCCCGTCGAACGCGCGGGGGCCCCGAAACAGGTCCGGACGTCGCCGATGTGTGCGTCCAGGCGGCCGCCCGCCTCGCCCACGCTCCGGTCGCCGCCGCCCCCTTCTGAGTTCGTGCGTCTCGGAGAGAATGGCCCACGACTCTCCAGCTGCGCCTGGCTGCAGGCCTTGTGACGGTGGTGGAGACGGCAGCGCTGCTGGGTGAGCCGGGCCCGGCGGCGGCGAGGTTCGTGGGTGGCGTCGCGTTGTCGGGACCGGTCGGTGGAGCAGCGTCGGTGTCACTCTCAGCCGACAGGACGGGGCCCCGCACTCTCGTGCGGGGCCCCGTCCGTGGAGACCGATCCAACGGTCAGTGCTGGTGCCCGTGGCTGTCGCCGGACTCCTCCGGCTTCTCGACCACCAGCGTCTCGGTGGTGAGCAGCAGAGCCGCGATGGACGCCGCGTTGGACAGCGCCGAGCGGGTCACCTTGACCGGGTCGATGACACCGGCGGCGATGAGGTCGCCGTACACGCCGGTGGCGCCGTTCCAGCCGTTGCCGAAGCCCAGCTCCTGGACCTTCGACACGACGACGTAGCCGGGCTCGCCGGCGTTCTCGGCGATCCAGCGCAGGGGCTGGACGACGGCCTTCTCGACGATCCGGACGCCGGCGAGCTCGTCACCGGTCTTGCCCAGGCCGCCGGCCAGGACGGAAGCAGCGTGGATGAGCGCGGAGCCGCCACCGGCGACGATGCCCTCCTCGATGGCCGCACGGGTGGCGCTCACGGCGTCCTCGATGCGGTGCTTCTTCTCCTTCATCTCGACCTCGGTCGCAGCACCGACCTTGATCACGCACACGCCACCGGCGAGCTTCGCGACGCGCTCGGAGAGCTTCTCGCGATCCCAGTCCGAATCCGTGCGGGCGATCTCGGCACGCAGCTGCTCGACACGACCGGCCACGGCGTCGGCCTCACCGGCGCCGTCGACGATGGTCGTGTTGTCCTTGGTGACGACGACGCGGCGGGCGCGGCCCAGCACGTCGAGGCCGACCTGGTCGAGCTTGAGGCCGACCTCGGCAGCGACGACCTGGCCGCCGGTCAGGATCGCGATGTCCTCGAGCATGGCCTTGCGGCGGTCACCGAAGGCGGGGGCCTTGACGGCCACCGAGGTGAAGGTGCCACGGATCTTGTTGACCACGAGGGTCGACAGGGCCTCGCCGTCCACGTCCTCGGCCACGATGAACAGGGTGCCGTTGGCGCCGATGACCTTCTCCAGCAGCGGGAGCAGGTCGTTCATCGAGCTGATCTTGCCCGAGTGGATGAGGATGTAGGGGTTGTCGAGGATGGCCTCCATGCGCTCGGCATCGGTGACCATGTAGGGCGACAGGTAACCCTTGTCGAACTGCATGCCCTCGGTGAACTCGAGCTCGGTGCCCAGGGTGTTGGACTCGTCGACGGTGATGACGCCGTCCTTGCCCACCTTGTCGAAGGCCTCGGCGATGAGCGCGCCGATCTCCTCGTCACGGCTCGAGATCGTGGCCACGCTGGCCATGTCGTCGGTCGTGTCGACCTGCTTGGCGTTGGCGATGAGCTCGTTGTTGACGGCTTCGACGGCCGCCTCGATGCCCCGCTTGAGGCCGACCGGGTTCGTACCGGCGGCGACGGCGCGGAGGCCCTCGTGGACGAGCGCCTGGGCCAGCACGGTCGCGGTCGTGGTGCCGTCACCGGCGACGTCGTTCGTCTTGGTGGCGACCTCCTTCGCGAGCTGCGCGCCGAGGTTCTCGTAGGGGTCGGTGAGCTCGACCTCCTTGGCGACGGTCACGCCGTCGTTGGTGATCGTCGGGGCGCCCCACTTCTTGTCGAGCACCACGTAACGGCCCTTGGGGCCGAGCGTCACCTTCACGGCGTTGGCGAGGGCATCCACGCCACGCTCGAGCGAGCGACGCGCCTCCTCGTCAAACTGAAGGATCTTTGCCATGTGTTGGAGTCCTTACTTGGAGACGACGGCGAGGATGTCGCGGGCGTTGAGCAGCAGGTACTCGTTCCCGTCGTACTTCACCTCGGTGCCGCCGTACTTGGAGAAGATGACGACGTCGCCCTCGGCGACGTCCAGCGGGACGCGGTTGCCCTTGTCGTCGATGCGGCCGGGGCCGGTCGCCACGACCTTGCCCTCCTGCGGCTTCTCCTTGGCGGTGTCGGGAATGACCAGGCCCGAGGCGGTGGTGGTCTCTGCCTCCAGGGGCTGGACGAGGACGCGGTCCTCGAGCGGCTTGATCGTGACGGCCACGATGGTGCCCTTTCTTCGTACGTACGGGCCCTCACGCGAGGGCCCTTGATGGAATCCTTCGATGCCCGCCCAGGACGTCGTCGCGGTGCCGCCTTGGGCTGGCAGACTCGATGGTCGAGTGCCAACCACGACTCTATCCACGGGTTGGCACTCGTTCAACCCGAGTGCTAATTCCGGGCGGTGTCCCACCAATCGAGCACGCGGGCGGCGTGGAACGTGACCCAGGGGGACGGCTCGCCGGGCGGCACGTCCGCCTCGAACCACACCTGGCCCTTGAAGCGGGTGCTCTGCAGCCAGCGGCCGTCCTCGCCGCGGGCCTTCCGGACCCGTTCGATCGCCTCGGCTGCCCGTTCGTCGGGGGCCACCCCATCGTGGGCCGCCGCCTCACGCAGGTGATCCAGCGCACGCAACCCGGTGTAGACCCAGCGGAACGGATAGGCGAGGTGGTCGACCCAGGGCCCCACCCGTTCACCCGTGCCGAGCCGGTACAGCAGGCGTCGCTGCAGCAGGTACTCCTCACCCCGGTGGCGGGCGGCGCGGAGGGCGTCGTGGCCGCCGACGGCGCGCTCGTAGAAGAGGATCCCCCGCAGCGCGTTGAGCGTGGAGTGGAACGACGAGCGCACCGACCCCTCCACCCACTCACAGTTCCAGCCGCCCTCGTCGCGTTGGTGCTCGACGAACCAGTCGGCGAGGCGGCTCATGTCCCGGCCCAGCCACACGCCGTTCGCCAGCGTGAACGCGTTGATGCAGCAGTCGACCTCGCCGTCCCAGTAGGGCAGGTCGTCGTACTCCCAGCGGCTGTTGCGGGCGAGCCTGTCGCCGGTGTCCCCCAGTCCGGAGGCGTCCAGCCCCCACTCTCGGAGTGCGTTGAGACTCCACGTGGTGGCGGTGTAGGGCTGCCCCTCGTCGTCGTCGGGGTGGTTCACCGCCCGGGGGTCCACCCGTGTCGGGAAGTACGCTCCCCCCGCCCACTGGCCGTCGCCGTCCTGCAGCGCGAGCAGCCGGTCGGCCATGCCCTCGGTCCTCGTCCGGGCCCTGGTCCGCTGCCAGACGTGTTCCGGCTCGTGAGCCAGGTCGCGCTGCACCTGCCAGCGCAGCGCGGGGTCGGTGTCGAGCAACCAGTCGAGCGTCGTGGCGTCGATCGTCATGGTTCAACGTAGGCGCGCCTTCCCTGCGGGCGCCAGCCGCCGGCCGCAGAAAGTGTCGGAGGCGGTCTCTACGTTGGAGTCATGGCAGACCGCACCCCCGATCTGACCGCGGACGCCCCCGCCAACCGCGGCGTCCGCGTTGAGGCCTGCCCGACCGGGGCGGTGCTGGCCGCGGTCGAACGGGCGCTCGACGCGCTTGCAGGCGTCACGCGGTCAGGCGTGGCGCCGGCGGAGCGGGTGGCGCTGGTGAGGCGGGCGCGCGTGCTCGCCGGCCGCATGGACGCCCTGGCCGCGGTCCTGCTCGCCGAGGCGGACGCGGCCGGGGCAACCCTCACCGCGAGCGGCACGCCCACGACGAGCTGGCTGGCGCTGAGCGGCTCCAGCACCGGTCGCGAGGCCGCGGGCGAACTCTTCGCGGCGAACGACGTCCAGCGGCATGCCATCGTGGCGGACGCCGCGCTGTCCGGACGCCTCGGCGTCCGGCAGGCGCGGGCGGTGGCCCGGGGCGTGGACGCATTGCCGGCCACCCTCAGTGAGGACCAGCGCGAGCAGGCTCAACACCTGCTGGTCGAGCGTGCCGCGCGCGAGCCGGCGAACCGGGTGCCGTCGCTGGTGAAGGGGGTGCTCGCCGAGGTCGCCCCCGAGGCCGCGCCCACACCCGAGGCCGACCAGAGCCGGCTCGAGGCGCAGGCGAGGCGGGCGCGGGCGCGGCGGTCGCTGGCGTTCCACCCGGACGGCGATGGAGCGGTGACCTTCCGAGGGAGTCTTCCCGACGCGGACGCCGCCGGGTTCGTACGCATGATCGAGGCGCTCGTGGAGTCGGATCGCCGGGCCGGGCGTGAGCGTGCAACGGACCGTCGGGATCCGCTCGCCGAGAGGCGGACGCCCGACCAGCGCCGCGCCGACGCGCTGCTGGGGCTGGTGCGGCTGGCGGAGAACGCGGGGTCGGTGCCGCGGGTGGCCGGCGACCGCCCCCGCGTGGTGGTGACCATGCGCGAGGCCGACCTGCGCGCGCGGGCCGAGCAGGCGGGCCTCCTCGCCACGGGGCAGCAGGTCAGCGCCGGCGACCTGCGCCGGCTGTGCTGCGACGCCGACCTCATGCCCGTCGTGCTCGGCACGGAGTCCGAGGTGCTGGACGTCGGACGCACCGAACGGCTGGTGACGCCGGCGATCCGGCGGGCGCTGAGCGTGCGCGACGGCGGGTGCGCCTTCCCGAACTGCTCGGCGCCCGACAGCCGGTGCGACGCACACCACCTCACGCCCTGGTGGGCGGGTGGTGCGACGTCGTTGGCGAATCTGGTGCTGCTCTGCCCCTTCCACCACGGGCTGGTGGAGCCTCCCCGCTTCTGGAGCGGGCATTCCCCCGATCGATGGGAGGTTCGGCTCGATGCCGCCGGGGCCCCCGAGTTCCTCCCGCCCCGACGCCAGGATCGGCAACGAACTCCCCTGCCCGCCAACCGGCCGCCGCCGGGCTTGGTGGCCTGACGTGTCAGGGCATCCGTTCACACACGATCGCCACGGCACCGCCGGGGGTGGGGGTCAGCACGAGGGTGGCCGCCGCCTTCCCCCGCGGCTTCAAGCGCCGTCGCAGTTCGGCCGGGTCGACGTCGAGGCCCCGCTTCTTGATCTCGAGGGTGCCGATCCCCCGCTCGCGCACCCACGCCCGCAACACCTTCTCGTCGTACGGCAGCACCTCGCGCACGGCGAAGGCCGTCGCGAACGGGGTGGGCATGTGCCACGGCGCGCTCAGGTAGGCGATGCCCTCGGCGATCCGGTGGGCCCGGACGAGCCCGGCCAAGCGGTCGACCAGCCCGGCCCGGACGACGGCGCCGTCGGGCTCGTACAGGTAGGCGGCGATGCCACCCACGGCAGCCTCCTCGCGGCGGGTGCCGGTCAGTTCGGCGCCGTCCACGACCGCGCTGCGGCGTCCGGGGGTGGCACCCGGTCCGGCCCACAGCGCGCACTCCACGACGGTGCCGGCGTCCGAGACCCACTCGGCCTCGACGTCATCGGGGATGATCGCGTGAGGAACGCCCGGGCCGAGCTTCACGCACGCGGGGCGGTCCCCCGCCAGCAGGGCGGACACGAACTCCCAGGACGGGGAGAGGTCCTCCACCCGCCACGTCCGGCCGGACGCCGTGCGCCGGGCGGGGTCCGCGAACACGGCCACGCCGTCGGATGCCAGGGCCGGCCAGTGGTCCTCGGCGTCCCCGACCAGCACCGGACGCCCGAGGTTCGCCAAGGCGAGCGCGGCGGTGACGGGATCCCGCTCCACGGCCACGACCCGCAGGCCCGCGTCCTGGAGAGCCAGCGCGTCCGCGCCGATGCCACAGCCGAGGTCCACGACGGTGTCCGCGACGCGGGCGAGGCGGGCCGCACGGCGGGCGGCGACGCCGGAGCGGGTCGCCTGCTCGAGGGTGTCGGCGGTGAGGAAGAGCCCGGCCGCGCGGGGGCCGAACTTGCCGACGGCCCTGCGGCGGAGGGCGACCTGGTTCAGCACGGCGGCCGCCCGGTCGGGCTCCACGAGGGCGCGCAGGCGCGTGGCGGCGCCGAGCGAGCCGGGGTCGGCCTCCGCAGAGGCCGCGGCCAGGGCGCCGGCGGCCTCGGGGGAGGTGAGCCAGTGCGCGGTGGCGAGGTCCACGACCTAGTCGGTGCGCTCGTCCGCGACAGCGGCGGTGCGCCCGGCGTTGACCTCGTCCAGGGCGCCCTTGCGGATCTGGCCGGCGGTGCGCGCGGGCAGGCCCAGCGCCAGGCCGACCAGCAGGCCGGCGGCGAGCGCCACTCCGGCGATCATCGTGGTCGTGGTGACGGGGTTGGGGATGACGCGCGCACTGTCGTAGCGCTGCGCGGCCCCGATCAGTTCCTGCATGTCCCAGCCGAACCGGAAGAGCCACACCCCTGCGGCGACCGCCGCGGCGACGCCGAGCAGTCCCAGCACCCATTTGAGGAACTTCATGTGAAGCAGCGTAGCGTCGCGTGGCACTCCCCCGCCCCCGGGGCGCGCACCGGCTAACGTGGAGGCGACCCTCGGAAAGGACCCCCATGCGCGTTCTCGTGACCGGCGGTGCCGGCTACATCGGCTCCCACACCACGCTGGCCCTGCTGGAGGCCGGCCATGACGTGCTGGTCGTCGACGACCTGTCGAACAGTTCGGAGGAGTCGCTGCGCCGGGTGGCGGAGCTGGCCGGGCGCGAGGCACGGTTCGTGGAGGCGAACGTGCGCGACGCCGAGGCCCTCGATGCCGCGTTCGCGTCCTTCTCCCCCGAGGCGGTCATCCACTTCGCCGGCTGGAAGGCGGTCGGTGAGTCGACGCAGATCCCGTTGACGTACTACCGCGAGAACCTGGGATCGACGTTCACCCTGCTCGAGACGATGGCCCAGCACGGCTGCCACCGCATCGTGTTCTCGTCGTCCGCGACCGTGTACGGCGAGGAGTCCGAGCCCCCGTTCGTCGAGGACGCCCCCACCGGCGCCACCAACCCCTACGGTCGCACGAAGTTGATGATCGAGGAGATCCTCGCCGACGTCGCCGCCGCCGACCCGGCGCTGGCCGTCGGCGTCCTGCGCTACTTCAACCCGATCGGTGCGCACGAGTCGGGTCGCATCGGCGAGGATCCGAAGGGAATCCCGAACAACCTGCTCCCCTTCGTGGCGCAGGTGGCGTCCGGACGCCGCGAGAAGCTGATGGTCTTCGGCGACGACTACGACACCACCGACGGCACGGGCGAGCGCGACTACATCCACGTCGTCGACCTCGCCGCCGGCCACCTCGCGGCCCTGGACTTCCTCGGCGACAAGGCGGGCTACCACGTGTGGAACCTGGGCACCGGCGACCCCACCTCCGTGCTGGAGATCGTCGCGGCCTTCCAGAAGGCGTCCGGGGTCGAGATCCCCTACGAGATCGTCGACCGTCGGCCCGGCGACGTGGCGTCCTCCTTCGCGGACCCGGCCAAGGCCCGGGCGGAGCTGGGCTGGCGCGCCGAGCTGTCCGTCGAGCGTGCCTGTGAGGACACCTACCGCTGGCAGTCGGCCAACCCGAACGGCTACGCCGAGGCCTGACGCCGCACGCTCAGGCGGAGCGGCTTCCGGCGTCCACCAACAACCGCCGGTGGAACAGCGGCTCGCCGGTGAGCTCGGGGTGGAACGACAACCCCGTGACGAGCCCCTGCCGGACGCCCACCACGCGGTCGTCGCGCCGGGCGATGACCTCCACGCCGGGCCCGACGCGCTCCACCGCGGGCGCACGCACGAAGGCGACGTCGGCGGGCCCCCAGGCGGTGTCGAGGTGCACCTCCGCGGAGTCGAGTTGCCGGCCGAACGCGTTCCGGCGCACGGCCACGTCGAGCACGCCGAGCGACCCCTGCCCGGGGGCCGGATCCAGCACCTCGGTCGCGAGCAGGATCAGGCCGGCGCAGGTCCCCAACGCGGGCAGCCCGTCCACGATCGCCGCGCGCAGCGGCTCCCCCAGCCCGAAGTCCCTCAGCAGCCGGTCGATGGCCGACGACTCACCCCCCGGCAGGACCACCGCGTCCACGCGCAGGCCGTCCGGCCCGACGAGGTCGTCCGGACGGCGCAGCGGCACCGTGGTCGCGCCCAGCGCGTCCAGCAGCCGCTCGTGCTCGCGGACACCGCCCTGCAGCGCGACGACACCGACGCGGGGAGCGGTCACCAGCCGCGCTCGGCGAGGCGGTGCGGAGCGGCGAGGTCGGCCACGTTGATGCCGACCATCGCCTCCCCGAGCCCACGGGACACGTCCGCGATGACGGCCGGGTCGGAGTACATCGCGGTGGCCCTGACGATGGCGGCCGCACGCCTGGCCGGGTCGCCGGACTTGAAGATGCCCGAGCCCACGAACACGCCGTCGGCGCCGAGTTGCATCATCATCGCGGCGTCCGCGGGGGTCGCGACCCCGCCCGCCACGAACAGCACCACGGGCAGCGCCCCGCGCTGCGCGACATCCAGCACCAGCTCATAGGGGGCCTGCAACTCCTTGGCGGCGACGTGGAGTTCCTCCGGGTTCGCCTCCAGCGTCGCCTTGAGCACGGCGATCTCCTTGCGGATCGTGCGCAGGTGACGCGTGGCCTCGGACACGTCGCCCGTGCCGGCCTCGCCCTTCGAGCGGATCATCGCGGCACCCTCGCTGATGCGCCGCAGCGCCTCGCCCAGGTTGGTGGCGCCACACACGAACGGGACGGTGAAGCGGTGCTTCTCGATGTGGTGGGCGTAGTCGGCCGGCGACAACACCTCCGACTCGTCGATGTAGTCCACGCCGAGGTGCTGGAGCACCTGCGCCTCCACGAAGTGCCCGATGCGCGCCTTGGCCATGACCGGGATCGAGACGGTCTCCATGATCGCGGTGACGAGGTCCGGATCGCTCATGCGCGCCACGCCGCCCTGGGCGCGGATGTCGGCGGGCACCCGCTCCAGCGCCATGACGGCGATGGCGCCGGCGTCCTCGGCGATGCGCGCCTGCTCGGGCGTCACGACGTCCATGATGACGCCGCCCTTGAGCATGTCGGCGAGTCCGGTCTTGACGAGGTGGGTGCCCGTTCGGGGCGCGATGGTGTCGGTCATGCGGCCAGTGTGCTGGGCAAACTGGTCCTGTACCAGATCCACTTGTAAGCCATTTCGGTGGACCACTTTGCTGTGGCCGTGGCATGCTGGACGCCGTGCGCACCACCGCGGACGTGACCCTGCCCCTGACGCTCGACCGGCACGAGGATCGTCCCCTCCCCCGCCAGGTCGCCGACGGCCTCCGGGCGCTCGTGGCCGACGGCGTCCTGGTGCCCGGCGACGCCCTGCCCTCCACCCGTGCGCTGGCCGCCCACCTGGGCGTGGCCCGGGGCACCGTCGTCGCGGCCTACGAACAGCTCACGGCCGAGGGGTACCTGCGTGCCACCACCGGGGGTGCGACGCGCGTCGATCCCGGCGCGGGGATCCTCCACGGGCCGCTCGCAGCCCCCGCGGGCCGGGCCCCCACCCCGGCCGTGCCCGAGGCGTTGGCCGACCTGCGGCCGGGACGCCCCTGGCTGGGAGCGCTGGCCGGCCCGGGCTGGCGGCGCGCATGGCGGGACGCCGCCGCCCACCCGGACGCGGCCGGCGCCCAGGGCCTGGGCCTGCCCGAACTGCGCGAACAGCTGGCCGACCACCTGCGCCAGATGCGCGGCATGGTCCGGTCCCCCGAGCACATCGTGGTCACGGCCGGCGCCCGCGAAGGACTGGCGCTCCTGCTCACCGCGCTCCACCTCCCCCGGCGGGTGGGGGTCGAGGTGCCCGGTTACCCCTCGCTGCGGCGGGTCCCCGAACGCCTGGGCGCCGAGGTGGTCGGGCTGCGCGTGGACGGCCTCGGCCTGGTCACCGACGCCCTGCCCACCACGGAGGTGCCGTCGGTCGTGCTGGTCACGCCCAGCCACCAGCACCCGCTGGGCGGCTCGCTCCCGGTGGGGCGCCGCCGCGCCCTGCTGGCCTGGGCACGCACCCACGGGGTGTGGGTCGTCGAGGACGACTACGACTCGGAGTTGCGCTACACGTCCGAACCGCTGCCCGCCCTGGCAGCCCTCGACGACCCGCACGACGGCCGGGTCGTGACCCTGGGGACCTTCGCCACGACGCTGGCCCCCGGCGTGGGCGTGGGCTTCCTCGTGGCGCCGGAGCCCCTGCTGCCCCAGCTGGAGGCGGCGCGCGCCGACCTCGGACAACCCGTCTCGGCGGTGACCCAGCGGGCGATCGCGGGCCACCTCGCCTCAGGAGAACTCCGCCGGCACACCCAGCGCATGCGCGCGCTCTACCGGCGCCGGCGGCGCTGGGTCGCCGAGGCCCTGTCCGGCCTGCCGGGCGTCCGGGTCGCCCCCATGCACGGCGGCCTGCACGCCGTGGTGCAGACCGATCGGCCCGAGGCCGAGGTGCTGGCGGACGCCGCGGCGTCGGGGGTGCTGGTGACCGGCCTGTCCTCCTACTGGGCGGGCGCCGAGCCGGACGCCTCGGGCATCGTGCTGGGCTTCGGGGCCGCCACCGACGCCCAACTCGCCGGAGGGCTGGCGGTGCTCGCGGACGCCTGCTCCGGGCGGGTCAGTCGATGATCAACTCCGGATAGACCGGCTGCCACATGGCGTCGAACACCTGGCGGACCGGGTCATCCAGCGGGTTCTCGGCCACCCCCTCGGCCTCGGCGGCCTTCGCGACCGCGATGGCGACGGTGGCGGACACGCGTCGCAGGTCGTTCAGCGCCGGCAGCAGGGACTGACCCGGGCGCGTGATACGGACCAGGGACGCCAGGGCCCGGGCGGCCGCGCCGATCATGCCGTCGGTGACCCGGGAGGCCCGGCACGCCGACACACCCAGCCCGAGGCCGGGGAAGATGAACGCGTTGTTGGCCTGGGCGATGGTGTGCTCGACCCCGTCGTGGACCACCGGCGCGAAGGGGGAACCGGTGGCGATCAGGGCGCGCCCGTGCGTCCACTCCAGCAGGTCGGACGGGGTGGCCTCGACGAGCGCGGTGGGGTTGGACAGCGGCATGATGATCGGCCGCTCGGTGTGGGCGGCCATGTCGGAGACGAGGTCCTCGGTGAACGAACCCGGCTGGGCCGAGGTGCCGATGAGGATCGTCGGGTGCACGTTGCGCACGACGTCGGGCAGCCCGACGTGGCCCCGCTCGTCCACCGTCCAGTGCTCGACCTCGGCGTACGGACGCGCGTAGGGCCGCTGGAAGTCGCGGAACCGGGCACCCGGGGCGTCCGTGACGAGGCCGCGGCTCGAGATGGCCCAGAACCGCTCGCGGGCCTGGTCGCGCGTGAGGCCCTCGGCCACCATCAGGTCGCACAGCAGGTCGGCCACGCCGATGCCCGCGGTGCCGGCGCCGTGGATGACCACGCGCTGGTCGGACAGCTTCTCGCCCTTGCTGCGGACCGCCGAGAGCGCCGCACCGGCGACGACGGCCGCGGTGCCCTGGACGTCGTCGTTGAAGGTGCAGATGCGGTCGCGGTAGGTGGACAGGATGCGGTGGGCGTTGTCCGCCCCGAAGTCCTCCCAGTGGACCATGGCGTGCGGGAACACCTCCTGCACGGCCGCGACGAAGGTCTCGATGAAGGCGTCGTAGCGCTCGCCCCGCACGCGGGCCTCGCGCAGGCCCAAGTAGAGGTCGTCGTTCAGCAGGCGCAGGTTGTCGGTGCCCACGTCGAGGACGACGGGGACCATGCGGCCGGGGTCGACGCCCGCGGCGGCGGTGTAGAGGCTCTTCTTGCCCAGGCAGATCTCGATGCCGCCCACGCCCTGGTCGCCGATGCCGAGGATCCCCTCCGAGTCGGTGACGATCACGATGTCGACGTCCTCGGCGTTCCGGCCGGTGCGGCGCAGCGACTCCTCGATCCGGTCGGGGGCGTCGATCGACAGGAACACGCCGTGCAACTGCTGGAACCACAGGCTGAACTCCTGGATGGCGTCGCCGATGGTGGGCGTGTAGATGATCGGCATCATCTCCTCCAGGTGCTCGCTCACCAGCCGGTAGAAGAGCACGGTGTTGCGATCGCGCAGCCCACGCAGGTAGGCGAACTGCTGCAGCGGCGTCCCGGCCGCCAGGAAGCGCTGGTAGGTGCGGTGCAGCTGTCCCTCCAGCGGCGTGACGCGGTTCGGGAGCAACCCGACCAGGCCCAGCTTCTCGCGCTCCTCGGCCGTGAAGGAGGTGCCACGGTTGAGGCGGGGGATGCGCAGGACGTCCACACCGCGGGCGTTCACCTTGATGCGGGAGCCGTGGTTGCCCGGGAGGACCTCGTAAGCGCGTTCAGCCATGCGCCCAACCCTAGCGAGGCGACCTGCCCCCGCGGCCCGGTTCGTCGATGGTGGTCACCAGCCAATCCACCGGCCGGCCGTCCCGGTAGGGCATCACGCCGTGGAACTGGCCGACGCCCTCGTCGAACACGAGCGGCAGCCAGGTGTGGTCCCCCTCCCACAGGGGCAGTTCCCCCGACAGCAGCCGCGCGCGGGGCACCCAGTGCAGCGTGCCCTCAAGGTTCTCCGACGGCGGCTCGCCGGTGAAGGCGTCCACGAGGAAGACGAAGCCGAACCAGTCCTCCCCGTCCGCCCCGAACCCGGGCCAGCTGATCGTGCCGCGCAGCCGGAGCGACGTGGCCTCGATGCCGGCCTCCTCGCGCAACTCCCGGCGGATGCAGGAGACGACGTCCTCGCCGGGCTCGAGCTTGCCGCCCAGCCCGTTGTACTTGCCGAGGTGTGCGTCGCCGCCGCGGAAGGTCCGGTGCACCAGCAGCACGTCGTCGCCACGCAGCACGTACGCCAGCGTGCCGATGACCGGGGTGAACCTCATCCGGCCCGCCCGGACGCCGCCAGCGCGGCCTCCCGGGCCCGGTCGGCACGGCTGGGCAGCTGCGCCAGCATGATGCCCGCCATCATGAGCGCCGCACCCAGGTATCCCTGCAGCGTGAGCCGCTCCCCCAGGAACAACGCCCCACCGAGGGCCCCCCACATCGCCTCCAGCGACATGATCATGGCCGCGATGGACGCCCGGGCGTGGCGCTGGCTGACGACCTGCAGGGTGAACCCGACGCCCGTCGACAGCAGGCCCGCGAACAGGACGGCACCCAGCGCCGGCACCAGCCCGGCGAAGGGGGCATCCTCGGCGAACGGCGCGACGAGCGCCGAGAGCCCAGCCATGACGACGAACTGGGCCACCGACAGGCGGATGGGATCCACGTGCGGCGCGACGCGGCCGACGCCGAGGATGTGGAACGTCCAGAACAGGGTCCCGACGAGCACGAGCAGGTCGCCCGGGCCGATACCGGTCCCCGTCCAGGTCAGCAGGAACAACCCGGGCACCGCCAGCAGGATGCCCACCCAGGTGAACGCCGTGGTGTGCTGCCCGAAGAACCGCCCGGCGATCGGCACCAGGACCATGTAGAGGCCGGTCACGAACGCCGCATTGCCGGCGGTGGTCCGCTCCACCCCGAGCTGCTGCAGCGTCTGGCCACCGAAGAACATCAGGCCGATGAACACCCCGGGCTTGACCACCCTCAACCACGCCTGCCCCGACTCGGTGGGGCTCAGGCGTGCGCGCCGGTCCAGGAACCAGACCAGCGGCAGCAGGGCCGCCGCCCCGAGAACGCCGCGGGACGCGTTGAACGAGTAGGCGCCCAGGTGCTCGGCGCCGAGCCGCTGGGCGACGAAGGCGAAACCCCAGATGGCCGAGCAGACCACCAGCAGCAGGTGGGCGCGGCTCTGGTTCGACACGACGGGGCTCAGACCAGCACGGTCGAGATGGGCAGCCCGGAGTCGGCACCGATGGACAGCGACGAGGGCCGGTGGCCACGGCGGACCACCTCCGCGCCGAGGGCGGCCATCATCGCACCGTTGTCGGTGCACAGGCCGGGACGCGGACGCCGCACGGTCACCCCGCGCTCCTGCGCCCGTTCGGCCAGCAACCCGCGCAGGCGCGAGTTCGCGGCGACGCCGCCCCCGAGCACGATCGTGTCCAGGCCGAAGTGGTCGCACATGTCCATCGCCTTGGCGGTGAGGACGTCCGCGACCGCCTCCTGGAACGAGGCCGCCACGTCGGCGTCCGCGAACGGACGCCCCGCGCGCCGCTCGGTCTCCACCCAGCGGGACACGGCGGTCTTGAGGCCGGAGAAGGAGAAGTCGAAGCGGTGCTTCTCGAGGTCGTGCCGGGCCGTCAGCCCGCGCGGGAACGCGATCGCCCTCGGGTCGCCGTCCGCCGCGACCCGATCGATCACCGGACCGCCGGGGTAGCCCATCCCCAGCAGGCGCGCGACCTTGTCGTAGGCCTCGCCCGCGGCATCGTCGATGGTCGACCCGACCTCGGTGATCGAGCTGGTGATGTCGTCGACCACCAGCAGCGACGTGTGGCCCCCGGAGACGAGCAGCGCACCGAAGCGCTCGGGCAGCGGCCCGTGGTCGAGCATGTCGACGGCCACGTGACCGACGAGGTGGTTCAGGCCGTACAGCGGCTTGTCGAGCGCGACCGCGAGCGCCTTGGCCGCGGACAGGCCGACGACCAGCGCCCCCATGAGGCCGGGGCCCGCGGTCACGCAGACACCGTCCACCTCGGACAGGTCGATGTCGGCCGCCGCCATGGCCCGGCGCAGCGTCGGGACCATGGCCTGCAGGTGGGCGCGGGAGGCCACCTCGGGCACCACGCCGCCGAAGCGGACGTGCTGCTCCACCGAGCTCGCGACCTCGTTGGCCAGCAGTTCGTGGCCGCGGACGATCGCGACGCCGGTCTCGTCGCAGCTCGACTCGATGCCGATCACCAGGGGTTCGCTCATGACTCACTCTCCAGGGGCAGCTCCAGGACCAGCGCGTCCAGCCCGGGGCCGTAGTAGTTCGCGCGGCGCGCCAGCACCGCGAAGCCCAACGACTCGTACAGGGTCACCGCCGGCGCGTTGCCGGCCTCGACCTCGAGCAGCACCCGCCCGGCCCCGACCTGTTCGGCCCACTCGAACCCGGCGGCGAGCAGGCGGCGGGCGATGCCGTTGCGGCGGTGTTCGGGGGAGACGACGACCCGGTTCAGGTCGGCGACGTCCTCGACGCAGTTGAAGGTGGCCACGCCCTGCAGCCGCCCCCAGCGGTCCTTGGCGACGAGGGTGAGGGCCCGGTCGGAGCCCAGCTCGTCGGCCCACGACCGTTCGCTCCACCGCGCCTCGGTGAACTGCTCCTCCAGCGCCACGATCTGCGCCAGATCGCCCTGCGCGGCCGAGGTGATCGTCACTTGGTCCGCCGCAGGGCCAGTCTCGGCTGGGGCAGGGCCGACTTCACCCTGGTCGGCACCTCGGCGTCCGGACGCCGCAGGTACAGCGGCTCCAGCCCGGCGTCGGGCAAGTCGCCGGCGGCGAGCCAGCCGGCGTCCAGGTCGACGGGCCCGACGACCTCACCGACCAGGTGCGCGCCCGGCCCGGCCAGCGGCAGGGGGGGCAGCGTGTCCGGCGCGGAGACCGCAGGGCCGGACAGACGGTGACCGCCCCCGTCGTAGCGGGCCCAGAACACTTCCTTGCGGCGGGCGTCGGAGACGACGAGGAACTCCTCGGGCGCCCCCGCTGACGCCCAGGCCGCGGCCACGGCGTCCAGCGAGCAGGCGCCGGAGACGGGGACCTCCAGCGCCTCACCGAGGGTCAGCGCGGTGACGACGCCGACGCGCAGGCCGGTGAAGGGCCCGGGACCGACCCCGGCGACGATGCGCTGGACGTCGGCGAGCGTGATGCCCGCCTCGGCGACCACACGCTGGACGAGCGGCATCAGCTCCTCGGCATGCGCGCGGGTGTCGTCCACGCGGGCCGACGCCACGATCCGGCCTGACACGGCCACCCCGGCGGCGACGACGGTCGAGGTGTCCACGGCGAGCGTGGTGATCATGCGGTCTCCCTTGCTCCAGAGGCGGCCTTCGCGAGCCGGGTCCGGCTCCAACGAGGCCCGATGGGGGTGAGGAACACCCAGCGGGTGTCGTCCTCGGGGTCCATGCCCCGGCGGATGTCGACCTCCAGGCGGTTCGGGGCCAGCCCCTCGGCGATGCCGGAGCCCCACTCGACGAGCGTCACGGCGGTGTCCAGCGACTCCTCGAGGTCGATGTCCTCCAGTTCGGCGAACGAGCCGAGGCGGTAGGCGTCCACGTGCACCAGCGCCGGGCCGTCCCCCAGCGAGCGGTGGACACGCGAGAGCACGAAAGTCGGCGAGATGACGGGCCCCGCGACCCCGAGCCCCGCACCGATGCCCTGGGCGAGGGTGGTCTTGCCGGCGCCGAGGTCACCGGAGGCGATGATGAGGTCACCGGCGCGCAGGACGGGGGCCAGCCGCTCCCCCAACGCCCGCATGGCGTCGGCGTCCGGCACCTCGACCGCGACCGGGAGCGGCCGCGTCATGACGACGCAGTTGCCCTCCTCGTCGTCGGGCACGAAACCCAGCTTGGCCCACCACGCCTGGATCTGCGGGAACTCCTTGCGCGCCAGCAGGTGCACGTGCTCCTCACCCGTGGCCGCGAGGTGCTCCAGCACGACCTGGACGAGGAAGGCGGCGACGCCCTGCTGGCGGTGGTCGGGCAGGACCCCGACCCGCCCCAGGCGCATCGCCCCGTGCTGTCGGGCCGCCATCACCAGGCCCACCGGGGTCCCGTCGAGGAAGGCGAGGTAACCCGTCCCGTGGGAGATGCGGGCGCGGACCGAGGCGACGTCATCGGTGAGCGCCTCGGGTGCCTCCCCCACCACGGGACGCGCGCGGAAGGCGGCGTGCATGAGGTCGAGGGCCACCTCGGCGTCCGCCACCTCGGCCAGGCGCACGGTCAACGCGCGTCCGTCGGGCAGGACGGCCGTGGCGAGCTCGAGGGCAGCGTCGTCGGACATGAGAACCTTCGTGGTGAGAGCGCGGGTGGAAAAACCCGACCCATGTTACCCCAGAGGCCCCCGCGAGCGCAGGCGGTCCTGCCGGTCACCGAGCGTTCACCGACACGTCATGCAATGTCGCGCATCCGTGCACGTTGGCACGGTGTTCTACAGGTGTGCGAGTGGCGATCATCACCGAATCGTTCCTGCCCGAGGTCAACGGCGTGGTCAACTCAGTGCTCAAGGTGCTGGACCACCTGATCGACCACGGGCACGACGTGCTGCTGCTGGCCCCCGAGGCCCCGGGGGCCCCCACCTCCTACCGCGGCGCCCCCGTCATGCAGATGGCCTCGGTGGCGTTCCCCGGCTTCATGCAGGTGCGCGTGTGCACCACTCCCCAGATCTCGCTGGAGTGGACGCTGGCCGACTTCAAGCCGGACGTCGTCCACCTGGCCTCGCCGATCAACGTCGGGTACCGCGCCGCACTGGCCGCTCGCGAACTCGGCATCCCCAGTGTGGCCGTGTTCCAGACCGACGTCCCCCAGTACGCCCGCCGGTACGGCATCCCGGCGCTCGAGGCCTACCTGTGGCAGCGCGTCCGTTGGACCCACCAGGCCGCCACCCTGAACCTCGTGCCGAGCTCGGTCAGCCGGGCCCAACTCGATTCCCTCGGGGTCTCCGACCTGCGGATCTGGGGCCGCGGCGTCGACGCGACCCTGTTCCACCCCGCCAAGCGGTCGGACGC
The DNA here is from genome assembly GCF_059516005.1 of Propioniciclava sp. LT294. NCBI lineage: Bacteria > Bacillati > Actinomycetota > Actinomycetes > Propionibacteriales > Propionibacteriaceae > Propioniciclava > Propioniciclava sp. LT294. The sequence goes on from NZ_JCAKNG010000009.1 coordinate 29,194, forward strand.
GCTGCGCGCCACCTGGGCGCCGGACGGCCAGCGGATCGTGGGTTACCTGGGACGCCTCGCCCCCGAGAAGCAGGTCGAGGACCTGCACGTGCTCGCCGGGCTCCCGGGCACCCGCGTCGTCATCGTCGGCGACGGCCCCTCGCGCGAGCCCCTGCAGCAGCGCCTGCCCGACGCCGTGTTCACCGGCACCCTCAAGGGTGAGGAACTCGCCCGCGCGGTGGCCGGCTTCGACGTCTTCGTGACCCCCGGCGAGCTGGAGACCTTCGGGCAGACCATCCAGGAGGCCATGGCGTCCGGGGTGCCGGTGGTGGCGCCGGCGGCCGGTGGCCCCCTCGACCTCGTCGACCCCTCCCGTACGGGCTGGTTGTACGAGCCGGGCGACCTGCTGGGCCTGCGCGACCACGTCCGCGACCTGGTCGGGGACGACGGCAAGCGCACCGCGATGGGCCGGGCCGCACGCGAGGCGACGGCACCGCGCACGTGGACGGGCATCTGCACCCAGCTGGTGGGCCACTACGAGGAGGCGATCGCCCTCAAGCGCGAGCAGCTCCACACGGCCCGCCAACTGGACCACACGCGGCGGACCGGACGCAGACTGCGCGTGTAGTCAGCCCTCGCAGACCACCATCGCGACGGCCACGCCGGCGTCGTGGCTGATCGACACGTGCAGGCGCGAGATCCCGAGTTCCTCGACGCGCTCGGCGACGCTCCCGGCGACGACCAGCGAAGGGCGTCCGGTCTCGTCCGAGAGCACCTCACAGTCGTCCCAGCGCAGGCCGCCCGGCGCGCCCAGCGCCTTGGCGAGGGCCTCCTTGGCGGCGAAGCGCCCCGCCATCGTCTGGTCGGAGCCCTTCTGCTCGGCGAGGGTGAACACGCGGTCGGTGAAGCCCGGCCGTGCGCACGCGTCCGCGATGCGCTGGACCGAGCAGACGTCGACACCGATCCCGATGATCACCGCGTCACTCGACGGTGACGGACTTGGCCAGGTTGCGCGGCTGGTCCGCGTCGTGGCCGAGCAGGGTCGCGAGCTCGCAGGCGAACAACTGCAGCGGCACGGTGGCCAGCAGGGGCTGGAGGATCGTGGACGCCCGCGGCAGCCTGATCAGCGTGTCCGCGTAGGGCTCGACCTCGTGGTCGCCCTCCTCCACCAGGACGATCGTGCGGGCGCCGCGCGCACGCACTTCCTGGATGTTGGAGATGACCTTGTCGTGCAGCTGGTCGCGGCCCTGCGGCGGCACGATCACGAAGACCGGCAGGTTCTCCTCGACGAGGGCGATCGGGCCGTGCTTCAGCTCGCCCGCCGGGAAGCCCTCGGCGTGCAGGTAGGCGATCTCCTTCAGCTTCAGCGCGCCCTCGAGCGCCACCGGGTAGCCGACGTGGCGACCGAGGAACAGGACCGTCTTGGCGTCCTTGAGCTCCGCGGCCAGGTCGAGGACCTGCTGCTGGGCGTCCAGCACCTGCTGGATCTTGGCCGGCATCGACTCCAACTCGCGCATGATCCCGGCGATCTCGTCGCCGAACTTGGTGCCGCGCACCTGGGCCAGGTAGAGGCCGAGCAGGTAGCAGGCGGCGACCTGGGTCAGGAAGCCCTTGGTGGAGGCCACACCGATCTCGGGGCCGGCGTGGGTGTAGAGCACGGCGTCCGACTCGCGCGGGATCGTGGAGCCGTTGGTGTTGCAGATCGCGATGACCTTCGCGCCCTGCTCGCGGGCGTGGCGGACGGCCATGAGGGTGTCCGCGGTCTCGCCCGACTGGGAGATGGTCACCACGAGCGTGCGGCCGGTGATGATCGGGTCGCGGTAGCGGAACTCGGAGGCGATCTCGACCTCGCAGGGGATGCGCGTCCAGTGCTCGATGGCGTACTTGGCGACCAGGCCGGCGTAGAACGCGGTGCCACAGGCGACCACGACGATCTTGTCGATGGTGCGGAGCTCGGCCTCGCTGATGCGGACCTCGTCGAGGGTCAGGCGGCGGTCGGCGTCGAAGCGGCCCAGCAGCGTGGCGGCCACGGCCTCGGGCTGCTCGTGGATCTCCTTGCGCATGAACCAGTCGAAGCCACCCTTCTCGGCGGCCGACAGGTCCCAGTCGATGTGGTACGGCTTGCCCTGGGTCTCGTTGCCGTCGAAGTCCGTGACCCGGTAGCCGTCGGCGGTGACCTCGACGACCTCGTCCTGCCCCATCTCCACGGCCTCGCGGGTGTGCTCGATGAAGGCGGCGACGTCGGAGGCGACGAACATCTCGTTCTCCCCGACGCCCACGACCAGCGGGCTGTTGCGGCGGGAGGCGACCAGGGTGCCGGGCTCGGCGGTGTCCACCGCGACCAGGGTGAAGGCGCCCTCCAGCCGGCGGGAGACGGCACGCAGCGCGTCCGCCAGACCGTGGCCGGCCTCCACCTCGCGACCGAGCAGCTGGGCGGCGACCTCGCTGTCGGTCTCGGAGGCGAACTCGACGCCGTCGGCGGCCAGTTCGGCCTTCAGGGCGGCGAAGTTCTCGATGATGCCGTTGTGGATCAGCGCGACGCGGCCGTTGGCGGAGATGTGCGGGTGGGCGTTGGCGTCCGACGGGGCGCCGTGGGTCGCCCAGCGGGTGTGGCCGATGCCGATGTTGGCGTCCGGGATGGGCGAGGCCTCGAGCTCGTTCTCGAGGTTGACGAGCTTGCCCGCCTTCTTCGCCGACGCGAGGCCGTCGGACCCCACCAAGGCGATCCCGGCCGAGTCATAACCGCGGTACTCCATGCGCCTCAAAGCGTCCACGAGGACCTTCTGGGCACCCTGGGGCCCGACATAGCCGATAATTCCGCACATGGGATTCAGCGTACCGCCCACCCCGCCACCGTCCGAACCCGCTTCGTCCGGGGTCGACGAGTTCGGGCCCTACATCCTGGCCGACCGGCGGAAGTGGGCGGAGTTGGCCGAACAGATGCCGGTGCACCTCACGGAGGAGACGCTGCAGCGCATCCGGTCCCGGCTGGACACCATCGACCTGGCGCAGGTGCGTGACGTCTACGTCCCCCTGACCGAACTCGTCAACCTGTACGTCGCCCAGACCGGCCTGTTGTACCGCAACACGCACTCCTACCTCGGCCTGTCGGAGGGCAAGACCCCGTTCGTGATCGGTGTGGCCGGCTCGGTGGCCGTGGGCAAGTCGACCACGTCGCGCCTCCTGGTCGAACTGCTCGCCCAACTGCCCGGTCGCCCCCGCGTCGACCTGGTGACCACGGACGGGTTCCTCCTGCCCAACGCCGAGTTGCGGAGCCGCGGGATGATGGAACGCAAGGGCTTCCCCGAGAGCTACGACCGCTCCGCCCTGCTGCGCTTCGTCATGGACGTGAAGTCGGGCGTGCCCCAGGTGCACGCCCCGGTGTACAGCCACCTGGTCTACGACATCGTGCCCGGTGAGTTCATCACCGTGAACCAACCCGACATCCTCATCGTCGAGGGGCTCAACGTCCTCCAGCCGGCCCGCCGGCGCCAGTCCGGATCGTCCTCGCTCGCGGTGAGCGACTTCTTCGACTTCACGGTCTACGTGGACGCCGACGAGGCCGACCTCCGCGCCTGGTACCTGGAGCGCTTCCTGGCCCTGCGGGAGAGCGCCTTCCGCGACCCGCGCTCGTACTTCGCGCGGTTCGCCGAGATGGGCATCCACGAGGCCCGTGCCTACGCCGAGGGGATCTGGGACACCATCAACGGCCCCAACCACCTGCAGAACATCCTGCCCACGCGCGGCCGGGCCACCGCGATCCTGCGCAAGGACAGCTCCCACGACATCGAGTGGATCCGCATCCGCCGGGTGTGAGTCAGGCGGTGATGCCGAGCCTGGAGCCCAACCAGCCCGCCTGGTCGGCCAGGGCCATCGACCACACCGTCCACGCGTGGCCCCCCGGGTAGGTGCGCAACTCGGTCGCCATGCCGGACGCCCGGGCCGCGGCCTGGAGCCGCTCGGCCGCCGCCAGGAAGTCGTGGTCGTCCCGGCCCGCGGAGAAGATCCCGGCCACCCCGTCGTAGCGGCCACGGCCCAGCAGGGTCAGGGGGTCGTTGGCCGCGTAGGCGGCGGCGTCCCCGCCGAAGCCCTGCGCGATCGTCTGGGCCGGGGTGCCGAGGCTGGGGTGCAGTTCCCCGGACAGGGAGAGGAACGTCCGGTAGGGCGCGGGATCCCTGGTGACCACCTGCAGCGCGCACGTGCCGCCGTTGGACAGGCCCGCGATGGCCCAGTGCGCCGGGTCCTCGTCGACCTGGAGGGTGCGGGTGATCCACGCCGGGACGTCCGACTGGAGATAGGTGGCGACCCTGCCCAGCCGGGCGTCACTGCACAGCGGGTTCGCGGTGGTGGCGCCCAGCGGATCGGGGATGACCACCACGGGGGCCAGTCCCCCGTGCCGGGCGGCGTAGTCGTCCATCGTGTCGGTGAGGCGCCCGGCGGTGAGCCAGTCGCGCGGCTCGCCGGGCTGGCCGGCCAGCAGCACCAGCACCGGCAGCTCCGGACGCCCGTCGACCAGGTACGCCGGCGGGAGGTAGACGAGGGCCTTGCGCGGCGTGAAGCGGGGGTCACTGCTGGGGATGTCCGCCGATGCCACCTGGCCGCGGGTGGGCAGCCCGGCCGGTGGCCGCCAGTGCGCCTCCAGCGGGCCCTGCGGACGGGGCGCGGTGCTCAGCGACCCCACCCCGGCGAGGCCCGCCAGCGGGACGACCCGGAGCCTGAGCCCGAACGCAGCCCCCACCGTGCGGTAGGCCGAGAGGTGGGCGTTGGTCGCCAGCGCGGCGGCACCGACCGCCACCGTCACCGCCAGCAGGCCGGCGGCCACTCGTGCGACCACCCACCCGGGGGTGCGTCGCTCGCGGTGCGCCCGCCGCGCCGGAGCCGATCCCCCGGCCACCTGCTGCAGGACGACGAGGGTGAGCACCCCGAGCCAGGCGAAGACGTAGCCGCCCACCCCGTCGGCGACGGGCCGCCACCAGACGTCCACCGCGACCCAGCCGAGGAGGCCGACCGCGAGGGCCCCGGCCACCACGGCCGCCCGACCGCCTGCGGGGAGGTACCGGGTGTGACGCCACCACGAGACCGCCACGACGACCGCGGCCACCGCGTACGCCAGCGGCGCGGCCCACCACCCCAGGAGCGGGAGGGACCCCAGCGCCTCAATCACGGGACACCAGCCTCTGGGCGAACCGCGCGGCGTCCGCAGCGCTCAGGTCGGGCAGGTAGGCCCGGGCGACCGCCAGGCCGACGGCCGGGGCGTCCATGATGTCGGGCACGGCCAGGTGGAGCGGCTCGAACCGGGGCCCGAACTTCTTCTTGAACGCGAGCAGGGACCGGAACCCGTACGCCGGCTCGAGGATGGCGCCCAGCAGGTCCAGCACGGGGTCCAGGCGGGACACCACACCGTCGGGGGCCGGCCCACTGCGCGCCAGGGGCGCTCCGGACAGGGACAGGACCTCCAGGCCCTCGGCCTGGGCGTCGAGGGCCGCCCGCGCGATGAGGAACTCCATGACGGGGCGGAACCCGCCCTCGCGTCGCCACATGACGTCCAGTGTCCGTCCGACCACGAGGCCGGCTCGGTGCACGGGCAGCCAGGAGGTGACCCCGTGGACGGTGCCGTCGGCGTCCACGGCCAGGAGCAACCGCGTCTCGTCGTCCTGGAGTTCCTCGAGCCCACCCAGGGTGAACCCCATCTCGGGCAGGGACCTGCCCGTGGCACGGGCCGCACCGATGGCCCTGATCTGGTCACGTCGACCGGCCGGGGCCGAGGCCCAGGTCGTCCACTCGGCCCGGATGCCGTCCTTGCCCGCCCGGTTCAGCGCGGTTCGGACGTCCTGGAACGCCTTACCGGTGAAGCTGAGGCGGCCCAGGTCCAGCACCGCCTCCTCGGCCACCTGCACGGTCGTCCAGCCCAGGCGTCGCGCGGCGGCCGCCACCGGCTCGTGGACGGAGTACAGCGCCGGCGTCAGGGAGTGCTGGGCGGCGAAGGTGGCGAAGCCGACGACCGCGCTCTCCACGGCGTCGGCCGCGCATGCCGGATCGGTCACGGTGAGGGCCACGCCGTTGCCGGCCCGGTACCCCACCCCGGCCTCGTCCTCCTCGTCCAGCCACACGTCGCGGCCCGGCCAGGTCAGCATCCAGCCGAGCGTGCCCGCGCCACGGGACCGGACCAGGTCGACCAGGGTGGAGGCATCACCGCCGCGGGTGAGGGGGGTGCCGGCCAGGGTGCGGTGGAGCGACGCCGCGCCCACCGCCCACACGAGGATGGGCGACCACTCGGCGATGGTGACGGCCAACGGGGTGGTGGGCTCCAGCGTGGGGGTGAGGAGCGCCAACGCCCCGGACGGGAGCAGACGCACCCCGAAGTCGGCGGCCAGAGCCGCCACGGACGCCTCGGGCACGAACTGCTCATCGACGGTGGCCCCGAAGGCGAGCATGAGGGCGAACGTCGTGGAGAGGGCGAGGGCCACCACCGTGGCCCACCGGCGCAGCGCCTCGGGCCGCGTGGCGACGCGGAACGCGCGGCCGTGGAACAGGACGAACAGCGCCAGGCCGAGCGGGACCAGGACCGGCACCACGAGGCGCGCCGCGGGGACGCCGTGGGCACCCAGGCCGAGGGGGCCGGCGGATTGGGCCGAGGACCGGACGACCCACCACACGGCCGCCATGTGGAGGCCGGCGAGCAGCGCCCCGAGCAGCTGGAGCGAGACCGTCCCGACCGCGGCCACCCGGCGCCCGCGGCGGAGCCCGTCGGCCAGCACCAGTTGCAGGAGCAGCGGCATGATCGCGAGCACCGTCGGGCCCAGCCCCCGCGTGCGCGCGGCGTAGGTGGCCTGCGCGCACTGCCGCACCGTGCCCGGGTCCGCGCACAGGGAGGAGATGGTCTGCGGATCCAGCAGCTGGGGTTCGACCCCGTACCGTGCCGGGGCCAGCGGGCCCACCGGGAACGTCGAGAACGCCGACAGCAGCGTGCCGACCGTCACCGCGACCACCACGAGTGAGACCAGGGCGCGGGCGTCGTGCGGCGTGCCGACGAGCGACCGGTGGGGGGCACCCCGGCGCCAGGCGAGCACCCCCAGCAGCAGCCCGACCAGCGCCGCCGCCAGCCCGACCACGTCGCCGGCACCCCCACCGAACCCCACGATGGTGGCCAGGGACACCAGCACCGATGTGCGGACGCGGCGCCGCCACAGCGGGTCGAGGCGCGCGCTCCCGGCCGCGAGGGCACCGACGACGAAGGCGCCTCCGCTGCCGACGACGGTCGAGGACAGGTGGGAGGCCCACCGTGCGTCCACAGACGCCAGGGCCGGGTACAGGGCTTGCAGCACCAGCACTCCCCCGGCCGCACTCGCGGCACCCGCGACCAGGAAGCGCGCACTGCCCATCGTTCGCTCGCTCCAGACCCCCGCCGTCAGGACGAGGACGAGCGCGCCGAGGAGGATGGGCCACGAACCGGTCCAGGTGAGGGCGGTGACCAAGGTCCAGAGCCTCGTCGGGTCCGAGGGGGAGACTGCCAGCACAGCTCCCACCCCGGGCCAGGCGACGGCGACCAACCGGATGACGACGAGGAGGAGCGCCAGGGTGACACTGAGGGGCGCCCCGGCCAGCCAGGCGTGGACGTCCGACACCCCGCGCGGCATCGTCGGACGGAGCGCGGACGCCGACATTCATGCCCCTTTCTCGTGGTGTCGCAGCACAGAGTAGGCCCCGGGGTCTGTGAGCAGGCAGTGCCGACCGTTCGACCACCCCTCGACCACCCCTCTTCGACCACCCTTCGTCGCGCCGGGGCGCGAGTTGGGGCGGTCGAGGAGTGCCGGTCGGCTCTGGCGTCACCGCCCCGGGCGCTCCGACCGGAGGCGCCGCCTCCCCTCGGCCAAGGCGCGCTCGACCTGACGCATGAACCCCTCCGGATCCACCCGCAACCCCAGCACCGGGATCTCCAGCGCGATGCCGGCCACCCCGGCGATGGCGAGGTCGTTGGCGCGCAGGGCGTCCCGAACCGGCGCCAGCCCGTCCTCGTGGTGCGCCCCCTGGATCTCGACCCGGACACCTTCGGCCTCCCAGTGGACGTCGAGGTACACCGAGCCCTTGGGTCCCGTCCGCAGCACCTGCCGCGAGGGTTCAGGGAGGCCGCGTTCACGGCAGAGCCGGGCGAAGTCCAGCTCTCCCAGTGAGTGGGCACCGTTGCAGAGGTCCTGGACGACCGCGTCCAGGAGCGCCCGCCGGTTGGACCTGCCCACCGTCTGCCAGCGCGCCAGCATCGCCGCCGCGGTGCACAGGCGCTGCTGCACCGTCATCGCCAGGATCGTCGCCGCTTCGGTGTCGGAGACCGCCCACTGTGCCGCCCGGATGGCCGCCACTTCAGGGCGGGTGCGCCGCAGGGCCCCACCGGCCGTCGGGGCACGCTCGCGCAGGCGATGGTGGCGGACGCCCGCGATGGCCCGCACCTTCGCCCGGTTGGGGACGGTGACATCGATGGAGCGCGGCTCCCAGCCCTTGAGACCGGCCGCGACGAGGGCCACGGCACCGTCGAGGACCGCGCCGCTCCCGGACTCCCACAGGGCCCGCCACCAGGCGGCGCGTCCGTCGACGTCGGGTCCCAGCACGCTCACGGTGTGGTGGCCGACCCTGTGCCAGGCGCCGTGCTCGACGTGGGTCTGGACCTGCCCGCGGGTCAGGCCGGCGTCCAGCAGCGCCGCGAGCGTGGTGACGCCGTCATGCGGAGCGGCGAGGTCGGCTCCGATGCGCAGCCGGCGTTGTCGTTCGCGTTGGGCTGCGCGGGCCCGGACAGCGCGGGGTGTCGGTGTCATACGGCGGACGATGGGCGATGGTGCGCGGCGTGGGTCATCGCAAAGGCGTCGTCCACAGGATCGGCGTGGATCTCCACACGTCCGGGGCCCCTCGAACAGCTGTCCGACATCGTTGACCGCCCGAACTCCTGCCCCGGCGCCAACTCGGGAGGTCAAGAAGGGGTGGTCACCTGAGGCCAGGCGACCACCCCCACGCTGACGATCAGAGGGCCAGACGCTCCCGCACGACGGACGCCAGACGCTCGGCCACCTCGGTGGCCCGCTCGGTCGTCTCCGCCTCGACCATGACCCGGACGACCGGCTCGGTGCCCGAAGGACGCAGCAGCACGCGGCCGGCGGAGCCCAGCGCCCGGCCCTCCGCGGTGACCGCCGAGTTGACCTCGGGGTCGATGCCGGCGCGGGCCTTGTTGACGCCCTTGACGTTGATCATGACCTGCGGGAGGCGGGTCATGACCGAACCGAGGTCGGCCAGCGTACGCCCCGACGACACGACCTGGGCGGCCACGTGCAGGGCCGTCAGGACGCCGTCACCGGTGGTCGCGAACTCGCTCATGATCACGTGGCCGGACTGCTCGCCGCCGAGCGTGAACCCGTTGGCGTTCATCGACTCCAGCACGTAGCGGTCGCCCACCTTGGTCTGGTCGACCCGGACACCGTGCGCGGCCATGGCCTGGAAGAAGCCCAGGTTGCTCATGACGGTGGCCACGACCGTGTCGGAGTGCAGGGATCCCGACTCCTTCAACGCGAGCGCCAGGATCGCCAGGATCTGGTCGCCGTCGATGAGGTTGCCCTCGGCGTCCACCGCCAGGCAGCGGTCGGCGTCCCCGTCGAACGCGAAGCCGAGGTCGGCGCCGTGGTGCTTGACGGCCGCCTGGAGTGCGCCCATGTGGGTCGAGCCGGCGTTCTCGTTAATGTTGAGGCCGGTGGGCTCGGCATGGATCGTGGTCACGTCCGCCCCTTGGGCCTCGAACGCGGCCGGACCGGTCATGAACGCCGCGCCGTTGGCGCAGTCGAGCACCACCTTGAGGCCGTGCAGGCTGCCCTCGGTCCCCAGTGAGGAGACCAGGTGGGCGACATAGGCCTCGACGAGTTCGGGACGGTCCGAGACACGGCCCACACGCTCGCCGGTCGGGCGCTCCCACTCCTGGCCCAGACGGGCCTCGATCATGTCCTCCAGGTAGTCATCGAGCTTCACGCCACCACGGGCGAAGAACTTGATGCCGTTGTCGGGCATGGGGTTGTGCGAGGCCGAGAGCATGACGCCGAGGTCGGCGTCCAGGTGGCTGACCAGGAAGGCCGCCCCCGGGGTCGGCACGACGCCGACGCGGATGACGTCGACGCCTGCCGAGGCGAGCCCGGCCACGACGGCGGACTCGAGGAATTCGCCAGAGGCACGGGGGTCACGCGCAACGAGGGCCACCGGACGGTGACCCTCGAAAGCCCCGGACTCGCCGAGGACGTGCGCGGCCGCCACCGAGAGCTCGAGAGCGAGCTCTGCGGTGAGGTCGACATTCGCCTTGCCCCGGACACCATCGGTACCGAAGAGCCTGGGCACGGCGGTCAGCGCTTGCTGTACTGCGGCGCCTTGCGGGCCTTCTTGAGACCGGCCTTCTTGCGCTCCTTGACGCGGGCGTCACGCGAGAGCAGCCCGGCCTTCTTCAGCGCCGGGCGCGAGGCCTCGACGTCGATGGCGTTCAGCGCACGGGCGATGGCCAGACGCAGCGCACCGGCCTGCCCGGTCACGCCGCCGCCGACGATCTTGGCGATGACGTCGTAGGAGCCCTCGACCGCGGCCGTCACGAACGGCTCGTTGATGGTCTGCTGGTGCAGCTTGTTGGGGAAGTACTCCTCCAGCGTGCGGCCGTTGATCTTGAACTGGCCGGTGCCGGGGACGAGGCGGGCGCGGGCGATGGCCTCCTTGCGGCGGCCGGTGGCAGCACCCGGGGCGACGACGGCGGGACGGGAGCCCGGGGTCGCGGACGAGGGAGTGCCCTCGGCGCGGTACGCGATCTCGCGGTCGGCCTCGTCGGTGAACGGGATGATCTCGTCGTCGAGGACGTCTTCAGTGGTGGTGTCGGTCACGTTGGTTCCTTGGCTCACTGGGCGATCTGGGTGATCTCGTACTGCTGCGGCTTCTGCGCGGCGTGGGGATGCTCGGGGCCCGCGTAGACCTTGAGCTTCTTGATGATCTGGCGGCTCAGCTTGTTCTTCGGGAGCATGCCCCAGACCGCGCGCTCGACGGCCTTGCGCGGGTCGGTGGCCAGCAGTTCGCCGTAGGGGACGCCGGTCAGGCCACCCGGGTTGCCGGAGTGGCGCCAGGCCATCTTGGTGGTGGCCTTGTTGCCGGTCAGGGCGATCTTGGAGGCGTTGACGACGATGACGAAGTCGCCACCGTCGACGTGGGGCGCGAAGCTCGGCTTGTGCTTGCCGCGGAGGAGGGTGGCGGCAGTGACGGCCAGACGGCCGAGGACGACGTCGGAGGCGTCGATCACATGCCAGTTCCTGGTGACGTCACCAGGCTTGGGAGTGTACGTGGACACGGCGGGTAACCCATCTGTCATCGGGGAGCTGCAGGGATATCGCTGGACGCCTCCCCGGACACGTCACAGCGCAACAGCGGTCCAGATTACCCCGGCCCCCGGCAGCCGGTCAAAACGCCGCGGGCACCGCGCAAGCCCTCGCCACCGCATCAACGACAGGGTGTAGGACACATTCGTCAAACCCTCGCAAGTCACCCTGACCAGTGGCAAGGTGAACCCATGAGTTCAAAGGTGAACAACGGACAGGTCCAGGTGAACAATCCGGACGATGTACGCAACGTGGTACTGGTCGGCAATGCGGGGTCGGGCAAGACGTCGCTGTTCGAGCAGTTGCTGCGGGCGCGCGTCGCCGGCTACAGGGGCGAGAAGCAGGACGCCGAGCGTCTTTCCCAGCTCTACCTCGCGTCGCTCGTGACGGGTGACGTCTTCGTGAACCTCCTCGACGCCCCCGGCCACCCCGACTTCGTGGGCGAGTTGCGCGCCGGCCTGCGCGCCGCGGACGCCGCGATCTTCGTGGTCAGCGCCGCCGACGGCATCGACGGCGCCGCCCAGGCCCTGTGGGAGGAGTGCGCGGAGGCGGGGCTCCCCCGGGTCATCGCCCTCACCAAGCTGGACGCCGCCCACTCCGACTTCAACACGGTCGTGGCGGAGCTGAAGGCGAAGTTCGGCGACGGCGTCCTGCCGACGCACGTGCCCGTCGGGACGGGCGCGAACATCACCGGGACCGTCGGCGTCCATTCACGCCGCTTCCGTGACTACACCGGGGGCGAGCCCGTTCTCCACGAGGGCGACGAGGCGCACGACGACCTGATCGAGCCCCACCGCGGCCCACTCATCGAGGGCCTCATCGAGGAGGCCGACGACGCGGAACTCATGGACACCTACCTCGAAGGCGACGACCCCGGTCGCGACAAGCTGCTCGACGACCTGATGAAGGCCACCGCGGGCGCGAACCTGTTCCCCGTCGTGCCGGTCGTGCAGTCCAGCGGCCTGGGCACCGAGGAACTGCTGAGCCTCATCGAGCACGGCTTCCCGACCCCGAGCCTCCACCCGAACCCCAGCCCCGTGAAGCTGACCGGCGAGCAGGAGCCGCCCGCCCCGTCGGACCCCGGCGCACCGCTGGTCGCCCAGGTGATCCGCACCACGACCGACCCGTTCGCGGGCCGCCTCTCGATGGTCCGGATCTTCTCCGGCACCCTGCGCACCGACGACGTCGTGCACATCTCCGGGCACCGCTCGTTCTTCGACGAGGTCCAGGACGACGACAAGGAGCGCGACCACGACGACGACGAGAAGGTCGGCATCATCCAACGGGCGGTGGGCACCGAGCTCAAGCCCCAGACGTCCGCCATCGCGGGCGAGATCGTGATGCTGCCGAAGCTGACCACCGCCGAGACGGGGGACACGCTCTCCGCCCCGGACAACGCCGTGGTCGTCCCGAACTGGAAGATGCCCAAGGCCCTGCTCCCGCTGGCCATCCGGGCCGCCACGCGCAACGACGAGGACAAGCTGTCCACCGCCCTGCAGCGCCTGGCCGTCGAGGACGCCACGGTGCGGCTCGCGCGCGGGGCGTCCGACCAGCTCGTGCTGTGGACGACGGGCCAGGCCCACGCCGACCTGCTGCTGAACCGGCTGAAGGAGCGCTACGGCGTCAACGTCGAGCAGGAGGAGGTGAAGATCGCCCTGCGGGAGACCTTCACCGCGAAGGCGACGGCGGTCGGACGCCACGTCAAGCAGTCCGGCGGGCACGGCCAGTACGCCGTGGTGAACATCGACGTCGAGCCGCTGGAGCGCGGCGCCGGCTTCGAGTTCGTCGACAAGGTGGTGGGCGGCGCGGTGCCGCGCAACTTCATCCCCTCCGTGGAGAAGGGCGCCAAGGCCCAACTGGAGAAGGGCGTCATCGCCGGCTTCCCGATGGTGGACGTCCGCGTGACCCTGTTCGACGGCAAGGCCCACTCGGTGGACTCCTCCGACATGGCGTTCCAGATGGCGGCTGCGGCCGCACTGAAGGAGGCCGCGGTGGTCGGCAGGAACGTGGCACTGCTCGAGCCCGTCGACCTCGTCACGGTGACCGTCGGTGAGGAGCACATGGGGTCCGTGATGACCGACATCTCCGGACGCCGCGGGCAGGTGCAGGGCACCGACTCCGACGGCCGGAAGGTCACCATCACCGCGGTCATCCCGCAGTTGGAGATGTCCCGTTACGCGATCGACCTGCGCGGCCTGGCCCAGGGCGGGGGCACGTTCACCCGGACCTTCCGCGGGTACGAGCTGCTGCCGGCCAACCTCGTGGAGAAGTACACCAAGAAGAAGGACTGACCGCCACGCCACGCGAGCCCGCTCCCCACAGGGGGCGGGCTCGTGCGTCCCGCCACGCAGTTCCGGGTGGCGTCAGGCTGCGATGTCGGGGGCGGGCTGCGGGGTCACGCCCTCACCCCGGACGATCCCAGCCGAACCGCGCCGGCGCGGGAACACCCACAGACGCAGCAGCAGGTAGATGTAGAGCCCCTCCAGGCAGGCGGCCATCACGCGCGCCACCATCACGTGGACCCCCAGCACGTCGAGCAGGGAGGCGAAGCCGACGATCCAGATCACGTAGTTGCTGACGATGACGAAGACGTACTTGCCCGACTGCTTGCCCAGGTCGCCGTGCTCACGGAAGTTCAGCCAGCGGTTGAGGAAGAAGGCATAGATCGAGGCCAACGCGTAGCCGATGGAGAAGGCGAGGCTGTAGGGCAGCTCCCACCACTGGGTGATGACCGCCAGGAAGCCCATGTCCAACAGGAACGCACTGCCGTTGATCATCGCGTAGCCGATGAAGGTGATCGGCAGGACCCGCTGGACGGCGCGCGGCAGCGCCTCCCGGATCCGGGTGGTGACGTCGGCGAACCATCGCGCCGCCGCGCCGTTGCCATCCTCGTCCCGCATGCAGGAAGAATAGGCCCCGATGCAAGTGCCGCACCACGGTTGCCACCATGTGCCGGGACTCAGACCTGGCGCAGGAACTCCAGGGCCCCGTCGGCGAACATCTGGACCGCGATGGCGGCCAGCAACATGCCGGCGACGCGCGTGAGGAGCACGGTGCCGGAGGTGCGCAGGACGCGCTGGATCGCACCCGCGAAGCGCAGGAACACCCACACCAGCACGAGGGCCGCCACCAGGCCCAGGCCGACCGTGACGTAGCCCCACGGACCGGCCGGACGGGCCTGTTGGACGGCCAGCATCATCGCCACGATCGATCCGGGGCCGGCCAGCAGGGGGATGCCGAGCGGGACGATGGCGACATTGGTACCCGGCTCGGGCACCTCACCCTCCCCCACCCCGGTCAACAACTGCAGGGCCACCAGGAGCAGGAGGAGCCCTCCCGAGACCTGGAGTGCCTCGATGGTGATGTGCAGGTGGTCGAGGATGAGCCGCCCGAAGATCGCGAACATGCCGATCACCCCGAACGCGACCATGGACGCCCCCAGCGCAGCGCGGTGCTGCTGCCTGGGTGTCATCCCGCGCGTGAGCCCGAGGAAGACCGGCAGTAGCCCGGGCGGGTCGAGGATGACGAAGAGCGTCAGCAGCGTGGAGGAGAACAGGAACGCGTCGAACACGTCACCACGCTACATCTTGCGGCGATGAGCCGTCAGATCCGGAAGATCGGCTCCATTCCGGCGGGAATGCTGTCGGAATCCACGATCTCCTTGCCGAACGGGAAACACGTGACCGGGATCATCTTGATGTTGGCGATGGCCAGGGGAATACCCACGATGGTCACGGCCTGCGCGGCCGCCGTGGTGACGTGCCCCAGTGCCAGCCAGAGGCCACCGAACACGAACCAGATCGCGTTCATGATCGCCGAGCCCGCGCCGGACCGGGGCTTGGACACCACGGTCTTGCCGAAGGGCCACAACGCGTAGGCGCCCATGCGGAAGGACGCCACCCCCACCGGGATGGTGATGACGAGCAGGCAGGCCAGCAGCCCGAAGAGGAAGTAGCCGAGGGCGAGCCAGATGCCACCGAAGAGAAGCCAGATGATGTTCAAGAGGAAACGCATGGGGTGTCCTTTCCGTTCCTCCTCCACGGTACCGGGCCGGTATCCTCGCTGGGTGCCGCGTCCCGACCGTCCCCGCATCCACCGCGAGGTGGTGTCCTATGTCCGCCGTTCCGCGCGCATGAACGCGTCGCAGGAGAAGGCATGGACGACGCTGGCGGAAAAGTTCGTCGTGGACGTGCCCGCCCGCGAACTGTCCACGTCCGTCCACCCCGACGCCCACGTCGACTGGGAGGTCGAGTTCGGACGCCGCGCCCCCCTGTTCGTCGAGATCGGGTCCGGACGCGGCGAGGCGCTCGTCGCGCTGGCCGAGCGGCACCCCGAGGCGGACGTCGTCGCCTTCGAGGTCTTCCAGCCCGCGGTGGCGTCCACGCTGAGCCGCATCAACCGCCACGGGCTCACCAACGTGCGTGTCGTGCTGGCCAACGGGGTCGAGGGCCTGGAGCACCTCTTCGCGCCGGCCACGATCACCCAGCTGTGGACGTTCTTCCCCGATCCGTGGCACAAGCCCCGCCACCACAAGCGCCGCCTCGTCAGCCCCGAGTTCGCCGCGCTGGTCGCCTCCCGACTCACCCCCGACGGCCTGTGGCGCCTGGCCACCGACTGGCAGGACTACGCGGACGCCATGCGCGAGGTCCTCGACGTCGCACCCGGCCTGGTCAACGTCCACGGCGGCTGGGCACCCCGGTGGGCCGAGCGTCCGTTCACCAAGTACGAGCAGCGGGGGTTGGACGCCGGGCGTGCGGTCCTGGACCTGACCTACGCGCGCGCCGAGGGTTCCGACGGGGTGGGCACGGTGGGTGACCTGGTGCACCGGGAGCCGCTCGCCTCGCCGCGTGGAGAGCTCCCGTTGTGACCACCCGGTACCGGCTCGACCTCGCCTACGACGGCCGGGACTTCCACGGCTGGGCCGCCCAGGAGGGCCTGCGCACGGTGCAGGGCACGCTCGAGCACTGGATCTCCACCGTCTTGCGGCTGGCCGACCCCGCACGCCTCACCGTGGCCGGGCGCACGGACGCCGGCGTCCACGCCCGGGGGCAGGTCGCCCACGTCGACCTCCCCGACCCCGATGTCGCGGCCGAACTCCTCCGACGGCTGGACCGCGTCCTGCCCGAGGACCTCGTGGTCCACCGCGTCACGATCGCCCCGGACGGCTTCGACGCCCGGTTCGCCGCGATCTGGCGCCGGTACACGTTCCGCCTGGCCGACGCGGCCCCGGACCCGCTCCAGCGCCACACCGCCGTCCGCGTCCGCGGTCCGCTCGACGTCGCCGCCGTCGACGCCGGCGCCCGATCGCTGGTCGGGCTCCACGACTTCGGGGCCTTCTGCAAGCGCCGCGAGGGCGCGACCACGATCCGCGAGATGCTCGCGTGCCACGCCGAGCGTTCCCCCGCCACCGGCCTGGTCGAGGTCACCCTGCGCGCCGACGCGTTCTGCCACTCGATGGTCCGCTCGGTGGTGGGCGCCCTGGTCGCCGTCGGCACCGGCCAGCGGGACGCCGCCTGGCTCGCGGGCCTCGTCGACCAGCCCACGCGCGCCGGGGACGTCACCGTCCTCCCCCCACACGGCCTGGTCCTGGAGGAGGTCGGCTACCCCGCCGACGACCACCTGTCGGCCCGCCAGGCCGAGTCCCGTGCCCGCCGCGACGAGAGGCAGCCATGACCCACTACTTCGAGACCCCCACCTCCGATGAGCGGCGCCGCAGCATCGGCGTCCGCTTCTGGGACACCGACTGGACGTTCACGACGGCGGCCGGCGTGTTCTCCGGGGACGGCCTCGACCAGGGCACGGCGGTCCTGCTGCGCACGCACACCCCGGACGCCGGCGCCCAGCGCATCCTCGACCTGGGCTGTGGGTACGGCGTGCTGGCCGTGGCCGCGGCGTCGGCGGCGCCGAGCGCACGGGTGGACGCCGTCGACACCAACGAGCGGGCGGTCGCCCTCACCCGACTCAACGCCGCCGCGAACGGCGTGGGCGACCGTGTCCACGCGTCACTCCCCGACGACGCCGACCCGGACGCCCGCTACGACGAGATCTGGTCGAACCCGCCGATCCGCATCGGCAAGGAGGCCCTCCACGCGCTGCTGCTCCGCTGGCTGGCACGCTTGGCCCCGGGCGGCGTCGCCCGGCTGGTGGTCGGCCGGAACCTGGGCGCCGATTCACTGCAGCGCTGGCTGGGCGAGCAGGGCTACCGCTGCGACAGGACGGCGTCCGCGAAGGGATTCCGGGTGTTCGAGGTGGCACCCCTTGCATCTGAAAGCCCCTCCGCCTAGCCTCGATCTCCTACAAGCAACCGGGAACACCGGGGCTGGAGAGGAGTGCTCATGGGTATCGGAGACAGAATCTCGAACAAGGCCGAGGAGCTGGGCGGCAAGGTCAAGGAGACCGCCGGTGAGTTGACCGACAATGAACGCCTCGAAGCCGAGGGCAAGGCCGACCAGGTCGGCGCCAAGGCCAAGCAGGCGGGCGAGAACGTCAAGGAAGCCGGCCGCAACGTCGCCGACGGCGTCAAGGACGCCTTCAAGTAGCAGCCCTCGTCCACCACGACGACCCAACCGGGGTGCGGGAACCAGGTTCCCGCGCCCCGGTTGCCTGTCGGCACAGCGATTCGTCCCCGCTCGTCGCGCACGGTTATAGTGACGCCGGACCCGCTTGGGGGAACTCCGGTGCAAGACCGGGACTGACCCGCAGCCGTGACGTCGCCCCGGTGACGGAGTCGGAATGCCCACCGGGGCCCATGGAAACCATTCAACCCGTCGAGGCACCCGGGTGGGGACCGGTCCCGCTCGGGTCCGCCGCACCCTTCGTGCCCAGTGAGGACCACGATGTCTCGCCTCTGGAAGTTGCTCGCGATCGGGCTCGCCACGGTGCTGGCGCTCACCACCGCCGCCCTCCCCGCCCACGCGACCACGGACGCAGCTCGCGCGGCCGCCCGCTGGGTCGCCACCGTCCTCGAAACCGACGACGTCGCCAGCTACGCGTCCTCCACCGCTGATGCCCTCATCGCCTTCGCCGCCGGCCAGGACCCGACCACCGAGGACGAGGTCGCCACCCTGCTGGAGGCACTGAGGACCACCGGCGTGGACTACGCCCAGGGCGCTCCCGACGGGGCGGCCAAGCTGGTGATCGCGCTGGACGCCGTGGGTCAGGACCCGCGCACCTTCCTCCCGGGCATCGATCTCGTGGACGTCGTCCGGAACGGCATCGCGGAGAACGGCAGCATCGGCGCGTGGCCCGGCCCGTTCCCCAGCGGCCTGGCGGCCGTGGCGCTCGCCCGCTCGGGCGAGGAGGTCCCCGCGAACCTGATCGCCTACCTGCTCACGCACCGCAACGAGGACGGCGGCTTCGGCTGGCAGCCCGGCGCCCCGTCGGACGCCGACAGCACCGCGCTGGCCCTCCTGGCCCTCCTCGCGGCCGACCGGACCGACCTGGCCGCCGACGCCATCGCGTGGGCCCACGCTTCGCAGGCCGCGGACGGCTCCTGGAACGGCTGGGTCCCCGCCAACTCGACCGCGATCCTCGGCGCCTCCCTGGCGACGGCCGGCGAGCCCGTCGACGAGGCCCTCGCCTTCGTGCTGGCCTCCCAGGATCCCTCCGGCGCGCTCCTCGTGTCGGGCACCCCGAACTGGATCCTCACCACGCAGGCCACCCTGCTGCTGGCCGGCGCCTCCTACCTCGACGTCACCTGGGACCTGACCTCGCAGCCCGCTCCGTCGGCGACGCCCTCCGCCTCCGCCACCCCGTCCGCCTCCGCCACCGCCACCCCGTCCGCCACCGCCTCCCCGTCCGCCTCGGCGACCCCCAGCGTCTCGACGACGCCGGAGCCGACCGCGTCCCCGGAGCCGACCGCGTCCCCGGAGCCCAGCGCGTCCGTCGAGCCGACCACGTCGGCGACTCAGGTCCCGGCGGCCACCACGCCGGCCCAGGCGGCTGACCGCCTGCCGCAGACGGGCACCGCGACCGAGCCGTGGTTCGTCGCGGCCGCCTCGCTGCTGGCGCTGGTGGGTGCGGGCCTGCTGGTCGCCCGTCGTCGCGTGACGCGATGAACCGCCTGGCTCGTGGCCTCGCCACGCTCCTGATCGGTCTGGTCGCCGCCGCCGGGACCCTCGTGGCCCCGGGGGCGGTGGCCCCTGCCGCGGCCGCGGGTTCCTGCGACGGCGTCTGGGTCGTCGTGGGCGGCCAGGGGACGGGCTGCGCCACCAGCCACAGCACGGGCAAGGTCGCGCTCCAGAGCGCCGGTTTCTCCGTCCGGGACAAGAGCCCCGGCTTCCTGTGCCAGATCAACGGTCACCCCTCGACCTGCACGGTCACGAACGATGCCCACTGGTCGTACTGGCAGGCCAGCCGCAATGCGGACGGGTCGTGGGGTCCGTGGCGCTACTCGAACCTGGGGTACACCTCGACATCCCCCAAGAAGGGCGACGCCGAGGGCTGGGCCTTCGGCGCCGGCCTGGACGGCCCCCGCCCGCCGGCCCCTCCGGCCGCTCCCCCCTCCCAGCCACCCGCGCCGGCACCGACGACGAAGGCCCCCGAGCCGACAGCACCCGCTCCGGCCCCGTCGACCCGGGCCCCGGCGCCGACGACCAGGGCGGCCCAGCCCCAGCAGCCCCGGGCCACGAGCTCGACCACGGCCGCGAAGGCACCGGCCCCCGCGCCGACCCCCGGAGCTCCCGCCGGCTCGTCCTCCCCGGCCGCACCCGCCCAGGTCGCCGAGAACGACGTGACCCCGACCCCGCTCCCTGCCGGCGCGCCGACGCCCGAGGGGGCCACGGCCGCCCCCACGGCGGAGCCCGCACCCGCGGCGTCCGCCACGCCGGTCGGGGGCGGGACGGGCGGAACACCGGTCGGGCTGATCGCCACGGCGGGCTTCGTCACCGTCGGCGGTGGCGCGCTCGGCTGGTACCTGCTCCGACGGCGCGGGTTCTGACGCCCCTGATGCACCCTTGGGCGTGGTGGGCGTGGGCCCTCGGCGTGGCGGCGGCGGTCTCGCTGACCACGAGCCCCCTCCTGCTCGCCCTGGTCGCCCTGGCCGTCACCGCGGTCGTCCTGCTGAAGCGGACGGACTCCCCGTGGGCCCGCTCCATCGGCGCCTACTTCGCCCTGGCCGGCATCATCATCCTGATCCGCCTGTTCTTCCAGGTGCTCGTGGGCGCAGGCCTGGGTTCGACCGTCCTGTTCACCCTGCCGGAGCTCGTGCTGCCCGACTGGGCGGCGGGCATCCGGCTGGGAGGGCCGGTCGTGGCGGAGGGGTTGGTGTACGCGACCTACGAGGCCCTGCGGCTGGGCACGATGCTGCTCTGCCTGGGGGCCGCCAACGCCCTGGCCAACCCCCGGCGTGCGCTCCGGAGCGTTCCGGCGGCGCTGTACGAGGCGTCCGTCGCGATCGTCATCGCCCTGTCGGTGGCCCCGCAGCTCGTGCAGTCCGTCCAGCGGGTCCGCCGGGCGCGACGTCTGCGCGGCGGGGCCTCGACCGGCTGGCAGGCCGTCAGGGCGGTGGTCATCCCCGTCCTGGCGGACGCGATCGACCGATCCCTGGCGCTGGCCGCCAGCATGGAGGCCCGGGGCTTCGGACGGACCCGTGACGAGTCCGCACCGTCCCCCGTGCTCGTGGCGGGCCTCATCACCGCGATGCTGGCAGCGACGGTGGGGGCCTTCCTCGTCCTGGGCGCGCCCGGGACCGGCTGGGCCGGCGGGGCCCTGCTCGCGGTGGGCGTGACCGGTACCGTCGCGGGCCTGCGCCTCAGCGGGCGCCGGCTCTCGGTCACCCGTCACCGCCCGCAGCCCTGGACGCCGCGGGACACCGCGGTCGCGCTCAGTGGGACCGGCGCCCTCATCGTGGCCGTCCTGGCCAACTCGGGTGCGGTCCCGGGCGCCTTCGACGCCATGCACCCGTCCATCGACCCGTTGGCATGGCCGGACCTGCACCTCGTCATGCTCGGCATCGTCGGCCTCGCCGTGGCGCCGCTGTTCTGGTCGCCGGCACCGGCAACCACCCTCGGGAGGACCGCATGATCACCTTCGACGACGTCACCGTCACCTACGCCGGGGCGTCCACGCCGACGCTGCGGGGCGTGAACCTGCACATCCCCGAGGGCGACCTGGCGGTCGTCGTCGGGCGCACGGGCACGGGCAAGTCCACCCTGCTCAGTGCGATCAACGGGCTCGTCCCCCACTTCACGGGCGGGACGTTGGCCGGTGAGGTCACCGTGGCGGGGCGCTCGACCCGCTCCTCGCGTCCCCGCGACCTGGCCGACGTCGTCGGCTGGGTCGGCCAGGACCCCCTCGCCGGCTTCGTCACCGACACCGTCGAGGAGGAGGTGGCCTACGGCATGGAGCAGCTCGGCATGGCTCCCCCGGCGATGCGCAAGCGCGTCGAGGAGACGCTCGACCTCATGGGGATCGCCGACCTGCGCCGCCGGGCGCTGGCGGACCTGTCCGGCGGGCAACAGCAGCGTGTGGCGATCGCGTCCGTGCTGGCGGCCCAGCCTCGCGTCCTCGTGCTGGACGAGCCGACGTCCGCGCTCGACCCGACCGCGGCCCAGGACGTCCTGTCGGCGATCACGACCCTCGTGCACGAGGTCGGGCTCACCGTCGTGCTGGCCGAGCACCGCCTCGAACGCGTCCTGCACCAGGCCGACACGCTGGTCTGGCTGCCCCGCGGTCGCGGAGACGTCGTCGTGGGCCCGCCCGCGGACGTGCTCGTCGACTGCGACGTCCGCCCGCCGCTGGCCCAGCTCGCCGCGGCGCTCGGCTGGGCCACCGTGCCGAGCTCGGTCCGGGATGCCCGCCGCCGCGCGCAACGGGAGGCCATCGCCGTCACGGCCCCGGCCGATCCCCCGCCGGCGGTCGCCGTCCGCGCCTCGGTCAGTGGCCTGCGCGTCGCGTACGGCGACACCGTGGCGGTCGACGGCATCACCCTCGACCTGCACGGGGGCGAGGTCACCTGCCTGATGGGCCGCAACGGCGCCGGGAAGTCGTCGCTGCTGTGGGCCATCCAGGGCGGCACGCGCAGCACCGGCGACGTGCTGGTGGACGGGCGCGACCCGCGCCCACTGAAGGCCCCCGAGGCCCGCACGCTCGTCAGCCTCGTCCCGCAGACCGCCGCCGACCTGCTGTACCTGCCGAGCGTCGAGGAGGAACTGGCCCAGGCCGACCGCGAGACCGGTTCACCGCCCGGCACCGCCGCGGCGATGCTGGCGCGCCTGGCCGCCGACCTCCCGCTGCACGCCGACCCCCGCGACCTGTCAGAGGGCCAGCGGCTGTCGCTGGTGCTGGCGCTCCAGTTGGCGGCCGGCCCGGGCGTCCTGCTGCTGGACGAAACCACCCGCGGCCTCGACTACGCCATGAAGGACCACCTGGGCGCCATCCTGGCCGACCTGGCCGGCGAGGGTCGCGCGGTCGTGGTCAGCACCCACGACGTCGAGTTCGCGGCCGCCTTCACCCGGCGGACGATCGTCATGGCCGAGGGCGAGGTCATCGCTGACGGACCCACCCGGGAGGTGCTCACCAGCTCCCCCACCTTCGCACCCCAGACGGCCAAGGTGTTCGCCCCCGTCCGGGTGCTGGTGCCGGCCGAGGTGACGCGGTGACCCCCGTCGGGGGCGGGCCGCGGGAGCGGCCCATCGAGACCGCCCCCTCGGACGCCGTGCGCCTGTCCCCGCGCGTCGTGATCATGCTGGTCGTCGCCTGCACAGCCGGGCTGGCGGCCTTCGCGTGGCCGCTGTTCCTGCGCCCCGACTCGGCGGTGAACCCACTCCAGGCCCCCCTGCTGTTCGCGGCCGTGCTTCCGCTGGTGCTGGCGGTGGTGGTGTCGGAGCTGACGGGCCAGGGCATGGACGTGAAGGGTCTGGCGCTGCTGGGCGTCCTCGGCGCGGTGGGGGCGATCCTGCGGCCCCTGGGGGCCGGGACGGCCGGGCTCGAGCCGATCTTCTTCCTGCTCATCATCGGCGGACGCGTGTTCGGGCCCGGCTTCGGGTTCGCCCAGGGGGCCATCACGCTGTTCGCCTCCGCGCTGCTCACGGCCGGCGTGGGGCCCTGGCTGCCGTACCAGATGGTGGCCGCCGGATTCGTGGGGCTGGGTGCGGGATTGCTCCCCCGCGCACGCGGGTGGAGGGAGATCGCCCTCCTGGGCGCCTGGGGGTTGGTGTCCGCCTTCGCCTACGGCTGGCTGATGGACTTCGCCTTCTGGCCCTTCGGCATCGGCAACACCACCCAGCTGTCCTTCGACCCGACCGCCGGACCGCTGGAGAACCTGCGGGTGTTCGCGCTGTACAACCTCGTGACGTCGATGGGCTGGAACCTCGGGCGGGCGCTCACCAGCGTCGTCCTGGTCGCCCTCATCGCCCCCGGCCTGCTGCAGGTGTTGAGGCGGGCCGCCCGGCGGGCCGCGTTCGCGCCCCGCTGAGGCCACGGCGTCCGGCCCCCGCTTGCCCGGGCCGCGGCAGGGAATAGGGTGGTCGTGTTCGCAGTTGAAACCCACAGACCCGTTTGTGAAAGGAAGAATCGATGACGTACTCCCTTCCGGAGCTGGATTACGACTACAGCGCCCTTGAACCGCACATCTCGGCCCAGATCATGGAGCTGCACCACAGCAAGCACCACAACGCCTACGTGACCGGCGCCAACACCGCCCTGGAGAAGCTGGCCGAGGCCCGCGAGTCCGGCAACTTCGGCGCGATCAACAAGCTGGAGAAGGACCTGGCCTTCCACGTCGGCGGGCACGTGAACCACTCGGTGTTCTGGAAGAACATGTCCCCGGACGGCGGGGGCGCGCCCGAGGGCGAGGTCGCCGCGGCGATCGATGAGTTCTTCGGCTCCTTCGACGGCTTCAAGAAGCAGTTCAACGAGGTCGCCAACGGCATCCAGGGCTCCGGCTGGTCGATGCTGGTCTGGGACACCCTGGGCAAGCGGCTCAACATCAACCAGCTCTTCGACCAGCAGGGCAACCTGCCGGTGGGGCAGCTGCCGATCCTGCAGCTCGACATGTGGGAGCACGCCTTCTACCTCCAGTACAAGAACGTGAAGGGCGACTACGTCAACGCCTGGTGGAACGTCGTCAACTGGGAGAACGTCTCCGAGCGCCTCGCCGCGGCCCGCGCCGCCGAGATCGCCTACTGAGCGCACCCCACCACCTCCAGACCTGCTGGGCGGCGTCCATCGCGGACGCCGCCCAGCGGCCGTCCGGTGGCCGGCGCGGGCGGCAACCTGATGAAATCCTGAGAGCCGGCTTGTGCAATTCTCAGAATGAGCACAGACTTGAGGTGGTAACACATCCGCAAGTCAGGAGATCCCCTTGCCCATCTCGACCAAGCTCGTCGCCGTAGCCGCCAGCGCTGCCGTGCTGATGACCGGGGCCGGCGCCGCCATCGGCGCCACCCAGAGCCAGCCCGCCCCCATCGCAGCGGCCGCGATCGCGCCCGTCGTGACCGAGACCGAGGTCCGGGTGTGGGCGGACAACGCCACCACGCTCGTCTCCCTCACCCACCCCACCGTCGCCGCCGCCCTCGAGGCCGCCGGCGTGACCCTGGGCGAGCACGATCGGGTCTCCCCCACCCTGGACAGGGCCCTCACCTTCGGCGACACCGTCATGGTGAGCAGGGTCACCGTCACGCAGGAGACCAGGACTGCGACCCTCGCGTTCGTCACGACCGAGGTCAAGGACGAGACCCTCGCCAAGGGCGAGCGCAGGGTCAAGACCAAGGGCGTCAACGGGATCCGCGAGGACGTCATCGAGACCGTCACCGTAAACGGGGCCGTCGAGAGCACCAGGACCGTGTCGAAGACCGTCACGAAGGAGCCGGTGAACCAGGTTGTCCGCGTGGGCACCAAGGTCGCCCCGAAGATCATCTCGCGTTCGGCCGAGCGCACCCCCGCCCCGAAGACCGAGACGAAGCCGGCGCCCGCGCCGACCACCCCCGCACCGGGCGGCGCCATCAACCTCGCCCGCGCCGACATGTGGGACCGCATCGCCCAGTGCGAATCCGGTGGGAACTGGTCGATCAACACGGGCAACGGGTACTACGGCGGCCTGCAGTTCAACCTCGCCACGTGGCGCTCCGTCGGTGGCCCCGACTTCGCCGCCTACCCGCACCAGGCCTCGCGCGCCGAGCAGATCACGGTCGCGAACCGGCTCTACGCCCAGCGCGGCCTGCAGCCCTGGGGCTGCCGCCACGCGGCCTGAGCCGCACCCGCTGCCCCCTGACGAACGGCCCCGTGAGCTTCGGCTCACGGGGCCGTTCGTCGTCCGGCGCCGGCACGCCGGGCGTGCCCGTACCGACCTCGCCGCCCCCACACGCACGAGCGCCCGGCCCCAAGGGGCCGGGCGCTCGAATGATCGCAAGCGCGAGGATCAGGCCTCGGACTTCTCCTCGTCGGCCTTGGGCTCGTCGGCAACCTCAACCTCGGCGACCTCGGCCTCGGCCTCGGCGGCAACGGGGGTGCCCTCGTCGGTCACCTCGACGTCCTCGGCGGCGACGACCTCGGGGTCGACGACCTCCTCCTTGGCCGGCTTGGCGGCCTTGGCGGCGGGCTTGGTGGACGCCTTGGGCGCAGCCTTGGTGCCGGACGCCTTGGCCTTGGCCTTGCGGGACTCCTCGACCGTCTCACCGACGATCTCGATGACGGCCATGGGGGCGTTGTCCCCGGAGCGGTTGCCGATCTTGGTGATGCGGGTGTAGCCACCCTCACGGTCGGCCAGCTTCGGGGCGATCTCGGTGAAGAGGACGTGCACGACGCCCTTGTCCGTGATCGTCTTCAGCACGATGCGACGGCTGTGCAGGTCGCCGCGCTTGGCCTTGGTGATCATCTTCTCGGCGAGCGGCCGGACGCGCTTGGCCTTGGTCTCGGTCGTGGTGATCCGGCCGTGCTCGAAGAGCTGGCTGGCGAGGTTGGCCAGGATCATCCGCTCGTGGGTCGGGCTGCCGCCGATACGGGGACCCTTCGTGGGCTTGGGCATGTCGTGAATCTCCTGGTTGTCAGAACTGGTTGTCGTCGTCGTCGAATTCGGCTTCCTCGTCGTAGCTGCCGAGGGCAGCCAGCGGGTCGAAGCCGGGCGCGCTGTCCTTCAGGGACAGGCCCATCTCGTGGAGACGGAGCTTGACCTCCTCGATGGACTTCGAGCCGAAGTTGCGGATGTCGAGGAGGTCCTGCTCGGAGCGGGAGACCAGCTCGGACACCGTGTGGATGCCCTCGCGCTTGAGGCAGTTGTAGCTGCGCATCGTGAGCTTGAGCTCCTCGACCGGCAGGGCCAGGTCCGCGGCGTACTGCTCGTCGACCGGCGACGGGCCGATCTCGATGCCCTCGGCCTCGACGTTGAGCTCACGGGCCAGCCCGAACAGCTCCACGAGCGTCTTGCCGGCGGACGCCATGGCGTCGCGCGGGCTGATGGCCGGCTTGGTCTCGACGTCGACGATGAGGCGGTCGAAGTCGGTGCGCTGCTCGACGCGGGTGGCCTCCACCTTGTAGGTGACCTTCAGCACGGGGCTGTAGATCGAGTCGACCGGGATGCGGCCGATCTCGGAGTCGGCGCTCTTGTTCTGGGCGGCGGACACGTAGCCGCGACCGCGCTCGACGACGAGCTCCATGTCGATCTTGCCGGACGCGTTGAGCGTGGCGATGTGCAGCTCGGGGTTGTGGATCTCCACGCCCGCGGGCGGGGCGATGTCGGCCGCCGTGACGGCGCCGGCGCCGGCCTTGCGCAGGTACATGACGACGGGCTCGTCCTCCTCGGAGGAGAGCACGAGCTGCTTCACGTTCAGGATGATCTCGGTGACGTCCTCGACCACGCCCGGGAGGGTGGTGAACTCGTGCTGGTTGCCCTCGATCTTGATGCTGGTGACCGCCGCGCCCGGGATGGACGACAGCAGCGTGCGGCGGATCGAGTTGCCCAGGGTGTAGCCGAAGCCCGGCTCGAGGGGCTCGATGACGAAGCGCGACCGGGTGTCGTTGACGACGTCCTCGGTCAGCGTCGGACGCTGTGCGATGAGCATGTTGTTCCTTCCCACCGCCCACTATTTGACGGTGTCAAGCGGATCCGGCACCGTGCCGGACCCGATGGATGTGGGGACCGCGCAAGGCGTCCGTGGGGTGGGATCACCTCACGGACGCCTCGACGGGGTCACTTCGAGTAGAGCTCGACGATCAGCTGCTCGGTGACGTCGATGACGATCTGCTCGCGCGTGGGCAGCTGGTGGACCAGGATGCGCATGCGGTTCGGGCGGACCGTCAGCCACGCCGGGACGACGCGCTCGTGGTGCGTCTCGCGGGCGATGACGAACACGTCGAGGTTCAGCGACTTCGGCTTGACGTCGATGATGTCGTACGGCGTCACGCGGAAGCTGGGGACGTTGACCTTCTTGCCGTTGACCAGGAAGTGGCCGTGGACGACCAGCTGGCGGGCCTGGCGACGCGTGGAGGCGAAGCCGGCGCGGTAGATCACGTTGTCCAGGCGCGACTCGAGGATCTGCAGCAGGATCTCGCCGGTCTTGCCGGACTTGCGCTGCGCCTCCTCGTAGTAACGACGGAACTGCTTCTCCAGAACGCCGTAGGCGAAGCGGGCCTTCTGCTTCTCGCGGAGCTGGAGCAGGTACTCCGACTCCTTGATGCGGCCGCGGCCGTGCATGCCGGGCGGGTACGAGCGGCGCTCGAACGCCTTGTCGCCGCCGACCAGGTCAGTGCCGAGTCGACGCGACTTGCGGGTGATGGGTCCGGTGTAACGGGCCATGGTTCTTCAGTCTCTCTTTCTTCGGCTCGGGCTCAGACGCGACGGCGCTTGGGCGGACGGCAGCCGTTGTGCGGCACGGGGGTCACGTCGGAGATCGGGCCGATCTCCAGACCGAGCGCACCGAGCGAACGAATGGCGGTCTCGCGGCCGGAGCCGGGGCCCTTGACGAAGACGTCCACGCGCTTCATGCCATGGTCCATGGCGCGGCGACCCGCGGCCTCGGCGGCCATCTGCGCGGCGAACGGAGTCGACTTGCGGGAACCCTTGAAGCCGACGGTGCCGGCGGACGCCCACGAGATCACGGCACCGGTCGGGTCCGTGATCGAGATGATGGTGTTGTTGAACGTGCTCTTGATGTGGGCCTGCCCGGAGACGATGTTCTTCTTCTCCTTGCGGCGGACCTTGCCCTTCGCCGCGGCGGCGGCCTGTGCCTTGGTACGGCCTGCTTGTGCCATGTGTCAGATTCTCCTGGTCTTCCTCAGGCGCCGCGTCAGCGGGCCTTCTTCTTGCCGGCGACAGCCTTCTTCTTGCCCTTGCGCGTACGAGCGTTGGTCTTCGTGCGCTGACCATGGACCGGAAGGCCCATGCGGTGGCGGCGGCCCTGGTAGGAGCCGATCTCGATCTTGCGACGGATGTCCGCGGCGACGGTACGACGGAGGTCACCCTCGGTCTCGTAGTTCGCCTCGATGAAGTCACGCATCGCGACGAGCTGCTCGTCGTTCAGGTCCTTCACGCGGACGTCACCGCTGATGCCGGTGGCGGCCAGGATCTCCTTGGCGCGGGTGCGGCCGATGCCAAAGATGTAGGTGAGGCCGATCTCCAAGCGCTTCTCGCGCGGCAGATCGACACCGATGAGACGTGCCATCAGGCGTTCCTTTCCAAATGTCTGACCCGGTGGGTCGCGAAGGTGTGTGGCGTGCGGCGTCCCGGGCGCCTGAGCTCGGGCCTCGGCCTTCGTCCGAGGGTGCACTCGCCGGGGCTTGGCTCGCGGACCGTGCATGGTGTCCGCGCCCCGACGGGTTTGCCGTCACGTTCTTCAGTTGTGTTGGAGGGGCTCCAACGGTGATCGTGTCCCTCCGGCCGCTCGCAGCGGGCTTGTCAGCCCTGGCGCTGCTTGTGGCGCGGGTTCTCGCAGATCACCATCACGCGACCGTGCCGGCGGATCACCTTGCACTTGTCGCAGATCTTCTTGACGCTCGGCTGAACCTTCATCGAGCTACTTTCTTCACTTGCGCCGGGCACAGGGAAGCCCCTGGGCCTGACTGGATGGAAACTTCGAGAACTTCGGTCACTTGTGGCGGTAGACGATGCGCCCACGCGTGAGGTCATACGGGGACAACTCCACGACGACCCGGTCACTGGGGAGGATACGGATGTAGTGCTGCCGCATCTTGCCACTGATGGTCGCCAGGACACGGTGCCCATTCGTCAGCTCAACGCGGAACATCGCGTTGGGCAGAGCTTCGACGACGGAGCCCTCCATCTCGAGGGCGCCTTCCTTCTTGGCCATGATCTCCTAAGGGAACGCTTCGCCACCTGAGGACACAGGTGACCGACGTCCCATGCTACTCCACGGCCGCAGCCTCTCCCAAATCGGGGAGGCAGGGTACAACACCGACGCCAGGAGGCCGCTACAGCACCAGCGCGAGGATGATCACGAGCAGGAGCACGGCAGCGACGACGCCGCCGGCCGCCATCTTGGCCACCAGGGCCCCGCTGGGCTGGCGCGCCTCCGACAACTCCCCGGGGCGTCCGGTGCCCTGCTCGATGATGGCGGGGACGTCGTGCGTCGCGACGCCGGGCACCGCCTCGACGACCGGCACCACCTGGCCCAGGGTCGTGGCACCGAAGACGGCGTCCAGCAACCGGGGGTAGTCATCGGGCGCGACCTCGCCCTGCTCGAACGCCGCGTTCAGCCGTTCGACGAGGCGGTTCCGCTCGTCGTCGGACAGGGGGGCGTCGGGCGTGGCCCGGTACTTCGAGGAACGCGGCAGCTCGGCCATGGCCCCAGCCTAGCGGCCATCCCGCAAGCCACCCGCTGAGATCGCCCCGGGGGCGCCCCCGCCGCTGGATATCGTGTCCGGGTCCCGCGCCGAGCCGTCGAGCGAGCGGCGCCCCTGAGTGAGGAAGAACCATCGTGAAGCGCAACCCCGTCATCGTCGTCGCGGGCCTGGCCGCCGCCCTGACCCTGGTCCTGGCCGGCTGTGCGTCCGGCTCGTCGGCCCCGACGTCGACCCCGACGTCCGGCACGGCGTCCACCCCGGCAGCTGCCAAGACCTACAAGGTCGGCATCTCCCAGTACGTGACCCACCCGTCGCTCGACGCCGCGCGCGAGGGCTTCCGCCAGGCCCTCACGGATGCCGGCCTGAACGTCACCTACGACGAGAAGAACGCGCAGGCGGACGCCGCGACGAACACCACCATCGCCACCACCTTCGCGACCTCCGACGTCGACCTCGTCCTGGCCATCGCGACCCCCAGCGCGCAGGCCGCGGCCCAGGCGATCACCGACAAGCCGATCCTCTTCACCGCCGTCACCGACCCGGTGGCCGCCAAGCTGGTGGCGTCCGCGGACGCCCCGGGCGCCAACGTGACCGGCACGTCCGACATGAACCCGGTCGCCGAGCAGATCGCCCTGGTGAAGAAGCTCAAGCCCGAGGCCAAGACCGTCGGCATCGTCTACAGCTCCGGCGAGGTGAACTCCGAAGTGCAGGTCAAGGCCGCCAAGGAGGCCGCCGCCGCCGAGGGCCTGACGGTCGTCGAGAAGACCATCACCGAGACCTCCGAGGTCCAGCAGGCCGTCACCAGCCTGGGTGCCGTCGACGCCATCTACGTGCCGACCGACAACAAGGTCGTCTCCGCGATCGAGTCCGTCGTCCAGTACGCCGAGACGCACAAGATCCCCATGGTGGTGGGCGAGGGCGACTCCGTCAGGAAGGGCGGCGTCATCACCTACGGCCTCGACTACGCCAAGCTGGGCCGCCAGACCGGCGAGATGGCCGTGAAGGTGCTGAAGGGTGAGGCCCAGCCCGAGTCGATGCCCGTCGAGACCCTGAAGGACCTGCAGGTCTACGTCAACAAGGCCGCCGCCGAGCGCATGGGCGTCACCATCCCGGCCGACCTGCTCGACGGCGCCGAGGTCGTCGGCTGACCCATGCTGTCCGCTCTTGACCTGGGCCTCATCTACGGCCTGATGGCGCTGGGGGTGTACCTCACGTTCCGCGTGCTGGACTTCCCCGACCTCACCGTCGACGGCAGCTTCACCACCGGGGCTGCCGTCACGGCTTCGCTCATCATCTCCGGCCAGTCGCCGTGGCTCGCCACGGCGACTGGCGCGGTGGCCGGCTTCCTCGCCGGCACGGTCACGGGCCTGCTGCACACGAAGGGCAGGATCAACCCGCTGCTGGCGGGCATCCTGACCCAGATCGCGCTCTACTCGATCAACCTGCGCATCATGGGGCGGGCCAACCTGCCGCTGCTGCGCACCGACACCCTGCTGTCGGGCATGCGGGACGACCGCGTGCTCGGCACATGGACCTCCATCACCGTGTTCTCCCTGGTCGTCCTGGCCTTCGTCCTCGTGCTGGACTGGTTCCTGAACACCGACCTGGGCCTCGCGCTCCAGGCCACGGGTGACAACGAGCGGATGATCCGCGCCCAGGGCGTCTCCACCGACAACACCAAGATCCTCGGGCTGGCGCTCTCGAACGCGCTCGTCGCGCTGGCCGGGGGGCTCATCGCCCAGTACCAGGGGTTCGCCGACATCGGCATGGGCATCGGCCTCATCGTCGCCGGCCTCGCGTCGGTCATCATCGGGCAGACGATCATCCCCAGCCGCCGGTTCATCTTCGCCACGTTGGCGGTGGTGGTGGGCTCGATCGTCTACCGCATCGTCATCCAGTTGGCGCTCCAGGCCGGCGCCAACCCCAACGACATGAAGCTGGTCTCGGCCCTGCTGGTGATCGCCGCGCTGCTCCTCCCCCGATTGGACATGTTCCGCCGGTTCCGCGCGCAACGCCGCAGGCGCCTGGTGGCCGCCGCACAGACGGGAGAGGCCCGTGCTTGAGGTCCGCGACCTTCGCAAGGTCTTCTTCCCCGACACCGCCAACGAGAAGGTCGCGCTCGACGGGGTGGACCTCAAGCTGGAGGAGGGTGACTTCGTCACCGTCATCGGCTCCAACGGCGCCGGCAAGTCGACGCTGCTGAACGTCATCGCAGGCGAGTTCCGCCCCGAGGCGGGCACCATCCTCATCGACGGGGTGGACGTGACCAGGCTGCCCGTCCACAAGGTGGCGCGCTGGGTCGGGCGCGTCTTCCAGGATCCGATGGCCGGCACCACCCCGCACGGGACCATCGAGCAGAACCTGGCCATGGCGTTCGCGCGCGGCAGGACCCGCGGGCTCCGGACGGGCGTCACGCACGCCAAGCGGGAGATCTTCCGCGAGGAACTCGCCCGCCTCGAGCTCGGCCTCGAGAACCGCCTGCGCACCGACGTAGGCCTGCTGTCCGGTGGCCAGCGCCAAGCGCTCTCGCTGCTGATGGCCACGTTCAGCGGGCCGAAGGTCCTGTTGCTGGACGAGCACACCGCGGCGCTCGACCCCGCCCGCGCGGCGCTCGTCATCCGCCTGACGGACGAATCCGTCGCCCG
Organism: Propioniciclava sp. LT294; assembly: GCF_059516005.1. Classification (NCBI taxonomy): domain Bacteria; kingdom Bacillati; phylum Actinomycetota; class Actinomycetes; order Propionibacteriales; family Propionibacteriaceae; genus Propioniciclava; species Propioniciclava sp. LT294. Next base: position 61,928 of record NZ_JCAKNG010000009.1, read on the forward strand.
TCACGGCCTGACGACGCTGATGGTGACCCACAACATGCACCAGGCGCTCGAGATGGGCAACCGGCTCATCATGATGCACGAGGGCCGGATCATCTACGAGCTGTCCGGCGAGGCCAAGCGGAAGGCCACACCCGAGGATCTGCTGCACGAGTTCGAGAAGCTCAAGGCCGTCTCGGACCGCACGTTGCTGGCCTGATCCAGGCTCCGTGGTGGCCTGCACCACCCTGGGCGTGCTGCATTTTGTGTCGGCAGAACTGGTCATCATCCCGGTACTTCGCCGACACAAAATGCAGCACAGGGTCAGAACAAGCCCACGATGCGGCCATCGGGGGCCAAGTCCATCCGCTCGGCCGCCGGGTGGGAACCAAGACCCGGCATGGTCTGCATCTGGCCCGACAGGACATACACGTAGCCTGCGCCGGCCGCCAACCGGACTTCTCGGATCGGCAGCATCCAGCCCTTGGGAGCGCCCCGGTCGGTCGGCGTGGCCGTGGTGGACAGGTGCGTCTTCGCGACCAGCACCGGCAGGCCTCCGAACCCGAGGTCGGTGAGCCGGCGAAGTTCGGTGGCCGCCGCCGGGGCGTAGTCGACACCGTCGGCTCCGTAGACCTTCGTGGCGATCGCGTGCAGCTTGTCGGTCAGTGAGGCGTCCAGCTCGTAGGTGTAGCGCAGCTGGGTGCCGGACTCGGCGGCCTCCAGCACGGCCCGTGCCAGACCCGTGGCGCCCGCTCCCCCGTCCGCCACGTGGGTCGACACCGCGCACTTCACGCCACGCTGCTGGGCGAAGCGCTGGACGACCGCGTGCTCGGAGGGGTGGTCGTCCGGAAACGCGTTGATGGCCACGACGGCCGGAACCCCTGTCGCGGCCACGATGTCGAGGTGGTGGGCGAGGTTCGACAACCCGGCCGCCACGTCGTCCGGGTTCTCCCGCAACAGCTCGGGCGGGAGCGGCTTGCCCGCGACGACCTTGAAGCGACCCGAGTGCACCTTGAGCGCGCGGATCGTCACCACCACCACGGCGGCGTCCGGGACGAAGCCGGACGTCCGGCACTTGACGTTGACGAAGCGCTCGTAGCCCAGATCGGCACCGAAGCCGGCCTCGGTCACGACGAAGTCGGCCCGCGACAGCCCCACCCTGTCCGCGATGATCGACGAGTTGCCGGTCGCGATGTTGCCGAACGGTCCGCAGTGGATGAGAGCGGGCTGGCCCTCCAGCGTCTGGAGCAGGTTGGGGCGGACCGCGTCCTTGAGCAGGGCGGCCATCGCTCCCGCCGCCTTCAGGTCCTCGGCGGTGACGGGCGCGCCCTCGTCCGTGTAGCCCACCACGATGCGGCCCAGCCGCTCACGCAGGTCGGCGGCGGACGTCGACAGGGCGAGGATGGTCATGACCTCGGACGCCGCGGTGATGTCGAAGCGTGCCTGGCGTGGGACGCCGTCCAGCCGGCCACCCAGGCCGACGATGATGTTGCGCAGAGCGCGGTCGTTCATGTCCATCACGCGGCCCCACGTGATCGAGTGCGGGGCGATCCCCAGCGGGTTGCCGTGCTGGAGGTGGTTGTCGACCATGGCGGCCAGCAGGTTGTTGGCGGCGGTCACGGCGTGGAAGTCGCCGGTCAGGTGGAGGTTCATCGTCTCCATCGGCACGATCTGTGACCACCCCGCACCCGCGGCACCACCCTTGATGCCGAACACGGGCCCCAGCGACGGCTGGCGCAGCACTGCGGCCGCGCGCTTGCCGAGCTTGCCCAGGCCCTGGACGAGGCCCACCACCGTGGTGGTCTTCCCCTCCCCCAGCGGCGTCGGCGTGATGGCGGTCATGACGACGTACTTACCGGTCGCGGGCCGGGCCTCCACGGCGTCCCGTTCGACCTTGGCGACATGGCGGCCGTACGGCTCCAGATCCTCGGGCGTCAGGTCGAGGACGGCGCCGATGTCGGACATGGGCCGCAGCTGTGCGGCCTGGGCGATCTCAAGGTCAGAAGGCACGCCTCATATTCAACACCCCAAGCCCGGACGCCGCGGGCCGGCGCGGGGCCGGAGTGAAGAGTTGCGTGAGGATGGCCCCGGACGCCCCTTGCCACGCGGCCCCTGAGGCCCCGGGACGGGTCAGTCGGCCAACGGCCCGAACGGCAACCCACGCGCGGTGAGTTCGGCCTCGCCGCCGTCCTCGGCGGTCAGGACCCACAGGCCGTTCTCGGTGACCGTGATCGTGTGCTCCCAGTGCGCGGCCCTGGAGCCGTCCTTGGTGACGACGGTCCACTCGTCGTCCAGGGTGACGCCGATGGCCGAGCCGAGGGTCACCATCGGTTCGACGGCGAGCACGAGGCCCTGCTCGATGCGGGGACCCCGCCCGGGCCGCCCGTAGTTGGGGACGTCGGGCGCCTGGTGCATCTCCGAGCCGATCCCGTGGCCGGTGTAGTCCTTGAGGATGCCGTAGCGCTCGGGGCGCTTCCTGATGCTCTTCTCGATGGCGTGCGAGATGTCGGTGACACGCCCGCCGAGCTGCGCCGACGCGATGCCCGCCCACAAGGACTCGCGGGTGACGTCGGAGAGGCGCTCGTCGTCGGCGGAGAGCTGGCCGATCCCGAGCGTGATCGCGGCGTCACCGTGCCAACCGTCGACGATGGCGCCGAAGTCGTAGGAGACGAGGTCGCCCTCGACGAGCACGCGCTCGCCGGGGATGCCGTGCACGACCTCCTCGTTGACCGAGATGCAGGCCACCCCCGGGTAGGGGGGATAGCCCCACGCGGCGCCGTAGTTCAGGAAGGAGGAACCGGCGCCGCGACGGGCGAGGATCTCGCGGCCGATCGCATCCAGTTCACCGGTGGTGACGCCGGGTGCCGCCGCCTCGCGCACGGCCCGGTGCACCTCCGCGACCACGAGACTGGCGCGCCGCATGAGGCGCAGCTGCTCCGGGGTCTTGAGCTCGACGCCTCGGGTCACGAGGCGCGTCCGAGTGTTGAGTCCAGGGCGCTGGTGATCCGCTGGCGGACCTCCTCGACGTCGCCCATCGCGTCGACCTCGACGAGCTGCCCGCGCTCGCGGTACACATCGAGCAGCGGCGCGGTCTCGGCGTGGTACACGTCGATGCGGTGTCGGATCGACTCGGCGTTGTCGTCGGCGCGCCCCTCGATCTCGGCGCGCTTGAGCAGGCGCTCGACGAGTTGCTCCGGGTCGGCCATGAGCGCGACGACGGCGTTCATGCGACGGCGGCTGCGCAACAGCTCGCCATCGAGCGCAGCGACCTGCTCCAGGGTGCGCGGGTAGCCGTCCAGCAGGAAACCGCCTCGCTTCTGCACGTCGGGGCTGGCCAGCCGCTGGAACACCATCTGGTTGGTGACCTCGTCGGGGACGAGGTTGCCCGCGGCGATGAGCGCCTCGATCTGCTTGCCCAGCGCGGTCCCCAACTGGATGTTGTCACGGAACAGTTGCCCCGTTGAGATCGTGACGATGCCGTAGTGGTCGGCGATCGAGCCGGCCTGGGTGCCCTTGCCCGCCCCCGGCGGGCCCATGATGAGCAACCTCACCTCAGGAATCCTTCGTAGTTGCGCTGCTGGAGTTGGCTCTGGATCTGCTTGACCGTGTCGAGGCCGACACCCACGACGATCAGCAACGACGTGCCACCGAAGGGGATCTGCTGCGCGGTGCCCATGAAGATGAACGCGATCGACGGCAACAGCGCGATCACGGCCAGGTAGAGCGACCCGGGCGCGGTGAGACGGCTGAGGACATGGGCGAGGTACTTCTCGGTCGGCTTGCCGGCACGGATGCCCGGGATGAAGCCGCCGTACTTCTTCATGTTGTCGGCGACCTCTTCGGGGTTGAAGGTGATCGCCACGTAGAAGTACGCGAACGCGACGATCAGGACGAACATCAACGCCGAGTGCCAGAAGCCGGTGCCGTTGAAGTTCGCAGCGATCCAGGACGAGGCGGGGTTCTCCGGCGCGAACTGGGCGAACATCAAGGGCAGGTACAGCAGCGAGCTGGCGAAGATGACCGGGATGACGCCCGCCTGGTTCACCTTGATCGGGATGTAGGTCGTCGACCCACCCACGAGGCGGCGTCCGACCATGCGCTTGGCGTACTGCACGGGGATCCGGCGCTGCGCCTGCTCCACGAACACCACGCCCAGCATGACCAGCATGCCCACCGCCACCACGGCGATGAAGGCGAGCCAGCCGGACGAGTTGGGCAGGTTCAGCCCGTTCCACTCGACGGTGCCACGGGAGAGCGCGATGCCCCAGAGCTGGGCGGGGAAGGCGGCGGCGATCTGGGTGAAGATCATGACGGACATGCCGTTGCCGACCCCGCGCTCGGTGATGAGCTCGCCAAGCCACATGACGATGCCCGTGCCCGCGGTCATCGTGAGGATCATGACGATGATCGGGAAGATGGTGGTGTCGTAGACGAGCGGCAGCCCACAGCCCGGGAAGAGCTGTCCACTGATCGCCATGGTCACGAACGCCGAGGACTGCATGACCGCCAGGACGATCGTCAGGTAACGGGTGTACTGGGTGATCTTCTGCTGGCCGGCGCCGCCCTCCTTCTTGAGGGTCTCGAGCCGCGGGATCACCACCGTCAGCAGCTGCAGGATGATGGAGGACGTGATGTAGGGCATGATGCCCAGCGCGAAGATCGCCAACTGGAGCAGGGCTCCACCCGAGAACAGGTTGATCATCGAGTACAGGCCGGCGGATGCACCGGTGGAGGCGTCGAGCGTGCACTGTTGCACGTTCTGCATGTTCACGTTCGGGGTGGGGATGACTGAACCCAGGCGGAAGACCGCCAGCACCGCGAGGGTGAAGAGGATCTTCCGACGCAGGTCAGGAGTCCTGAGCGCGTGGGCGAAGGCGGAGAGCATCCGGGTCCAATCAGTTTGCAGACAGCACAAGGGAGGCGGGCCGAGACCCAACCAATCAGACTCTAGCAAGCGCAGGCCTCAAGGCGCGCATCCGACCGGCGGGCTGGACCGGCCTCACCCCAGCGGTCGCAGCAGGTCGGGTCCGTCGTTGCGGACGCTGTTCACCAGCGGTGACACCGCGAAGGTTTCCATCTCCGCCCCCTCGCTCGCGTGCAGGAGCGGGAGCGCCTGCTGCGGGTCGGTGAGGTGCGGGTCGAGCCAGTCCGCCCAGTTCTCGGGAAGCACCGCCATGGGCATCCGGTCGTGGATGTGGCCCAGCGCGTCCGTGGCCCGGGTGGTGATGATCGTGCAGGTGGTCAGCCACGCGGCTCCGCCGCGGGGCGATGGGTCCTTCCAGAACTCGTACAGCCCGGCCATGACGAACAACCCCCCGCCCGAGGGCCGGATGAACCACGGCTGCTTGGCCGGCTTCCCGCCCGGGCCGGGCGCGGGCGTCCACTCGTAGAAGCCGTCGGCAGGGATCAGGCACCGGCGACTCGCGAACGCCTTCGCGTACGCCGGCTTGGACGCCACGGTCTCGGCCCGGGCGTTGATCATGCGGGCCCCACCCCGGGGATCCCGGGACCACGACGGGACGAGACCCCAGCGCGGTGTCACCAGCTTGCGCACGGCCCTGCCCGACTCCTTGTCGATCCGCTCGAGGACCGCCGGGACGGGGTCCGTGGGCGCCGCGTTGTACGTGGGCTCGACCTCGTCGACGACGAGTTCGACCTGGAACGTCTCGATGATGTCCTCGGTGCTGGCCGAGGCCGCGAACCGGCCGCACATGCCCATCACCCTACGGCGAGGGCGCCGCGGCTGCCCGGAGGGACGACGAAGGGCGCCCCCAACCGGGGACGCCCTTCGTGGACTCGTTCAGATCAGAGCTCGTTGGCGCTGCCGCCGGCGGCCTCGATCTTGCTCTTGGCCGACGCGGTGTACGCGTGGGCGTCGATGTCGAACTTCACCGCGGTCTCGCCGGTGCCGAGGATCTTGACGAGACGGTCCTTGCGGACCGCACCCTTCTCGACCAGGTCGGCGACGGTGACCTTGCCGCCCTCGGGGAAGAGCTCGACCAGCCGCGCGATGTTCACGACCTGGTACTCCACCCGGAACGGGTTCTGGAAGCCACGGAGCTTCGGCAGGCGCATGTGCAGCGGCATCTGGCCGCCCTCGAACCCGATGGGAACGTTCTTGCGCGCGCCGGTGCCCTTAGTGCCACGGCCGGCGGTCTTGCCGCCCTTGCCGCCTTCACCACGGCCTACGCGGTGCTTGTCGGTCTTGGCCCCGGGGGCCGGACGCAGGTGGTGTGCCTTCAGCGCCATGTCAGTCAACCTCCTCGACGGAGACGAGGTGGATCACGGTGTTGACCATGCCGCGGTAGTGCGGGAGGTCCTCCCGCTCCACGACGTCGCCGATCTTCCGCAGGCCGAGGGTCTTGAGGGTCTCGGCCTGGTTCTTCTTCGCGCCGTTGGCGCTCTTCACCTGGGTGACGCGGAGCGTGGCCATCAGGCTGCACCCTCCTTCCGAGCCCGCAGCAGCGCTGCCGGCGCGACGTCCTCCACCGGGAGGCCGCGACGACGCGCGACCTGCTCCGGCTCCTCGAGCAGCTGCAGCGCCTCGACCGTGGCGTGGACCACGTTGATGGCGTTGGCGCTGCCCAGCGACTTGGCCAGGACGTCGGTGATGCCGGCGCACTCGAGCACGGCGCGCGCGGAACCACCGGCGATCACGCCGGTACCGGGCGACGCCGGGCGCAGCATGACCACGCCGGCAGCCTTCTCACCCTGCACGGGGTGCGGGATGGTGCCCAGGATGCGGGGGACGCGGAAGAAGTTCTTCTTCGCCTCCTCGACACCCTTGGCGATCGCCGCGGGCACCTCCTTGGCCTTGCCGTACCCGACACCCACGGTGCCGTCACCGTCGCCCACCACGACGAGCGCGGTGAAGCTGAAACGACGGCCACCCTGGACGACCTTGGCGACGCGGTTGATCGCGACGACCTTCTCCAGGTACTGGCTCTTCTCCTCACGGGCGGCGTTGTCCCGGCCGCCTCGACGATCGTCGCGGCCGCGACGCTCGCCACCGCCCTGGCCACCACGGCCACGGGCAGACGCGTTTTCGTTCGCCATTGTTTTCCTTTCCGCTTCGATCAGAATCCGAGACCGGCCTCGCGCGCGGCGTCAGCCAGCGCGGCGATCCGACCGTGGTACTGGTTGCCGGCGCGGTCGAACACGACGGACTCGACGCCCGCCTTCTTCGCCCGCTCGGCCACGAGCGCACCGACCTGCTTGGCCTTCGCGCTCTTGTCGCCCTCCGCACCGCGGACGTCGGCCTCCATCGTGGAGGCGGACGCCAGCGTGTGGCCGGCGGTGTCGTCGATCACCTGAGCCAGGATGTGGCGCGCAGACCGGGTGACCACCAGGCGCGGACGCTCGGTGGTGCCGAAGATCTTCTTGCGGCCACGCTCCTGACGACGGATGCGGGACTTCGTCCGCGCAGCCATTCCCTTGTTCTTCACGGGGGTAGCCATCGTCACTTACCAGCCTTTCCGACCTTGCGGCGAACGCGTTCACCGGAGTAGCGAACGCCCTTGCCCTTGTAGGGCTCCGGCTTGCGGAGCTTGCGGATGTTGGCCGCGACCTCACCGACAACCTGCTTGTCGATGCCCTGGACCGAGAAGGCGGTCGGCTTCTCCACGGTGAAGGTCACGCCCTCGGGCGCGTTGATGACCACCGGGTGGCTGAAGCCGAGCTGGAACTCGAGCTGCTGCGGGCCCTTGGCGATCACGCGGTAACCAACACCGACGATCTCAAGCTTCTTCTCATAGCCCTCGGTGACACCGATGACCATGTTGTTGACCAGCGTGCGGGTCAGGCCGTGCAGCGAACGCGACTCGCGCTCGTCGTCCGGACGGCTGACCTCCAGCTGGCCCTCGTCGTTGCGCGCGATCTGGATCGGCTCGCGGACGGTCAGGGACAGGGAGCCCTTCGGGCCCGTGACCTGGACGTCCTGGCCGTCGAGGGTGACCTCGACGCCGGCCGGGATCGCGATGGGGAGCTTTCCAATACGGGACATGTTCAGCTACCTCCCGTCACCAGACGTAGGCGAGGACTTCGCCGCCGACGCTCTTGAGGGACGCTTCCTTGTCGGTCAGCAGGCCCTGCGAAGTGGAGATGATCGCGATGCCGAGGCCACCGAGGACCTTGGGCAGGGCGGTGCTCTTCGCGTAGACCCGGAGACCGGGCTTGCTGATGCGGCGCAGGCCGGCGATCGAACGCTCGCGGCCGTTGCCGTACTTGAGGGTGAGCTTCAGGGTCTTGCCGACCTCGCCCTCACCGGGCTCGACGACCTCGTAGGACGTGATGTAACCCTGCTGCTTCAGGATCTCGGCGATGCCCGCCTTGATCTTGCTGTGGGGCATCGACGTCGAATCGTGGTACGCCTGATTGGCGTTGCGCAGACGCGTGAGCATGTCTGCGATCGGATCCGTCATTGTCATGGCTTGATGAGCCTCTTTCTCGCCGCGGTTTCCACCGGGGACTCTCCCCCGGTGGACCTACGCCGTTCGTGAATCGTGGGTTGGACGTCGCTCACCAGGAGGACTTGACGACACCGGGCAGCTCGCCCTTGTGCGCCATCTCGCGGAGGCAGATGCGGCACAGGCCGAACTTGCGGTACACCGACTTGGGACGCCCGCAGCGGTTGCAACGGGTGTAGGCGCGCACCTCGAACTTCGGCGTGCGGCTCTGCTTGACCTTCAGACCAGTCTTAGCCATCAGTGGGTCACCTTCTGCTCATCTGCTTCTTGATCTGGCTCTTGGAGCCAGTGAAGGCGCGACGGCGGGCCACAGCCTTCTTGGGATCGTTCTCCGGGGCCTTGAACGGGAAGCCCAGCGCACGCAGGAGCGCACGACCCTCCTCGTCGGTGGTGGCGGAGGTGACGAACGTGATGTCCATGCCGCGCACGCGATCGATCTTGTCCTGGTCGATCTCGTGGAACATGACCTGCTCGTTCAGGCCGAACGTGTAGTTGCCCTGGCCGTCGAACTGGCGGGCCGAGAGGCCACGGAAGTCGCGGATGCGGGGCAGGGCCAGCGTCAGCAGGCGGTCGGTGAACTCCCACATGCGGTCACCACGGAGGGTGACGTGGCAGCCGATCGGCATGCCCTCACGCAGCTTGAACTGCGCGATGGACTTGCGGGCCTTGGTCACCTGCGGCTTCTGGCCGGTGATCGCGGTGATGTCGCGGACGGCGCCGTCGATCACCTTCGAGTCACGGGCGGCCTCGCCGACACCCATGTTCACCACGACCTTGACCAGGCCGGGGATCTGCATGACGTTCTCGTAGGAGAACTCCGAGTTCAGGGCGTCCCTGATCTCGTCGCGGTACTTCTGCTTGAGGCGGGGCAGTTCCTTGACAGCGGTCTCAGCCATCTCAGATCTCCTCTCCGGTGGCGCGGGCGATGCGGACGGAGCGCTCGGTGGTGTACTCGGTGCCGTCGGGGCGACGCTTGGTGACCTCGACGCGCTTGTAGCCGACGCGGGTGAGCTTCGCGTTCTTGCCGGAACCCACCACGAGCTGCACGTTGCTGACGTGGATCGGGGCCTCGGTCTCGATGATGCCGCCGGAGTTGCGACCCGCCTGCGGGTTGGCCGGGGTGTGCTTCTTGACGAGGTTGACGCCCTCGACGACGACACGGTTCTCCTGGGGGAACACCGCGATGATCTCGCCGATGGTGCCCTTGTCGTCGCCGGAGATCACCTTGACGGTGTCACCCTTCTTCACGTGGAGCGAGTTCGCCATGTCAGATCACCTCCGGGGCCAGCGAGATGATGCGCATGTACTTCTTGTCGCGCAGCTCGCGGCCGACGGGGCCGAAGATGCGGGTTCCACGGGGCTCGCCGTCGTTCTTGAGGATGACGGCGGCGTTCTCGTCGAACTTGATGTAGGAGCCGTCGGGGCGACGGGTCTCCTTGGTGGTGCGGACGATGACCGCCTTGACGACGTCGCCCTTCTTGACGTTGCCACCGGGGATGGCGTCCTTGACCGTGGCGACGATCTTGTCGCCCAGGCCTGCATAGCGTCGGCCGGAGCCACCGAGGACACGGATGCAAAGGATTTCCTTCGCTCCCGTGTTGTCGGCGACCTTGAGCCGCGATTCCTGCTGGATCATTTCTTCTCCTGGAGTTCGCCGGTTCCCCTGGGGGCCTTGCGGAACGGTGTCGGATGCCACGCGCACGTGGCGTGCCGGCGGTCTTCGCTGGTCGGGTTTCCAGGCCGGTGTCAGCTCGTCGTCGGCTCCGAACGGGTTCAGGAGAGGGGGCCTGGTGGGCCCCCTCTCCGTCGTTCGTGGGGTTTGCGGAAGCAAACCTCACCAAGGATACGGGATTACTTGGCCTTCTCCACAATTTCGAGCAGACGCCACCGCTTCGTTGCCGAGAGCGGGCGGGTCTCCATCACGCGGACGCGGTCGCCGACACCGGCGGCGTTGTCCTCGTCGTGGGCCTTCAGCTTGCTCGTGCGGGTCATGACCTTGCCGTACAGGGCGTGCTTGACGCGCTGCTCGATCGCGACGGTGATGGTCTTGTCCATCTTGTCGCTCACGACGATGCCCTCACGCACCTTGCGCGCATTGCGCTCAACAGTCTCACTCATGGGTCAGGTGCCTTACTTCTCGAGGTCCGGGTCGGGGACGATGCCCAGGTTGCGCTCCTGGAGCACGGTGTAGACGCGGGCGATGTCCTTGCGGACCTCACGAAGGCGTCCGTGCGACTCGAGCTGGCCGGTCGCACCCTGGAAACGGAGCGTGAACAGCTCCTCCTTCAGCTCCAGGACCTTCTTGTTCAGCTCCTCGCGGCTGAGGCCGCGCAGGTCTGCGGCGACAAGTGCGTTCGCCATCAGATCTCACCTGCTTCCCGCTTGATGAAGCGTGCCTTGAACGGCAGCTTGTGGATGGCCAGACGCATGGCCTCGCGGGCCACGTCCTCCGGCACGCCGGCGAGCTCGAAGAGAACCCGGCCCGGCTTGATGTTGGCGATCCACCACTCCGGCGAGCCCTTGCCGGAACCCATGCGGGACTCGGCGGGGTGCTTGGTCATGGGGCGATCGGGGTAGACGTTGATCCACACCTTGCCACCACGCTTGATGTGGCGGGTCATGGCGATACGGGCCGACTCGATCTGACGGTTGGTCAGGTACGAGGACTCCAGCGCCTGGATGCCGTACTCGCCGAACGCGAGCTTGGTGCCACCCTTGGCCATGCCGTCACGCTTGGGGTGGTGCTGCTTGCGGTGCTTGACGCGACGCGGAATCAGCATGGTCACGCTCCTTCGGTGTTCGTCGCCTCGGCCGGGGCCTCGGCGGCGGCTTCGGCGCGGCGGCGTCCGCCACGCTCGGGACGATCGCCGCGGGGGCCACGGTCGTCGCGACGCGGGCCACGGCCCGGACGACGCTGACCGCCACCGGCGGCGGCGCGGGCTGCCTTCTGGGCGGCGCGCTCGGCGCGCGTCCCGGAGACGTCACCCTTGTAGATCCAGACCTTGACGCCGATGCGGCCGAAGGTCGTGCGGGCCTCGTAGAAGCCGTAGTCGATGTCCGCGCGCAGCGTGTGCAGCGGGACGCGACCCTCACGGTAGAACTCCGAGCGGCTCATCTCGGCGCCGCCGAGACGGCCGGAGCACTGGATCCGGATGCCCTGGGCGCCCGACCGCATGGCGGTCTGCTGCGCCTTGCGCATCGCGCGGCGGAAGGCCACGCGGGCGCCGAGCTGCTCGGCGATGCCCTGGGCGACGAGCTGCGCATCGATCTCGGGGTTCTTGACCTCGATGATGTTCAGCTGCACCTGCTTGCCGGTCAGCTTCTCCAGCTGCGCACGGACGCGCTCCGCCTCGGCGCCGTTGCGGCCGATGACGATGCCCGGACGGGCGGCCTGCAGGAAGATCGTGACGCGCTCGGAGCGGCGCTCGATCTCGATGCTGCTGATGCCGGCCCGCTCGAGGTTCTTCGTCAGCCACTCACGGATCTTGACGTCCTCGGCGACCAGTTCGGCGTAGTTCTTGTCGGCGTACCAACGCGTCTTGTGGTCAGTGGTGATGCCCAGGCGGAAGCCATGGGGATTGATCTTCTGTCCCATGCTCAGGCTCCCTTCGTGCCCTTGGGCTCGACGACGACGGTGATGTGCGATCCGCGCTTGTTGATCCGGCTCGCGGAGCCCTTGGCCCGCGGGCGGATGCGACGCAGCGTGACACCCTCGTCCACGAAGGCCTGGGAGATGAACAGGTCGTCCACTCGCAGGCTCTCGGCGTTCTCGGCGTTGGCGGCCGCGGAGGCGACCACCTTGTAGACGGGCTCAGCGGCGGCCTGCGGGGCGAACCGCAGGACAGCCAGGGCCTCGTTGACATCCAGGCCGCGGACGACGTCCACGACACGACGGACCTTGGTCGGAGACATCCGGACGTGACGCGCGATGGCGTACGAGCCGGGACGGTCCCCGAGCAGCGCAGCGCGGCGGCTGGGCCGGCTCTCGTTGTTGCTCATGAATCCTTTTCCTGTTCTCGCGGCAATCAGCGCCGACGCGACTTCTTGTCGTCCTTGACGTGACCGCGGTAGGTACGAGTCGGGGCGAACTCGCCCAGCTTGTGACCCACCATGGCCTCGGAGACGAAGACCGGGATGTGCTTGCGACCGTCGTGCACAGCGATGGTGTGCCCGATCATGTCGGGGCTGATCATCGAACGGCGCGACCAGGTCTTGATCACGTTCTTGGTGCCCTTCTCGTTCTGAGCATCGACCTTCTTGGCCAGGTGCTCGTCGATGAAGGGACCCTTCTTCAGGCTGCGTGGCATTTCTTCCTACTCCCCGATCAGCGCTTCTTGCCGGACTTGCGGCGACGGATGATGAGCTTGGAGCTCGCCTTGTTCTTGTCGCGGGTGCGACCCTCGGGCTTGCCCCAGGGGCTGACCGGGTGACGGCCACCGGACGTGCGACCCTCGCCACCACCGTGCGGGTGGTCGATCGGGTTCATGACGACACCGCGGACGGTCGGGCGGATGCCCTTCCAGCGGTTGCGGCCCGCCTTGCCCCAGTTGATGTTCGACTGCTCGGCGTTGCCGACCTCGCCGACGGTCGCGCGGCAGCGGACGTCGACCATGCGCATCTCGCCGGAGGGGAGGCGCAGGGTGGCGAACCGACCCTCACGGGCGACCAGCTGGACGCCCGCGCCGGCCGAACGCGCCATCTTGGCACCGCCACCGGGGCGGAGCTCCACCGCGTGCACCGTGGTGCCGACGGGGATGTTGCGCAGCGGCAGGTTGTTGCCGGGCTTGATGTCAGCACCCTCGCCGGCCTCGACCATGGCGCCCTGCTTCAGGCCCTCGGGGGCGATGATGTAGCGCTTGGCGCCATCGACGTAGTGCAGCAGTGCGATGCGGGCGGTGCGGTTCGGGTCGTACTCGATGTGAGCGACCTTGGCCGGGACACCGTCCTTGTCGTAACGCTTGAAGTCGATGATGCGGTACGCCTGCTTGTGCCCACCGCCGATGTGGCGGGTGGTGATGCGGCCTTGGCTGTTGCGACCACCGGTCTTCTTGATCGGAACGGTCAGCGACTTCTCGGGCGTGGAGCGGGTGAGCTCAGCGAAGTCCGAGACCGACGAGCCGCGACGGCCCGGGGTCGTGGGCTTGTACTTGCGAATAGCCATTGTTCAGTCTGTCCTTCTGCCTCAGTTGCCCTGGCCGAAGATGTCGATCCGCTGGCCCTCGGCCACGGTGACGATCGCACGCTTGGTGTCGGGACGCTTGCCCGTGCCGTAGCGCAGGCGGCGGCTCTTGCCCTGGCGGTTGATGGTGTTGACCGCGGTGACCTTGACGCCGAAGACCTTCTCCACGGCGATCTTGATCTCGGTCTTGTTGGCGCTGGGATCGACGAGGAACGTGTACTTGTTCTCGTCGAGCAGGCCGTAGCTCTTCTCGCTGACCACGGGCGCGAGCAGGATGTCGCGGTGGTCCTTGATCTTCAGGACGTTCACTTCTCGGTCTCCTCGGCAACCTCGGACTCGGTGGCGACGGCCTTGACCGACTTGCCCGTGGCGGGCCCGGCGACGAACGTGTCGAGCGCCGCAGTGGTGAACACCACGTCGTCGGCCACGACCACGTCGTAGGCGTTCAGCTGGTCGGGGGCGATCACGTGCACGCTGGCCACGTTGCGGAGGCTCAGCCACGCGATCTCCTCGTCGCGGGACACGACGACCAGCACGCGCTTGCCCGCCACCGTCTCCAGGGCCTGCAGCGCGGCCTTGGTGGAGGGCTTCTCGCCCGTCACCAGGGTGTCGATCACGTGCACGCGGCCGTCACGGGCGCGGTCGGACAGGGCGCCACGCAGGGCGGCGGCCACCATCTTCTTGGGGGTGCGCTGGGCGTACCCGCGCGGGGTCGGGCCGTGGACGACGCCACCGCCGGTCCACTGCGGGGCGCGACGCGAACCCTGACGGGCGCGGCCGGTGCCCTTCTGGCGCCACGGCTTCGCACCACCACCGCGGACCTCGCCGCGGGTCTTGGTGTCGTGCGTGCCCTGGCGAGCAGCGGCGAGCTGGGCCACCACGACCTGGTGGATCAGCGGGACGTTGGTCTGGACGCCGAACACCTCAGCGGGCAGGTCGGCCTTCTTCTTCGTGCCGATGATGGCGACACTCAGGGACTCGCTCATGCTCAGGCTCCCTTCTTGGCGGCGGTGCGCACGACGACGAGGGCGCCCTTGGGGCCGGGCACGGAGCCCTTGACCAGGATGAGCCCACGCTCGGCGTCCACCGAGTGGATCGTGAGGTTCTGGACGGTCACCTTCTCGACGCCCATGCGGCCGGCCATCTTCATGCCGGGGAAGACGCGACCCGGGGTGGCGGACTGGCCGATGGAACCCGGCGAGCGGTGCTTGCGGTGCACACCGTGGCTGGCGCGCAGGCCGTGGAAGCCGTGGCGCTTCATGACGCCCGCGGTGCCCTTGCCCTTGGAGACGCCGGTGACGTCGATGACCTGGCCGGCCTCGAACACCTCAGCGGTGACCTCCTGGCCGAGGGTGTACTCGGACGCGTCGGCGGTGCGCAGCTCCACGAGGTGCTTGCGCGGGGTCACGCCGGCGGACTCGAAGTGCCCGGTCTCCGGCTTGTTGACGTTCTTCGGCTTCACGGCGCCGAAGGCCAGCTGGACAGCGTTGTAGCCATCCTTCTCCGGGGTGCGGACCTGGGTGACGACACAGGGGCCGGCCTGGATCACGGTGACCGGGACGACCTTGTTGTTCTCGTCCCAGAGCTGGGTCATGCCGAGCTTGGAGCCCAAGATGCCCTTGACAGTGCGGTTGTTGTTCATGGCAGCGGACCTCACGGAAGCTTGATCTCGATGTCCACACCGGCCGGAAGGTCGAGACGCATCAGCGAGTCAACCGTCTTCGGCGTGGGGTCGAGGATGTCGATGAGCCGCTTGTGGGTGCGCATCTCGAAGTGCTCGCGGCTGTCCTTGTACTTGTGGGGCGACCGAATGACGCAGTACACGTTCTTCTCGGTCGGGAGGGGCACCGGGCCGGCAACCTGAGCGCCGGTACGGGTGACCGTGTCGACGATCTTCTTCGCCGATGTGTCGATGACCTCGTGGTCATAGGCCCGGAGTCGGATCCGGATCTTCTGTCCCGCCATGGGTTTCCTTCGTTGGTCGTGGCTCGGGGGCATCACTCCCCTGCCTCGCTTGGGGCTCCTCGGGTGAGAAACCCCTTGTCACTCCGACCCCCGCGGTCGGGCGTGTCGCACCTTTCAGGCCGCACAAATCGATCAATCTGATTGACTTGGTCGGGCCTGGCGCAGACCACCAGACTTGCTCGGGTTGGCTTTACCGGCGGAGCTGACCCACCGAGCGCGCTCGAAGGGCAGCCTTGCCGCCACCGGCGTCAAAGCAACCCTGCAATGCTACGACGTGCGCCCGTCCCGCGGCAAATCTCGGGCAACCGCAGGCCGGCGGGGATCGGAGGGGCGCCCGCACCCTCGTCCCCATCGTTCCGGGGTCGCCACCAGTGGGAGGATGGACCTCATGCGCGTGTTCAACTTCTCCGCCGGCCCCGCGACCCTGCCGCTCGAGGTGCTCGAGCAGGCACAGTCGGAACTGCTCGACTGGCAGGGGTCCGGGATGTCGGTCCTGGAGGTATCGCACCGCGGCAAGGCGTTCGTGGACGCCGCCGCCGCGGCCGAGGCGTCCCTGCGCGAGGTCATGGGGATCGGGGACGACCACGCCTGCCTGTTCCTGCAGGGCGGGGCCATGGGTCAGTTCGCCGCCCTGCCCCTGAACCTGAGCGCCCCGGGCCGGCCGATCGAGTTCCTGAACACGGGCGACTGGAGCACCAAGGCCATCCAGGAAGCGGGCAAGTACGCCGATGTCCGCGTGCTGGCCGACGAAGCCGGCAGCGGCTACACCCGCGTCCCGGCGCCCGGCTCCTACACGGTCAGCCCCGAGGCCGCCTACCTGCACTACACGCCGAACGAGACCATCCGGGGCGTGGAGTTCGATCACGTCCCCGAGTCCGGCGACGTCCCGCTGGTGGCCGACATGAGCTCGACGATCCTGTCCCGCCCCGTCGACGTGTCGCGCTTCGGCGCCATCTTCGCCGGGGCCCAGAAGAACATGGGCCCGTCGGGGCTCACGACGGTGATCGTCCGTCGCGACCTGCTCGGACGCCCCCGCAGGGAGACCCCCACCGTCTGGGACTTCACCGCCCAGGCGAAGGCCGACTCCATGGTCAACACTCCCCCGGTCTTCGGCTGGTACCTGCTCGGCCTGGTGCTGGAGTGGATCAAGGCCAACGGCGGCCTGGCCGGCATGGCCGAGCGCAACCGCGCGAAGGCCGAGCTGCTCTACTCCGCGATCGACGGCTCCGACTTCTTCAGCAACCCGGTGGCCCACAACGCCCGGTCCTGGATGAACATCCCCTTCCTCGTCGCCGATGCCGCCCTGGAGAAGCCCTTCGTCGCCGAGGCGGAAGCGGCCGGCCTGACCAACCTCGCCGGGCACCGCTCGGTCGGCGGCATGCGCGCCTCGCTGTACAACGCCATGCCGATCGAGGGCGTCCGTGCGCTGGTCGAGTTCATGGCGGAGTTCGAGCGGACGCACGGCTGAGGCCCTACTACCACATGTAGGAGCAACCGACGGCAACGTCCCGCGGGACGCGCATCGGAGGTCCTCAGGCAATAGTGTGGACCCTGTCCGGCACCAGTCCGGGTGCCGACGGACACGACACGAAGAGGTAGGTCCGCATGTCGGCTGACTCCGAACAGCTCACGCTGGCCGGTGGCTTCGATCCCGCCACCGATGAACAGTGGGAGCGAGAAGTGCTGAAGGTCCTCAACCGGGGACGTCCCGAGGACAAGCTGCTCACCGTCGGGCAGGGGCTGAAGCGCCTGACCTCGACGACACTGGACGGCATCGACGTCGGGCCGCTCTACACCGCGTCCGGGCAGGACGAGCCGCTCGGCTACCCGGGCGCGATGCCGTTCACCCGCGGCTCGGTGGTCCGCACCGGAGAGGCCGTCGCGTGGGGCGTCCGCCAGTACCACGAGGATCCCGACGTCGCCGTCACCCGTCACGCGATCCTGGACGACCTCGAGCGCGGCGCCACCTCCGTGTGGATCCGCGTCGACCCGGACGCCGTGGGCTTCAACTCCCTGGCCACCGTGCTCGCCGACGTCGAGGTCGACCTCGCCGCCGTCCGCGTGTTCAGCCGCACCGACCAGGCCCGTGCGGCCCAGGCCCTCCTCGACGTCATCCGGGGCTCCGGCAAGGACCTCACCCGCGTCAAGGGCAACCTCGGCATCGACCCGCTCGCGCACACCGCGCTGACCGGGGAGGAGCCGGACCTGTCCGAGCTCGCCCGGTGGGTGGCCGAGACACAGCACAAGCTGCCGCTGGTGCAGGCGCTCAACGTGTCGGTCATGGTCCACCACAACGCCGGCGCCACCGACGTCCAGGAGCTGGCCTTCGCCGTCGCGACCGGCATCGAGTACCTCCGGGCCCTGGACGCCGCGGGCGTTCCCGCGACCCAGGCCGTGGCCCAGCTGGAGTTCCGCATGGCGGCCACCGCCGACCAGTTCGCGACGATCGCCAAGCTGCGCGCGATGCGTCGCCTGTGGGCGCGCGTCACCGAGGAGTGCGGCGTCCCCGAATCCCGGCGCGGCGCCCACATCCACGCGGTCACCAGCCCGCGGATGATGGCGAAGGTCGACCCCCACGTGAACCTGCTCCGCACGACGATCGCCACGTTCGGCGCCGCCGCGGGCGGGGCGGACGCCATCACCGTGTACCCCTTCGACCACGCCGCCGGGCTCCCCACGCCGTTCTCGCGCCGGATCGCCCGCAACATCCAGGTGATCGCGGCCGAGGAGAGCCACCTGGGCCGCGTGCAGGATCCGGCCGGTGGCTCGTGGTACGTCGAGGCACTGACCGATGACCTCGCCAAGGCCGCCTGGGCGCAGGTCCAGGAGATCGAGGCCGCCGGTGGCATGGCCGCGGCGCTGGCGTCCGGTGAGGTCGCCCGGCGCATCGACGCCGTCAACGCCGAGCGCGCCACCCAGTTGGCCCACCGCACGATCGAGTTGACCGGCGTGAGCATGTTCCCGCTGGCCGGGGAGAAGCCGTACGAGGCCAAGGCGCGTCCCGCGGCCCCTGTGTACGGGGGGCTGAAGCAGATCCGCGACGCGGAGATCTTCGAGGGCCTGCGCGACCGTGCGTGGGCGCACGAGGCATCCACGGGTTCGCCGCCGGACGTGCTGCTCGCCTGCCTGGGTGCCCAGCGCGACTTCGGCGGACGCCAGGGGTTCTCCTCCAACGTCCTGCTGGTGGGCGGCATCAACGCCACCCAGAGCCACGGCGGCACGCCCGAGGAGATCGCCGCCAAGGCGTCCGAGCAGGGCCAGAAGGTGGCCGTGCTCGCCAGCTCCGCGAAGGTCTACGCCGAGCAGGCCGTTCCCGTCGCGCAGGCCCTCAAGGCGGCCGGCGTGGAGAAGGTCTACCTCGCCGGGCAGCTGAAGGAGGCCGGGGAGGTCCCCGAGGGCCTCCTCGACGGCACCCTCGCCCTGGGCATGGACGTCGTGAAGTTCCTTGAATCCGTCTTCGAGACCCTGGGAGTGGCCCGATGATCCCCCGCTTCGATTCCGTCGACCTCGGTGACGGGCTTCCGTCCGCCGCCGCCGCGCAGGCGTACGCCGACGCGCTGGCCGCGGCCGGTGCGTCCGACGCACTCTGGGAGACCCCCGAACAGATCGGCATCAAGCCGCTGCTGGGCGAGGCCGACCTCGAGGGCCTGGACTTCCTCGACACGCGCCCCGGCATCCCGCCGTTCCTGCGCGGCCCGTACTCGACGATGTACGTGAACCGGCCGTGGACGATCCGCCAGTACGCGGGCTTCTCCACCGCCGCCGAGTCCAACGCCTTCTACCGCCGCAACCTGGCGGCCGGCCAGAAGGGCCTCTCGATCGCGTTCGACCTGGCGACCCACCGCGGGTACGACTCCGACCACCCGCGGGTGGCCGGCGACGTGGGCATGGCGGGCGTGGCCGTGGACTCGATCCTCGACATGCGCCAGCTGTTCGAGGGCATCCCGCTGGACCAGATGTCGGTGTCCATGACCATGAACGGCGCGGTGCTGCCGATCCTGGCGTTCTACGTGGTCGCGGCCGAGGAGCAGGGCGTCAGCGCTGAGCAGCTGGCCGGGACCATCCAGAACGACATCCTCAAGGAGTTCATGGTCCGCAACACCTACATCTACCCGCCCGAGCCCTCGATGCGGATCATCTCCGACATCTTCGCGTTCACCAGCACGCACATGCCGAAGTTCAACTCGATCTCGATCTCCGGCTACCACATGCAGGAGGCGGGCGCGACGGCCGACATCGAGATGGCGTACACGCTGGCCGATGGCATCGAGTACATCCGTGCGGGCCAGAAGGTGGGCCTGGAGGTCGACAAGTTCGCCCCGCGCCTGTCCTTCTTCTGGGCCATCGGGATGAACTTCTTCACCGAGGTCGCCAAGATGCGCGCCGCGCGCATGCTCTGGGCGCGCCTGGTGAAGGACGCCGGGGCCACGAACCCCAAGTCGATGTCCCTGCGCACGCACAGCCAGACGTCGGGCTGGTCGCTCACCGCGCAGGACGTGTTCAACAACGTGACCCGCACCGCGCTGGAGGCCATGGCCGCCACGCAGGGCCACACGCAGTCGCTGCACACGAACGCGTTGGACGAGGCCATCGCCCTGCCGACCGACTTCTCCGCCCGCATCGCCCGCAACACCCAGCTGTTCATCCAGCAGGAGTCGGGCACGGTCCGTCCGATCGACCCGTGGGGCGGCTCGGCCTACGTCGAGCGGCTGACGGCCGACCTGGCCGCCAAGGCGTGGGCGCTGATCCAGGAGGTCGAGCAGGCCGGCGGCATGGCCAAGGCCATCGAGGCCGGCATCCCGAAGATGCGCATCGAGGAGGCGGCCGCCCGCACCCAGGCCCGGATCGACTCCGGCCGCCAGCCCGTCATCGGCGTGAACAAGTACACGCTCGATGAGGAGGAGGGCATCGAGGTCCTCAAGGTCGACAACGCCCAGGTGCGTGCCGAGCAGGTCGCCAAGCTCGCGAAGCTCCGCGAGATCCGCGACGAGGAGGCCACGCAGGAGGCGCTGCGGAAGCTGACCTGGGCCGCGGCCAATCCCGACTCGACGGACCCGGACCGCAACCTGCTCAGGCTCGCCATCGACGCCGCGCGCGCGATGGCCTCGCTGGGCGAGATCTCGGACGCCCTGGAGTCGGAGTTCGGACGCTACACCGCGCAGATCCGTACGATCAGCGGCGTGTACAACAAGGAGTCGGGCACGACCGAGGCCACCGAGGCCACCAAGGCCCTCGTGGAGAAGTTCGAGGAGCTCGAGGGACGCCGTCCCCGCATCCTGGTCGCCAAGATGGGTCAGGACGGGCACGACCGGGGACAGAAGGTGATCTCGACCGCCTACGCCGACCTCGGCTTCGACGTGGACGTGGGCCCGCTGTTCCAGACGCCGGCCGAGGTCGCCCGCCAGGCGGTCGAGGCGGACGTGCACGTGGTGGGCGTGAGCTCGCTGGCGGCCGGCCACCTCACCCTCGTCCCGGCGCTGCGCGAAGAGCTGGACAAGCTCGGCCGTGACGACCTGATGATCGTCGTCGGCGGCGTGATCCCGAGCCAGGACTTCGACGAGCTCCGTGACCACGGCGCGGACGCGATCTACCCGCCCGGCACGAAGATCCCGGAATCGGCGCAGGAGCTGCTCGAGATCCTCATCGAGCGCCTGGGAGAGACCCAGTAATGCGGCAAGCACTGGACCCGGCGACCCTGGCTGACCAGGTTGTCGCCGGGTCTCGTGCCCATGTGGCCCGTGCGCTGACGCTGGTCGAGTCGAACAAGCCCGACCACCGCACCCGAGCCCGTGAGCTCCTGAGCCTGTTGCGGCCCCACACGGGCGAGGCCGTCCGCGTCGGCATCTCGGGCGTGCCCGGGGCCGGCAAGTCGACCTTCATCAACGCCATGGGAACCCGCCTCATCGAGCGGGGGCACCGGGTGGCCGTGTTGGCCGTCGACCCGTCGTCGTCCCGTTCAGGCGGCTCGGTGCTCGGAGACCGGACGCGCATGGCCGACCTGGCCATGACCGACAACGCCTTCATCCGGCCCTCCCCCAGCGGCAACCACCTCGGCGGCGTCGCGCGGGCGACGCGCGAGGGCATGCTCGTCATGGAGGCCGCCGGCTACGACACGATCATCGTGGAGACCGTGGGCGTCGGGCAGTCCGAGGTGGCGGTGGCCGGCATGGTGGATACGTTCCTGCTGTTGATGATCGCCCGCACGGGGGACCAACTGCAGGGCATCAAGCGCGGCATCCTCGAGATGGCCGATGTCATCGCCGTCAACAAGGCCGATGGCGACGGCCTGATGGAGGCCCGCGTGGCGGCGCGCGAGCTGACGATCGCGATGCGCCTCATCAAGCCCGAGGGCGAGCGCCGGACACCCGTCCTCACCTCCTCCTCCTACACCGGTGACGGCTTGGACGAGGTCTGGCAGGCGGTGCTCGACCACCGGGCGCGCCTGGCGTCGGGGGGACACCTCGACGAACGGCGTGCCGCACAGCAGCAGGACTGGATGTGGTCGCTGGTCCGCGACGAACTCTCCACCGCCCTGTTGCGCAGTTCGTCGGTCAAGAAGGTCCGGAAGGCCCTGGAACAGCGCGTGGGTGCCGGTGAACTCTCGGCGCTGGAGGCCAGCCAGGAGATCCTGTCCGCCTTCACCCACGACCTCGCCGAATCCGGCTGGCAGCTCTAGGCCCTCGGCGCGAGAGGCCCGACGGTCCACGTCACCGCCGGCTTGGGCGCCTTGCCGCAGGACTCGGGGAGGTCTTCCCCCAGCGACTGCTCGGGGACGAGTTCCCACGTCCGGCCGTCGATGTGGTGGACGGTGACACTGTCCGCCCCGTCCAGGACCGTGAGGGCGGCGGGGTCGGTCTCCCCCTCGGTCGCGCGCACCCAGGACACGGCGGCCTGGGCCCGCGGCGCCAGGTGGCTGACGCCGCGATCGTGGTGCTCGTCCAGGGTGCCGACGGCCAGCCGACCGGACGCCGCGGCGTCCAGCACCTGCACGCCCAGCTCGGGGGTCAGCCGGGCCAGCATCTGACCCAACGGCAGGACGATGCCCGTCGGCGCGAAGCGATGACCACCGGTGTGGGAACACTCCCACACCTGGCCGGGGCGCTGGTCGGCCACCCCATGGGCCACCGGACGCCCCTTGAGCGCGCAGCAGACGTCGCGCTTGGAGTTCGCACAGACCAGCAGCACGGGGGCCTCGGCGCGCCGGAGCCACGAGCAGGCCTCGCGCGCGACGTCCACGCCTCCGGCGGACAGCTCGTGCCAGGGCAGCGCCTCGAGTTCGGCCGGGTCGTCGATCCTTCCGGAGAGGAGCCATGGGCGTCCGCTCAGGGCCCCGGCGACGAACACCTGCCGGGACGCGCTGCGGCTGCGATCGCTGTGGGCGCCCGGGGCCCGGATGAGGAGGACCCGGCCACCGGCGCCGGCCGCGGCCGCGGCCAGGCGGGCCCCCACCTGCGGGTCGAGGTGGGACTGCGTCAGCGCGTCCCGGCCCCACGGACCCGCTTGCTCGACGGCCACCCAGAAGTTCGCCCGGGTGGCGCTGCCCCACGCGGGCAGCGCGCCCCAGAGCGTGGAGCAGGCGGACTTGGGGTCCCTCGTCGGCTGGTCCATGGCCCCAACCTACTCGGTGGCCCGCTCCGTGGTGCTGCGGCGGAACCACCAGGGCCCGCGCGCGGCACTCAGCGCGGCATCCGCCGCCACACCGGGCGCGGGACGAACGGCGCGACCGCGAACATCGCGCGCAGCTGCCAAGGTATCCACAACACCGGCGCCCCGCCCTTGGCCAAGCGCTCGACCACGGCATCCGCGACCTGGCCCGGGGTGCTGCTGAAGGGAGCCGGGTCCATGCCGGTGGTCATCCGTCCGATGACGAAGCCGGGACGTGCGACCACGAGGTCGACGCCACTGCCGTGCAACGAATCCGCCAGCCCGGACGCGAAGCCGTCCAGACCGGCCTTCGCCGAGCCGTAGACGTAGTTGGCCCGGCGGACGCGCACCCCGGCGACGGAGCTGAACGCGACGATGCGCCCGCGACGTCGCCGGCCCATCACGTCCGCGAGCACGGTCAGCAGCGTCGCCTGCGCGACGAAGTCGGTGTGCAGGACGCGGGCCACCTCGGCCTCGTCGCGCTCTGCTCTGTCCTGGTCACCCAGGATCCCGAAGGCCAGCACCGCCGTGCCGATCGCGCCGAACCGCTCCTCGATGTCGGCGACGACCGCGCGGTGCCGGCTGGTGTCGTCCGCGTCGAAGTCCACGACCTCGACCCGTGGGGCCCCTGCGCCGCGCACCTGCTCCGCCGCACCCGCGGCGTCCGAGCCCGGGCGGACGGCCAGCACGACGACGGACGCGCTGGGCGCGAGCCGCTCCGCGATGGCCTCCCCGATCTCGGAGCGGCCACCGAAGATGGCGACGACCTCGGTCACAGGACGGCGCGCAGGGCCCGGAGACGGGTCAACGAGGACTCGCGGCCCAGGATCTCCATGGATTCGAACAGCGGGGGCGACACCCGCGAGCCGGTCACGCCGACGCGCGCCGGCCCGAACGCGAACTTCGCCTTGATGCCCAAGTCGTCGACCAGGCGGGCCCGGAGGGCGGCCTGGATGGACTCCGCGTCCCACGTAGGGAGGCCCTCCAGGACGGCCAGGGAGGCGTCGAGGATGTGGGCGGCGTTGTCGGGCAGCTTGTCCACGGAGTCGGCGTCGAGCTCGAGTTCGGCGTCCGGGGTCAGCAGGAACTGGACCTTCTCCCGGGCCTCGCCCAGCAGCACGAGGCGCTCCTGGATCAGCGGCGTGGCCGCGCGCAGTGTCGCGGCGTCGGTGTCCGAGACCTCGGCGCCGGTGAAGCGCAGGTGCTCGACGATGCGATCGGCCAGGTCGTCCGAGGACAGGGAGCGGATGTAGTGCCCGTTCAGCCAGTTGAGCTTGTCGAGGTCGAAGACCGGGCCCACGGTGTTGACCTTGGCCCAGTCGAAGGCGGCCACGAAGTCCTCGAACGACTGGACCTCGCCCTCCTCGTCGCCGGCGTACCCGAGCAGCTGCAGGAAGTTCACCAGCGCCTCGGGCAGGTACCCCTGCTCGCGGAACCACATCAGCCGCGCCGCCGGGTTCTTGCGCTTGGAGATCTTGCTCTTGTCGGTGTTGCGCAGCAGCGGCATGTGCGCGAACTCGGGGACGTCCCACCCGAGCCACTGGTACAGCAGCACGTGCTTGGGCGTGGAGCTGATCCACTCCTCGCCACGGACGACGTGCGTGATGCCCATGAGGTGGTCGTCGACCACGACGGCGAGGTGGTAGGTCGGGAAGCCGTCGGTCTTCAGGATCACCTGGTCGTCGGGCACCGGCGCCGCCACCGGTCCGCGGATGAGGTCGGAGAAGGTGGTCTCGACATCGTCGGGGATGCGCATGCGGACGACCGGGGTCTCGGTGAAGCCGGGCAGCGCGGCCCGCTCCTCACGGGTCTTCCCGTGGCAGAGGCGGTCGTAGCCGGTGACGGACTGCTTGGAGGCCTGCTGCTGCGCACGCATCTCGGCCAGGCGCTCGGCGCTGCACCAGCAGTGGTACGCGTGGCCCGACTCGAGGAGCTGGTCGACGTAGGGACGGTAGGTGTCCAGCCGCTCGGACTGCCGGTACGGCGCGTACGGGCCACCGACGTCGGGGCCCTCGTCCCAGACCAGGTCGAGCCAGCGCAGCGTGTCGAAGATCTGCTGCTCGGATTCGGCGACGTAGCGGGCACGGTCGGTGTCCTCGATGCGGAGGACGAACTGCCCGCCGGTCCTCCGTGCCCAGGCAAGGTTGAACAGGGACATGTAGGCCGTCCCGACGTGCGGGTCACCGGTCGGGGACGGTGCCACGCGCAGGCGCGCGGGCTGGAGAGCGGCATCAGTCATGGTGCCGACCAGACTATCGTTTCGGCCGTGACCTCCCGACTCGCGCCATACCCCGTGCCCGACCTCACGGGGCGCACCGCGCTCGTCACCGGCGGCTCGAGCGGCATCGGCCGGGCGGCGGCCCGTTCGCTGGCCGCAGCCGGGGCCACGGTCGTCCTCACCTCCCGCACCCGTGAGCGCGCGAGGGACGCCGCCTCCGACACCGGCGGCCGGCCGGAGGTCCTGGACACGTCGTCCTTCGTGTCGGTGGACGGACTCGTCGAGCGCTGGGGCACCCGTCCGCTCGACTTCCTGATCCTCAACGCGGGCATCGCCGCGCCGCCGCGCCGGCTCGACAGCGCCGACGGCCACGAACTGACGCTGGCCACCAACACCGTGGGCCACGTACGCCTGGCGCACGGGCTGCGGGCGGCCCTGCGTGCGGCGTCCGGACGGGTGGTGACGGTGGGGTCGGTCGCGGCCCTCGCTGCCGACGCCTCGTCCCACGACCTGCAGCTCGAGCGGCGCTGGAGCCGTGGGCAGGCTTATGCCCGCAGCAAGCTGGCCTGCATCATCCTCGCGCTGGAACTGCCCGCACGCGCCGGCATCGCCGCCACCCCCGCCCACCCCGGATGGGCGACGACCCCGTTCTTCGACCCGGCCGGCCCCCTGCCTGTGCTCGCCCCCCTCGGCCGCGCACTGCGCATCGGACAGGATGCGGCCGACGGTTCGCAGCCCCTGGTGGCCGCGGCCCTCGGCACGACGTTCGACCGCGGTACCGGCTACACGGGGCCCCGCCGTGGCCTCGCCGGCGTCCCCGCCCCCGCTCCACTCCCCCGCGCGGCCCGGGACGCCGCTGTCCGGGCCGCGTGGTGGGCCGGGCTCTGCGAGCTCGCGGGCGTGCCTCAGGGCTGGCGGTAACGGCCCCGCTCGTGGACCAGCGGTGCGCCTGTCCCCAGGTGCACGTGTTCGATCACGCCGACGACCTCGCGTGACCAGCCGAGTTCGCGGGTCGATTCGAGGCGGACACCGGCCCACGAGTGGCCGGGCTTGAACGGCCCCCACCCGGAGTCGTCGAAGCCCTCCCGGAAGAGCCCCCCGGGGGCAGGGGCGAGCCCGGCGAACGCGTCGGCGAGACCGTGCTCCCCGGGCTCCAGGAGGACGACGGTGAAGCACTCCTCCAACGCGTGGGCGAGGTCGGAGTCGGGATCGACGAGCCCGATCACGCGGGCGGGCTCACCCAGGGCGACGAGCATCGAGGAGATGGTGAGGCCGGCGCGCCGGCGTCCCGACCCGGTGAGCCAGAGCGTGACCGCGGCGGGGAAACGTCCACGGAAGCGTCGCACGGCATCCCGCTGTTCCGGGGGCGTCACGAACGGGTGCTCGGAGTGGATGGTCACCCGCCTCACCCTAGCCGCCCACCGCCGGCTGGCGGCACGCCTGCGAGCACAGCAAAAGGGGGGCACCGGCGAACCGGTGCCCCCCCCTGTGCGTATCGAGGGAATCAGACGTGGGTCAGACGCGGGCTGCGCCTTCGCCGGCGCGGGCGGCGACGGTCTGGCCACCGACCTTGGTCAGGGCCCAACCCAGGACGATCAGGACGGCGCCGACGCCGAGAGCGAACAGCGAGACGCCGTAGGCCAGGACGGAGGTGAACAGCGACGCGCGGAGGAAGGAACCGTTCATGACGGTGGTGCGCTGCTTGGTGAGCTCCTCGGCCTTGGCGGTGTCGCCGGCGGCCTTGGCCTTGTTGGCCTCCGCACCGAGCTGGGCGTAGGTCATGCCGTTGCTGGCCTTGAGGGCGTGCTTGTTGATGATGTCGGCCTGCGCGAGAGCGGCGATCGGGTTGTTGACCGCAACGCCTGGCATGAAGGAGTCACCAGGCGTCGTGATGCGCTCGTCAGAGAGCTGCGCGGTGATGACACCCCAGGTGATGGCGCCGGTGAGGGCGAACAGGATGCCCATGACGAGCGAGACGAGACCGGCGGTCTTCAGGGGCTTCAGGTTCATGAGAGGTTGCTCCCTTCGAGCACTTACTTTGGTGGCTCATCCTTGAGCCTCGGACCACTGAAAACTTTACTACTACATCGCGTAGCACGCCAATCCATACCCCCCCAGGGTTCTGTGTCGAAACGGTAACGGGCCCGCATCCCCAGGGGATACGGGCCCGTTGAGCCTGGCGTGAGCCTAGATCACTTGAGGATCTTGGTCACGTTGCCGGCGCCGACGGTGCGGCCACCCTCGCGGATGGCGAACTTCAGCGCCTCCTCCATGGCAATCGGCTTGTTGAGGTGAACGGTCATACCGGTGTTGTCACCGGGCATGACCATCTCGGTGCCCTCGGGCAGCTGGACGACGCCCGTCACGTCCGTGGTACGGAAGTAGAACTGGGGGCTGTAGTTGGAGAAGAACGGCTTGTGACGGCCACCCTCCTCCTTGTTCAGGATGTAGACCTGAGCCTCGAAGTCGGTGTGCGGGGTGACCGAACCCGGCTTGCAGACGACCATGCCGCGCTCGACATCGTCCTTCTTGGTGCCGCGGAGCAGCAGGCCGACGTTCTCGCCCGCGCGACCCTCGTCGAGGATCTTGCGGAACATCTCGACGCCGGTGACGGTCGAGGTCTGCTTCTGCTCGCGGATGCCGATGATGTCGACGGTCTCGCCGGTGCGGACGATGCCGCGCTCGATGCGGCCGGTGATGACGGTGCCACGACCGGTGATCGTGAAGACGTCCTCAACGGGCATCAGGAAGGGCTTCTCGGTGTCACGCTCGGGCTGCGGGATGTACTCGTCCACGGCGTCCATGAGCTCGAGGATCGACTTGCCCCACTTCTCGTCGCCGTTCAGCGCCGGGAAGGCAGCGACCTGCACGATCGGAAGGTTGTCGCCGTCGAACTCCTGAGCCGAGAGCAGCTCGCGCAGCTCCATCTCGACGAGCTCGATGAGCTCCTCGTCGTCGACCATGTCGCACTTGTTCAGCGCGACGACGATCGCCGGCACGCCGACCTGGCGGGCGAGCAGGATGTGCTCGCGGGTCTGCGCCATGGGGCCGTCGGTGGCGGCGACCACGAGGATCGCGCCGTCCATCTGGGCAGCACCGGTGATCATGTTCTTGACGTAGTCGGCGTGACCCGGGCAGTCGACGTGCGCGTAGTGGCGCTTCTCCGTCTGGTACTCGACGTGCGCGATGGAGATGGTGATACCGCGCTGGCGCTCCTCCGGGGCCTTGTCGATCTGGTCGAAGGCCGACACGGCGTTCAGGTCGGGGTACTTGTCGTGGAGCACCTTCGTGATCGCCGCCGTGAGCGTGGTCTTGCCGTGGTCGACGTGCCCGATGGTGCCGATGTTGCAGTGCGGCTTGGTCCGCTCAAACTTGGCCTTTGCCACTTGTGGCTCCTCCTGGGATCTTCCGCCACGCGTTCGCGGGGCGTGCTTTTCGCCCCGCAGGTTGCGAAGCAAGTTCTAGGGTGCGCCGCCCGGGCAAACGCCCACGCGACAACCTCGCCAATCCTATCGCTCGACGGCGCGCAGTCAAAACCCGATCCGACTTGCCGCCCGCCGCGGCCCACGGCGTCGATGCCCACTCCCCCGGACGCCGCGGGCCCCGCAACCGGAACGGTTGCGGGGCCCGCGGAGGTCACAGCGGACGGGCGTCACTCGTTGCTGCCGCCACGGCCCTTCGCGATGATCTCGTCGGCCACCGACTTCGGCACCTCGCCATAGGAGTGGAACTCCATGGAGTAGGAAGCCTGGCCGGAGGTCTTCGAGCGCAGGTCACCGACGTAACCGAACATCTCCGACAGCGGGACCAGGGCGCGGACGACCTGGTTGCCGTGGGCCTCCTCCATGCCCTGGACGGAGCCACGGCGGGAGTTGATGTCACCGATCACGGTGCCGAGGTAGTCGTCGGGCGTGGTGACCTCGACGGCCATCAGCGGCTCGAGCAGGGCCGGGTCGGCCTTGCGTGCGGCCTCCTTGAAGACCATCGAACCGGCGATCTTGAACGCGAGCTCGGAGGAGTCGACGTCGTGGTAGGCGCCATCGAGCAGCGTCACCTTGATGTCCTCCACCGGGTAGCCGGCCAGCGGACCGAAGGCCATGGCCTCCTGGATGCCCTGGTCGACCGCGGGGATGTACTCCTTGGGGATGCGGCCACCGGTGACGCCGTTCACGAACTCGTAGCCCGCGCCCGCCTCCTGCGGCTCCAGGGCGATGAGCACCTTGCCGTACTGGCCGGAACCACCCGACTGCTTCTTGTGGGTGTACTCGATCTTCTCCACCGCGCGGCGGAGCGTCTCACGGTAGGCGACCTGCGGCTTGCCGATGTTGGCCTCGACCTTGAACTCGCGGCGCATGCGGTCGATCAGCACCTCGAGGTGCAGCTCGCCCATGCCGGCGATGATGGTCTGGCCGGTCTCCTCGTCGGTGTGGACGCGGAAGGTCGGATCCTCCTCGGCGAGGCGCTGGATGGCCGTGCCGAGCTTCTCCTGGTCGGACTTGGTCTTCGGCTCGATGGCCTGCTCGATGACGGGGTTCGGGAACTCCATCGACTCGAGGATGATCGCGTTGGCCGGGTCGCAGAGGGTCTCACCGGTGGTGGTGTCCTTCAGGCCCATGACCGCGCAGATCATGCCGGCGCCGATCTCTTCGATCTCCTCACGCTTGTTGGCGTGCATCTGGTAGATCTTGCCGACCCGCTCCTTCTTGCCCTTGGTCGCGTTCAGCACCTGCATGCCCGACTTCAGCACGCCGGAGTAGACGCGGACGTAGGTGAGGCGACCCAGGTGCGGGTCCGCGGCGATCTTGAACGCCAGGACCGAGAGCGGCTCGTCGTTCGAGGGGTGACGCTCGAGCTTCACCGACTCGT
Source organism: Propioniciclava sp. LT294 (assembly GCF_059516005.1). NCBI lineage: Bacteria > Bacillati > Actinomycetota > Actinomycetes > Propionibacteriales > Propionibacteriaceae > Propioniciclava > Propioniciclava sp. LT294. The sequence goes on from NZ_JCAKNG010000009.1 coordinate 92,241, forward strand.
CGCCGGGCTTGAAGCCGTCGATGGCGGGGATGTCCAGCGGGGAGGGCAGGTAGTCGATGACCGCGTCCAGCATCGGCTGGACACCCTTGTTCTTGAACGAGGTGCCACAGACGACGGCGGTGAACTTCGAGGCCAGGACGCCGCGGCGGATGGCAGCCTTGATGGTCGGCACGTCGATCTCGTCGCCCGAGTCCTCGGCCAGCAGCCACGCCTCGGCGAACTCGTCGTCGTGGTCGGCGAGGGTCTGGATGAGCTCCTCGCGGGCCTCGGCGGCGCGATCGACCATGTCGGCCGGGATCTCCTCGATCGTGTAGTCCTCGCCGATCTTGGTCTCGCCGCGCCACGTGAGCGCACGCATCTGGACGAGGTCGACCACGCCGATGAAGTCAGCCTCGGCGCCGATCGGCAGCTGGAGGACGGCGGCGACCGCGTTGAGGCGCTCACGGATGGTCTTCACGACGAAGTCGAAAGACGCACCGGTGCGGTCGAGCTTGTTGACGTAGCAGATGCGCGGGACGCCGTACTTGTTGGCCTGACGCCACACGGTCATCGACTGGGGCTCGACGCCGGCGACTCCGTCGAACACGGTGACGGCACCGTCCAGGACGCGGAGCGAGCGCTCCACCTCGACCGTGAAGTCCACGTGACCGGGGGTGTCGATGATGTTGATCTGGTTCTCGCGCCAGAAACAGGTCGTCGCGGCGGACGTGATCGTGATGCCGCGCTCCTGCTCCTGCTCCATCCAGTCCATCGTGGCCGAACCCTCGTGGGTCTCACCGATCTTGTAGTTGATGCCGGTGTAGAACAGGATGCGCTCGGTGGTCGTGGTCTTGCCCGCGTCGATGTGGGCCATGATGCCGATGTTGCGGACCTTGGCCAGGTCGGTCTTGATGTCAATGGCCACGGGTTGTTTCCCCTCTAGTTACGTGTTGTTCGTTTCGACTCGGGACAGCCGTGAAGCTCCCCCCCGCCTCGCGGCGGGGGAGAGCTTCAAGGAGTTCACCAGCGGTAGTGCGCGAAGGCGCGGTTCGCCTCGGCCATCTTGTGCGTGTCCTCACGCTTCTTGACGCTGGCGCCCAGACCGTTCGAGGCATCCAGGAGCTCGTTCATGAGGCGCTCGGTCATCGTCTTCTCGCGACGCTGGCGGGAGTAGCTCACCAGCCAGCGCATCGCGAGGGTCGTCGAGCGGGCGGGCTTCACCTCGACGGGGACCTGGTAGGTGGCACCACCGACGCGGCGGGACTTGACCTCGACCGCCGGACGGATGTTGTCGAGCGCCTTCTTCAGCGTCTGCACCGGGTCGATGCCGGACTTGGCCCGGGTGCCCTCGAGCGCGCCGTAGACGATGTTCTGCGCGGTGGTCTTCTTGCCGTCGAGCAGGATCTTGCTCACGAGCTGGGAGACCAGCGGCGAGCCGTAGACGGGGTCGACGACGATCGGCCGCTTCGGGGCCGGTCCCTTGCGAGGCATTACTTCTCCTTCTTCGCGCCGTAGCGGCTGCGGGCCTGCTTGCGGTTCTTGACACCCTGGGTGTCGAGCGAGCCGCGGATGATCTTGTACCGGACACCCGGGAGGTCCTTCACGCGGCCGCCGCGCACGAGCACCATGGAGTGCTCCTGCAGGTTGTGGCCGACGCCGGGGATGTACGCAGTCACCTCGATACCCGAGGACAGGCGAACACGAGCGACCTTGCGCAGAGCCGAGTTCGGCTTCTTGGGGGTCGTGGTGTAAACGCGCGTGCACACGCCGCGACGCTGGGGCGAACCCTTCAGCGCGGGGGTGTTGCTGGACGTCTTCTTGTCACTGCGGCCCTTGCGGACCAACTGCTGGATTGTGGGCACCGGCTGGTAATCCTTCGTTCGAGTTTGTTGGCTCCCTCCCGGGCGCCAAGCACTGGTGCACGCCGGCCGGTGTCGAGAGCTCGCAGGGCTCAACGGACCTCAACCGTCGTGGGGGTCGAACCGGCCGGTCACACCCACCCGGGGGAGCCGCGGCTGGCACGGAGGCGTTCGGTTACCCGAACACAACGACAAAGACTAGTGGTTAGACCCTGAGGCGGTCAAAAGGAAGACCGTGGATGCCCCGGGCCATGACTAGCCGAAGAACGTTGCGCTCAGTCTACCTCCCGCGACGCCCCGTCCCCAACTCGGGTTGCCGAGGTTCCCTCGCCCGGGACGGGAAGGGCCCCGGAACCACGGGGGTTCCGGGGCCCTTGGGCTCAGCCGACGGGTCAGCTGAAGTCGCCCAGGTCGAACTCGTCGCTCGGCATGACCGGCGCGGTGCCGGCGATGTCGTAGTCGTACGGGTCGTAGCTGAGGTCGTACGCCGCGGCACGGGCCTCGGCGGTCGGCTCCACCCGGATGTTGCGGTAGCGGTCGAGACCGGTACCAGCCGGGATGAGCTTGCCCAGGATCACGTTCTCCTTGAGGCCGACCAGGGAGTCCGACTTGGCCTGGATGGCCGCGTCGGTGAGCACCTTGGTGGTCTCCTGGAAGGACGCCGCCGACAGCCAGCTCTCGGTGGCCAGCGACGCCTTGGTGATGCCCATGAGGACGGGGCGACCCTGCGCGGGCGTCCGGCCCTCGGTGATGGCCTTGCGGTTCTGCGCCTCGAAGTGCGCACGATCGACCAGGTCGCCCGGGAGGATGGTGGTGTCGCCCGACTCGATGACGGTCACGCGACGCAGCATCTGGCGGATGATGATCTCGATGTGCTTGTCGTGGATCGGGGCGCCCTGCGTCCGGTACACGGCCTGCACCTCGTCGACCAGGTGCTCCTGGACCTTGCGGAGACCGTTGACGCGCAGGATGTCCTGCGGGTCGAGCGTGCCCGCCCACAGCTGCTGGCCGGCCTCGACACGGTCGCCGTCGCCGATCGAGTGGCGGACCATGTTGGCGTCCTCCCACTCCAGGCGCACGCGCCGCGGCAGCGGGTACTCCAGGTCCTCCTCGCCGTCGTCCCGGACGAGGACGAGCTTGCGGGTGCGCTCCCCCTCCTCCATGCGGAGGCGGCCGGCGGCCTCGGCGATCGGGGCCTTGCCCTTGGGCGTCCGGGCCTCGAAAAGCTCACCGACACGCGGCAGACCCTGCGTGATGTCATCACCGGCCACACCACCGGTGTGGAAGGTACGCATGGTCAGCTGGGTACCCGGCTCGCCGATCGACTGCGCGGCGACGATACCGACCGCCTCGCCGACGTCGACGAGCTTGCCGGAGGCCAGCGAGCGGCCGTAGCAGGCGGCGCAGGTGCCCACCTTCGACTCGCAGGTCAGGACCGAGCGGACCTTGACCTCGGTGATGCCGGCGGCGATCAGCGCGCCGATCTCCAGGTCACCCAGGTCGGTGCCGGCGGCGACCAGCACGTCGCCCTTGGCATCGGTGACGTCGGACGCCAGCGTACGGGCGTAGACCGAGGTCTCGACGTTGAACGCCGGGCCGACCTTGCCGTCGCGGCCGGTGGCCACGATCACCTTGGTCAGGCCCCGCTCCGTGCCACAGTCCTCCTCGCGGATGATGACGTCCTGCGACACGTCCACCAGACGACGGGTCAGGTAACCCGAGTCGGCGGTGCGCAGAGCGGTGTCGGCCTGGCCCTTGCGGCCACCGTGGGTGGAGATGAAGTACTCCAGGACGGACAGGCCCTCGCGGAAGTTCGACTTGATCGGCCGGGCGATGATCTCGCCCTTCGGGTTGGCCACGAGGCCTCGCATGGCGGCGATCTGGCGCATCTGCGTCATGTTTCCACGCGCACCCGAGTTCACCATCATGAAGATCGGGTTCTCGGTGGTGAAGTTCGCCTCCATGGCCGCGGTCAGCTCGGCGGTGGCGTCGGTCCACAACTGGACGAGCTCCTGCTGGCGCTCCTCCTCGGTGACCTTGCCGCGCTCGAACTGGCGGGTGATCTTCGTGGCGCGCGCGTCGTAGGACGCCAGGATCTCCGGCTTGGAGGCCGGGGTCTGGATGTCCGAGATCGACACGGTGACGCCGGACCGGGTCGCCCAGCGGAAGCCGATGTCCTTGAGGCGGTCCAGCGTCCGGGCGACGTCGACCTTGTGGTAGCGCTCGGCGAGGTCGTTGACGATCTGGCCCAGCTGCTTCTTGCCCACGCTGTCGTTCACGTAGGGGTAGTCGGCCGGGAGCGCCTCGTTGAACAGGGCGCGACCCAGGGTCGTCTCCAGCATGAAGGAGCCGTCCTCGCGGGCCTGGACGCCGACCGGCGGCTCGAGCCCGGAGATGCGGATCTTGATCTTGGAGTTCACCTTGATCTCGTTGCGGTCGAAGGCCATGTAGGCCTCGTCCTTGCTGGCGAACACGCGCCCCTCACCGGGCTGCCCGTCGCGGGCGGTGGTGAGGAAGTAGTGGCCGATGATCATGTCCTGCGTCGGCAGGGTGACCGGACGTCCGTCAGCAGGCTTCAGGATGTTGTTCGTCGACAGCATCAGGATGCGCGCCTCCGCCTGGGCCTCCGCCGACAGCGGGAGGTGCACGGCCATCTGGTCGCCGTCGAAGTCGGCGTTGAAGGCGGTGCAGACGAGCGGGTGCAGCTGGATGGCCTTGCCCTCGATCAGCTGCGGCTCGAACGCCTGGATGCCGAGGCGGTGCAGCGTGGGTGCACGGTTCAGCAGCACCGGGTGCTCCTGGATGACCTCTTCGAGGACGTCCCACACCACGGGGCGCTGGCGCTCGACCATGCGCTTGGCCGACTTGATGTTCTGGGCCAGGTTGAGGTCGTCCAGCCGCTTCATGACGAACGGCTTGAACAACTCCAGCGCCATGTTCTTCGGCAGGCCGCACTGGTGCAGCTTGAGCTGCGGGCCGACGACGATGACCGAACGGCCCGAGTAGTCCACGCGCTTGCCCAGCAGGTTCTGGCGGAACCGGCCCTGCTTGCCCTTGAGCATGTCCGAGATGGACTTGAGGGGACGGTTGCCGGGACCGGTGACCGGACGCCCACGGCGTCCGTTGTCGAACAGCGAGTCGACGGCCTCCTGCAGCATGCGCTTCTCGTTGTTCACGATGATCTCGGGCGCACCGAGGTCGAGGAGGCGCTTGAGGCGGTTGTTGCGGTTGATGACACGGCGGTACAGGTCGTTGAGGTCGGAGGTCGCGAAGCGGCCACCGTCCAGCTGCACCATCGGGCGCAGGTCCGGCGGGATGACCGGGACGGCATCCAGCACCATGCCCACGGGGCTGTTGGTCGTCGTGAGGAACGCCGACACGACCTTGAGACGCTTGAGCGCACGGGTCTTGCGCTGGCCCTTGCCGGTCGCGATGGTCTCGCGGAGGCGCTCGGACTCGGCCGCGAGGTCGAAGTCCGTGAGGCGGCGCTTGATCGCCTCGGCGCCCATGAAGCCCTCGAAGTACTTGCCGAAGCGGCTCTTCATCTCGCGGTAGAGGATCTCGTCGCCCTCGAGGTCCTGGACCTTCAGGCTCTTGAAGCGGGCCCAGACGGCGTCGAGGCGGTCCAGCTCACGCTGGGCGCGATCGCGGGTCAGCTTGACCTCGCGCTCCCCCAGGTCACGGACGCGCTTCTTCTGGTCGGCCTTGGCCCCCTCGGCCTCGAGCTCTGCCAGGTCCTCCTCGATCTTCTGCATGCGGGTCTCGATGTCCGCGTTCATGCGGTTCGTGATCTGCTTGCGCTCGACCTCGACCTTGCCCTCCAGGGAGCTCAGGTCGCGGTGGCGTGCATCCTCGTCGACAGAGGTGATCATGTACGCCGCGAAGTAGATGACCTTCTCCAGGTCCTTCGGCGCGATGTCGAGCAGGTAGCCCAGGCGGCTCGGGACACCCTTGAAGTACCAGATGTGGGTGACCGGCGCGGCCAGCTCGATGTGGCCCATGCGCTCACGGCGCACGTTGGAACGGGTGACCTCGACGCCACAGCGCTCGCAGATGATGCCCTTGAAGCGGACACGCTTGTACTTGCCGCAGTAGCACTCCCAGTCCCGCGTGGGGCCGAAGATCTTCTCGCAGAACAGACCGTCACGCTCGGGCTTGAGCGTGCGGTAGTTGATCGTCTCAGGCTTCTTGACCTCGCCGTGGCTCCACTCGCGGATCTGGTCCGCCGTGGCCAGCCCGATGCGCAGCTCGTCGTAGAAGTTGACGTCCAGCACGTTTCTTCCTTCTCTCCCCTGCCGGGGGATTTTTGTTCAGACCAGTGGCCGCTGGTCCGGACGGCCCGTGCGAGGCGCCTCGCGCGGGGGTTGCAGGGTTCAGGTTCCTGCGGGGTGGGCGGACGCCGAGGGTGCGCCTCGGCGTCCGCTTGGCTTGCTCAGACCTCGTCGATACCTGCGAACGAGTCGGCACCGGGACGACGGCTCAGGTCGATCCCGAACTCGTCAGCGCGGTGGAAGTCGTCCTCGGAGTCCTTCAGTTCGACCACCGTGCCGTCGGAGGACAGGACCTCGACGTTCAGGCAGAGCGACTTCATCTCCTTGACGAGAACCTTGAACGACTCGGGGATGCCGGGCTCGGGGATGTTCTCGCCCTTGACGATGGCCTCGTACACCTTGACGCGACCGGGGACGTCGTCGGACTTGATCGTGAGGAGTTCCTGCAGCGCCCAAGCGGCACCGTAGGCCTCCATCGCCCACACCTCCATCTCACCGAAGCGCTGGCCGCCGAACTGCGCCTTACCACCCAGCGGCTGCTGCGTGATCATCGAGTACGGGCCGGTGGAACGCGCGTGGATCTTGTCGTCCACCAGGTGGTGCAGCTTCAGCATGTAGATGTAGCCGACGCCCACACGCTCCGGGTACGGCTCGCCGGAGCGGCCGTCGAAGAGCTGCGCCTTGCCACCGGCGTCCACCATCTTGAGGCCGTCGCGCTGCGGCAGCCCGTTCTCGAGCAGGCCCGCGATCTCCCGCTCGTTCGCGCCGTCGAAGACGGGCGTGGCGAGGTTGGACTTGGGCTCGACGCGGCCGAGGCCGACGTCCTTGAGGCGGTTGGCCCACGGCTCGTCGACACCCTCGATGTCCCATCCGCTGTGCGCGATCCAGCCGAGATGCGTCTCCAGCACCTGGCCGACGTTCATGCGGCTCGGCACGCCGAGCGGGTTGAGGACGATGTCGACCGGGGTGCCGTCCTCGAGGAACGGCATGTCCTCGACCGGGAGGATCTTGGAGATGACGCCCTTGTTGCCGTGGCGGCCGGCGAGCTTGTCACCGTCGGAGATCTTGCGCTTCTGGGCCACGTAGACGCGGACCAGTTGGTTGACACCCGGGGGGAGCTCGTCGCCCTCGTCGCGGTCGAAGACACGGACGCCGATGACCGTACCGGTCTCGCCGTGCGGCACCTTCATCGAGGTGTCGCGGACCTCGCGCGCCTTCTCACCGAAGATGGCGCGCAGGAGGCGCTCCTCGGGGGTCAGCTCGGTCTCGCCCTTCGGGGTGACCTTGCCGACCAGGATGTCGCCCGTACCCACCTCGGCGCCGATGCGGACGATGCCGCGCTCGTCGAGGTCGGCGAGCATGTCGTCGCCGACGTTCGGGATGTCGCGGGTGATCTCCTCGGGGCCCAGCTTGGTGTCGCGGGCGTCGATCTCGTGCTCCTCGATGTGGATCGAGGTGAGGATGTCGTCCTGGACCAGGCGCTGGCTGAGGATGATGGCGTCCTCGTAGTTGTGGCCCTCCCACGGCATGAACGCCACGAGGAGGTTCCGGCCCAGGGCCATCTCGCCGTTGTCGGTGCAGGCGCCGTCGGCGAGCGGGGTGCCCACCTCGACGCGGTCACCGTCGGAGACGAGCGGGCGCTGGTTGATGCAGGTGGTCTGGTTGGACCGGACGAACTTCGCCATCCGGTAGCTCGTCTGCGTACCGTCGTCGTTCATCACGTCGATGATGTCGCCGGACACGGAGGTGACCACGCCCGCCTTGTTCGCCACGGTGACCTCGCCGGCGTCGACCGCGCCGCGGTACTCCATGCCGGTGCCCACGTAGGGGGCCTCGTTGCGGAGCAGCGGGACGGCCTGACGCTGCATGTTGGCGCCCATCAGGGCACGCGACGCGTCGTCGTGCTCGAGGAACGGGATCAGCGCCGTCGCGACGGACACCATCTGGCGCGGCGAGACGTCCATGTAGTGGACCTCATCGGCCGGGACCTCAGCGGCGTCGCCGTCCTTGACACGGACGAGCACCCGCTCCTCGGTGAACCGACCCTGGTCGTCGAGCTGCGCGTTGGCCTGCGCGACGATGTAGCGGTCCTCCTCGTCGGCGGTCAGGTAGTCGATCTGGTCGGTGACGTGGCCGTCGACGACCTTGCGGTAGGGCGTCTCGATGAAGCCGAACGCGTTCACCCGGGCGAAGGACGCCAGCGAGCCGATCAGACCGATGTTCGGGCCTTCAGGGGTCTCGATCGGGCACATGCGGCCGTAGTGCGACGGGTGGACGTCACGGACCTCCATGCCGGCACGGTCACGGGACAGACCACCCGGGCCCAGCGCCGAGAGGCGGCGCTTGTGCGTGAGGCCGGCCAGGGGGTTGTTCTGGTCCATGAACTGCGACAGCTGCGAGGTGCCGAAGAACTCCTTCAGCGCCGCCACGACGGGACGGATGTTGATCAGCGTCTGCGGCGTGATCGCCTCGATGTCCTGCGTCGTCATGCGGTCGCGGACGGTGCGCTCGAGACGACCCAGGCCGATGCGGAGCTGGTTCTGGATCAGCTCACCGACCGTGCGCAGCCGACGGTTGCCGAAGTGGTCGATGTCGTCCGTCTCGACGGGGACGTCGTCCAGCATCTCCTTGCCCTCGTGCAGGGCGACGACGTAGCGGATGGACGCGACGATGTCCTCCATCGTCAACACCTGCTGGTCGAACGGCTGCGAGAGGCCGAGCTTCTTGTTGATCTTGTAGCGACCGACCTTGGCGGTGTCGTACCGCTTCGGGTTGAAGTAGTAGTTGTCGAGCATCGCCTGCGCGGCCTCGCGCGTCGGCGGCTCGCCCGGGCGCAGCTTGCGGTAGAGGTCCAGGAGCGCCTCGTCCGTGTTGGCCGTGTTGTCCTTCTCCAGGGTGAGCCGGATGGACTCGTACTCGCCGAACTCCTCGAGGATCTGCTCGTTCGTCCAGCCCAGGGCCTTCAGCAGGACGGTGACGTTCTGCTTGCGCTTGCGGTCGAGGCGGACGCCGACCATGTCGCGCTTGTCGACCTCGAACTCGAGCCATGCACCGCGGGAGGGGATGATCTTGCAGCTGAAGATGTCCTTGTCCGACGTCTTGTCCGGGGTCTGCTCGAAGTAGACACCGGGGCTGCGGACCAACTGCGACACGACGACGCGCTCAGTGCCGTTGATGACGAAGGTGCCCTTGTCGGTCATGAGCGGGAAGTCGCCCATGAAGACGGTCTGGGACTTGATCTCACCGGTCTCGTTGTTCACGAACTCGGCGGTGACGAAGAGGGGCGCGGCGTAGGTGACGTCGCGATCCTTGCACTCCTCGACCGTGTACTTCGGGTCTTCAAACCGATGGTCGCGGAAACTCAGCGACATGGTCTCCGAGAGGTCCTCGATCGGGGAGATCTCCTCGAAGATCTCCTCGAGACCGGACTTGGTGTTGATGTCGGTACGTCCGGCCTCCAGGGCATCCGCGACGCGCCGGCGCCACACGTCGTTGCCGACGAGCCAGTCGAACGAGTCGACCTGCAGATCAAGGAGGTTCGGAACTTCCATGGGCTCATGGATCTTCGCGAACGAGATCCGGCCAACACTGGAAACGACGTTGGTGTTCTTCGACGCAGTGCGCGAGACGGCCAAGACTATGGTCCTTCCAATAGAACCCGGGCTGGGAGGTTCTTTGCATGCGAAACGCCCCGCGTCAAATCGTCACGGGTCGTCAATTGGGGCAAAGCCTGATACTAGCTCGCCAAGGGGGAGCGCGCAAGTCGTGCTGCGCCCCGGGCTCCGGGTCCCTGAGCCACGCTGCTCCGGATTCGGACGCGAGCAGCTTACAGGCGGTGGGCGCAGAAAGCACCAATCCGCCCCAGCGTGGCCGGGGGCCGGAACCGCGAAGGGCCCGCGGGACGAATCCCACGGGCCCTTGCAGTGCTGCGTCAGAGCGCAGGCGACAGGGTCACTTGACGGTGACGGTGGCGCCGGCGGCCTCGAGCTGCTCCTTGGCCTTGGCAGCCGCGTCGCGGGCAACCTTCTCCAGGATGGCCTTCGGGGCGGCCTCGACGAGGTCCTTGGCCTCCTTGAGGCCGAGGGACGTGAGGGCGCGCACCTCCTTGATGACCTGGATCTTCTTGTCGCCGGCGGACTCGAGGATGACGTCGACCTCGTTGGAGACCTCCTCCTCCTCGACCTCGGCGGCGGGGGCAGCGCCGGCGGCGGCCACGGCGACCGGGGCGGCCGCGGTGACGCCGAAGGCGTCCTCGAAGAGCTTGACGAACTCGGAGAGCTCGATCAGGGTCATCTCCTTGAAGGCGTCAAGGAGCTCGTCGTTGGTGAGCTTCGCCATGATGTGGCTTCCTTTCAATTACTCCGCGGACTCGGCCGCGGTGTCGTCTGCCTCGGCAGCGGGCGCTGCCTCGGGTGCCGAGGCAGCCTCGGCGGTGTCGGGCTTCTGGTCGGTCTCGGGGGCAGCCTGGCCGGCGCCACCGATGAGGGACGGGTTCTCCCCCGCCGCAGCCTCCAGCGCGCCGAAGGCACGAGCGGCCTGCGACAGCGGAGCGGCGATGAGGTAGACAGCCTTGCTGAGGTTCGCCTGCATGGCACCAGCCAGCTTGGCGAGCAGAACCTCACGCGACTCGAGGTCGGCGAGCTTCTTCACCGCATCGGCGTCGAGGACACGACCGTCCATGACGCCACCCTTGATGACCAGAAGCGGGTTTTCCTTCGCGAAGTCGCGCAGACCCTTCGCAACGGTGGCAACGTCACCGTTGATGAAAGCGATCGCCGTCGGACCGGAGAGCTGCTCGTCGAGCCCCTCGATTCCGGCTTCCTTGGCGGCGATCTGGGTCAGAGTGTTCTTCGCGACGGCGTACGTGGCGTTCCCACCGAGAGCGCGGCGCAGGGCCTTGATGCTCTTCACGGTGAGCCCGCGGTACTCGGTCAGCACAGCGGCGTTCGCGCTGCTGAAGGCATCCTTCAGCTCAGCGACCGCGGCTGCCTTGTCCGGCCTCGCCATGGGTCTCCTTCCCACTTCTTGTAGTCAGGCCCAAGACATGGAAAAACCCCGGGCGCAAGCGCACGGGGCACGCTGGAGACCAGCGATTCGATCGTGTCACCTGCGCGGGATTTGCACTGCCCGAGGGCAGAAACCAGCGGTCTTCGGCTTCGTTGACCTACTCTACGTCACGGTGGCGGTAACGCCCAAATCGCCTGACTTGCACACGTTTAGTGACCCAAACGGGCGAGCACTTGGGCGATGTCGTCGGGGATTCGGGGTTCGGCTTGGAGTTGTTGACCTCCGAGTTGGATGGTGACCTGCTGCAACGGGCGTAGTCCGCGGACGATCTTCTTCAGCGACCAGCCGCTGCGGGCTTGCAGGTCGCGGGCGATCGCGAGTGCGGTGAACACGATGGTGAGGTGGGCCTCGATCGAATCCTTCAAGTAGTGGTAGATGGGACGCGCGGCCAGGTCGCTCTTGGACATCCGGAACGACTGCTCGACGTGCCACAGGTCGTGGTAGCTGGCAATGATTTCGGTGGCGGGCATGACGCTGCTGGTGATGTTGGTGACGTAGCCCTTCAAGCCGACCAGCGCTTGGGCGCGGGCGAGGGACGACTCATCGAGGCTCGCCTGCTGGCCGGTGGTTTTCACGAACCGGACCTTCTTGGCCGGCTTGTCACCGTCGACGACCGCTTGGGCACGGTCGCGTTGCAGGGTCAGGGTGCGGGTGTCCCGGGCTGCCCGCTTGGCTGAGTACTGCCACACGGCCCGCCACGCCGTGGGATGCGCCACGGGATCCCACACGGGTTCGGCGCGCGTCTTCACCCGGTCGGGGTCGGGGGCGGTGGACCGCATCGTGATCGTGTCGATGACCTGGCCATCGGTGAACGCGGTGCCGTGCCAGCGGAAGTGCTTGGCCAGATCATGGGGAGCCTTGGTCATCCTGGAGCCGACGATGAACCGCAGGCCAGCCTCGTCGATCGTCTTCAGGTTGCTCGCCGACAACATGCCCGCATCAGCGACCACCACCATGTCCGCCACCTGGTGGCGCTGTTGGAAGGCTTTGATGACCGGGATGAGCGTGTGGGTCTCGGGCTTGTTCCCTTCGAAGCAGGCGATCTCCAACGGGTGGCCCGACCGGTCCACGAGCAGGCCGACCACAATCTGGGGGTCGACCCGACGTTCCTTGCTGAATCCGACCTTGCGGAGGTCGTCCTCGGTGTCGGTCTCGAAGTACAACGTCGTCACGTCGTACAACAGCAGCGACACGTCACCACCCCGCTCGGCCCACACGTGTTGGAAGCACGCCTGCGCGATCTGGTCGCGGTAGTCCTTGTCAGCGCATCGTCGCAGCGCCTTGGTGAACGTGTTGCGGTGCGCGGCAACCAGCCCGAGCTCCTCGATCACCCGGACGCTGTCCAGCTTCGAGGTGGGTTCCACCAAGCGGGCGAGCACGAGTTGGAAGAACGCCTCATCGTCGATGGTGTCGAACCCGAGCCGTTCCCAC
>NZ_JCAKNG010000010.1:0-95967 GCF_059516005.1 Propioniciclava sp. LT294
TGTCGCCTGCCATGAGCATGGGACCGGGGTAGCGGGTTTTCTGCCAGGTTCATGGGACCACTTGGATTGCCAGTCATGGGACCACCCGGCGTGTCTTGCCGGTGGGTCCTGGGTCGGCTCGTTGGATCGCCGTGTCGGTGTCGCCGTCATGGAGGTCTACGGGCGTGGGATTCAGGGAGGTCAGTGTGGTTGAGGTCAGGGAAGTACTCCGCGGCTGGCTCGAGGGCGCCGGGCTGCGGACAGTCGCCGAGCGGGCGGGGGTGGACCGCAAGACGGCCCGCCGCTATGTGGCCGCCGCGCAGGAGGCCGGTCTGCAGCGGGACGCGGGGTTCACGGCGGTCGATGACGACCTGGTCGCTCAGGTGGTGTCGGCGGTGCGTCCGGCCCGCCCGAACGGGCACGGGACGGCGTGGGAGGCCCTGGAAGCCCGCCAGGAGCAGATCGCGGTGTGGTTGGCCGGTGACGGCAAGGACGCCAAGCCGTTGTCGGTGGTGAAGGTCCACGAACTGTTGGCGCGGCAGGGGTGTGTGGTGCCGTATCGGACGTTGCACCGGTTCGCCGCCGAACGGTGCGGGTTCCGCGTGAAGGACACCACCGTGCGGGTCGCCGACGGCGAGCCCGGCGTCGAGCTGCAGGTCGACTTCGGACACCTGGGCTACCTGACCGGCGAAGACGGTCGCCGGCGGAAGGTCCACGCCCTGATCTTCACCGCCTGCTACTCGCGGCACCTGTTCGTCTGGTTGACGTACTCGCAGACGTTGGTGGCGGTCATCGCCGGCTGTGAAGCGGCGTGGGCGTTCTTCCAGGGTGTGTTCAAGGTGCTGATCCCCGACAACATGAAGGCCATCGTCACCGACCCCGATCCGGTGAACCCGCGCCTGTCCCAAGGCTGGCTCGATTACGCCCAACACGCCGGGTTCGGCACCGACCCGGCCCGCGTCAGATCACCGAAGGACAAACCGAAGGTCGAGCGGGCGGTGCAGTACGTCCGCGGCAACTTCTGGGCCGGTGAGGTGTTCACCAGCCTGGAGGAAGCCCAACAACGCGCCACGGTGTGGTGCGCCGAGCGGGCCGGGATGCGGATCCACGGCACCCTGCAGGCCCGCCCGGCGGAGGTGTTCGACGAGCACGAGGCCGGGGTGCTGTTGCCCGTCCCGCCGGCGTATGACGTGCCCGTGTTCAAGACCGTGAAGGTGCACCGCGACTTCCACGTCGAGGTCGCCCGCGCCCTCTACTCGGTGCCCGGCGCCTACCTCGGCCACCAGCTGGACGTGCGCGCCGACCGGGAACTGGTCAAGCTGTACCACCGGGGCCGGCTGGTCAAGACCCACCCCCGCCAAGCGCCGGGGGGCCGATCCACCGACCGCGACGACCTGCCCGCAGAGAGGTCCGGCTACGCGTTACGGGACCTGACCCGCCTGATCAGCACGTGCGCGGTCCACGGGTCGAGTATCGGGATCTACGCCGAGCGGCTCCTGGACGACCCGCTGCCGTGGACGCGGATGCGCGCGGTGTACCGGCTCCTTGGGCTGGTCCGCCGCTACGGCAACGGGCCGGTCGAAGCCGCCTGCTCCCGCGCCCTGGACCTCGACGTGGTGTCGGTCACCAAGATCGCCTCCATGCTGGAGCGGGCCACCGAGGACACCCTGCCGCTGCTACCGACTGGCACCATCCCCGGCGGCCGGTTCGCCCGCCAACCCGCCGAGTTCGCCACCCGGCCGACGGCCTTCGCCAGTGACCGGACCAGCCCCGCTGCCATCCAGGGGACCACCCCTGCCAGTCACCGGACCCCCACCGCCGGCGGTCCGGTCGCCACGTTGACCCTGGTCCGCGACGACGGACCCGACACCCTCTTCGAGGAGGAGCACCGATGACCACCATGACCAGACCCCCGGCGCCGGTCGACCCGGTCGGCGTCGACCTGACCCGCACCCTGCGCGCCCTGAAGCTGGGCGGCATGGCCGACACCCTGCCCGAACGGCTCCACCTGGCCCGCCAGCAACAGCTGGGCCACGCCGCGTTCCTCGAACTCGTCCTGTCCGACGAGGTCACCCGCCGCGAGGGCCGCTCCGCGACCCTCCGCGCCGCCAAGGCCGGCCTGGACCCCACGATGCGGCTGGACACCTTCGACGACCAACCCGACCTCACCTACGACCGGCACCTGTGGTCCGACCTGACCACCCTGCGGTTCGCCGAAGCCGGCACCGGCGTCCTCATCCTCGGCCCCGTCGGCGTCGGCAAAACCCACCTCGCCACCGCGCTCGGGCACATCGCCATCCGTCGCCGCCTGACCGTCGGCTTCCACCGCGCCGACAAACTGTTCACCCGGTTGCGGGCGGCCCGGCTCGACAACACCCTCGAGGCCGAGCTCCGACGCCTGACCAGCATCGACCTGCTCATCGTGGACGACTTCGCGCTGCGGGCCCTCGACGCCACCCAAACCAACGACTTCTACGAGATCGTCGTCGAACGTCACCGCCGCGCCGCCACGATCTGGGTGTCGAACCGAGAACCCGCCGAATGGCTCGGCCTGACCACCGACGCCCTCCTCGCCCAATCCGCCATCGATCGACTCACCTCAGGCGCGCACACCCTCGTCGTCGAAGGCCCCTCCTACCGCCAACGCGGGCGCGTCACCGTTGACCCCAGAAACGAGGTCCGCCATGCTCGATAACACTTCCAAGTGGTCCCATGCTCGTGGCAACACGGTGGTCCCATCACGCTGGCAAGCGACAACCCCCGAGGCGATCCGCGCGGCCGCGAACTCCACCGGTCTCCCGGTCGACTCCATCACCGAGGTCTCGGAGCTCACGCCCTACTTC
Organism: Propioniciclava sp. LT294; assembly: GCF_059516005.1. Taxonomy (NCBI): domain Bacteria; kingdom Bacillati; phylum Actinomycetota; class Actinomycetes; order Propionibacteriales; family Propionibacteriaceae; genus Propioniciclava; species Propioniciclava sp. LT294. Next base: position 2,823 of record NZ_JCAKNG010000010.1, read on the forward strand.
TACAGGACTCCCGATGCCAACTAGGACAAGGCCAGCCGCAGCCACGATCGCCGCGACAGCCGTACTCCTCACCGCCCTCGCCTCGGGAGCCGCCGCTCATGAGGACCTGGGCGCGGGCGGGGGGGACCTCTCGATCGCGCGGGCGACCTCAGCGCGAGACCACAACACGGCCTTTGCCGAGGCGGACGGCTACGTTCTCCCGCCGGTGGGGCCGCTGCACGAGTGCATCGCCTCGCGTGATCCCCTGCACCCCGGCGGGATGGGGTACCACCTCATCAACGGTCCCGCCGTGGGAGACGCAGTTCTCGACCCCGCGACACCGGAGGTGCTCGTCTACGAGAAGAAGCCGGATGGCGCCATGCGTCTCGTGGCACTCGAGTACGTCGTCTTCAAGGAAGCCTGGGAGGCGGAGAACGGCCCGACCGTGCCCCACCTGTTCGGCCGCGCCATGACGGAGGTCATGGAACCGAACCGGTACGAACTGCCGGGCTTCTACCAGATCCACGTCTGGCTCTGGAAGCACAATCCGTCCGGCCTGTTCGCCGACCACAACCCGAGAGTGAGCTGCCCGCCGGTCGGCTGACGGCGATGGAGCACTGCGCAAGACACATGCCAGTGCGTTGCGTCAGTCCCAGGCGCGCCTGGTGGCCGGCATGTGGGAGGCGCCGTCGGCGGTCGGGAGGACGCCGAGCACCTGGTGGAGGGACATCGCCCCCTCGTCGAAGCCAACGGCCGCACCCGCCATGTAGAGCCGCCAGACCCGGGCGCGTCGGCGGCCGATGAGTTCCTCGGCGCGGTCCCAGGATGCCTCCAGGCGGGCGACCCAGGCCCGCAGCGTGCGGGCGTAGTGCTCGCGAAGTGACTCGACGTCCCGCACCTCGAATCCGGCGCGCTCCATCGCCAGCACCGACTCGCCCACGTCGATCAACTCCCCGTCGGGAAACACATAGCGCCCGACGAACGAGTTACGGTCGATCTTCCCGCCGCCAGGTGCCGAGATGGCGTGGTTGAGCAGCCGGCACCCGGGCCGCAGCGCCGCGCGCAGGGTGGCGTAGTACCGGTCCAGGTTGCGGTGTCCGACGTGCTCGGACATGCCCACCGACGCGATCGCGTCGAACACCTCACCGTCGAGTCGGCGGTAGTCCTGGACTCGGATGTCGACCCTGTCCTGAACTGCGGCGGCACGCGCCCGCTGCCCGGCCAGGGCGGCCTGCTCCCTACTGAGGGTCACGCCCACCACGGACGCTCCGTGGTGCACGGCTGCGTGAATCGCCAGCGATCCCCAGCCACAGCCCACGTCCAACAGGCGCATTCCCGGCCGCTCGGCCAGCCCGAGCTTGCGACAGATCAACTCGTGCTTGGCCACCTGAGCGTCGGCCAGCCCCACAACCGGGTCGACGGTCAGGTCCACGTAGCGGGCGCACGAGTAGGTCATCGACTCCCCAAGCACGAGCCGATAGAAATCGTTGCCGATGTCGTAGTGGTGGGTGACGGCGGCCCGGTCACGCCCGAGCGTGTGCCGCCAACCGCGCAGTCGCGCCTCTTCCGGGGGAGGCGTCAGCGAGCGCCCGGCGCCGAGCGTTCGCGCCGCTGACACCAACGCGGGGATGGAGCGCATCCTCCGCCCCGGTGAGGGAGCGGCCCCATAGAAGATGTCGCGCAACGCCTTGACAGTCGCGTAGAGGTCGCCCTCGACCTCCAGTTCCCCGGCCACGTACGCCCGGGCGAAGCCGAGCTCGTTCGGAGCCCGCACGATGCGCCGGAGCGCGTCGGGGGAGGCGAATCGAAGCGTTCCCACCGGATCCGACCCCGGGATGCTCGAACCATCCCAAAAGGCCAGATCCAGCTGCGGCGTCACGACGCGCAGGCCCCGCAGCGCCTCTCCGACCAGCGTTGCGGCCGTGGGGCGGCTGCCCGCCTGCGGGGTAGTAGCTCTCGTCATGGCCCCCCCTTGGAGCGATGCGACCGATGATCAACACCTGGCTGCCCATCGTTTGAACGCAACGAGCCTAGTCGCCGACGGAACGCCCTGCCACGCGTATGGAGTGGAGCACCTGGCCTACGGCGAAGGCATCCCGTTCGCCGCCGCGGAACTGCCATGCGCCAGCGATCGCCACGCCTCAGCCGCCCGTGACGGGGACGGCTGCTTTCTCGTCCGCGAACCACTGCGGAAGTCGGGATTCCCTTCGCTGGGGGACCACCACGTGGCCGAGGACTCCCCTGACGGACTGGCCGGGCCGGATCCGACGAATCCGGGACGCAACGACCCAACGGGCTGAAGCCGTGACCGGCCGGCCCCGGCAACTCGCTGCGAACAGGCGGCACGATGGTGGACTCTCCCCTGGCCAAGGGGAGAATTGCCCGCATGCGCATGTACCGGGACGTCCTGAGCCTGCCGGGCGCCTGGCAGTTCAGCGCCGCTGGGCTGCTGGCCCGCTCGGGCGGCGCGATGATGGGGCTCGGCATCGTGATGATGGTGTCGGCGCTCTACGGCAGCTATGCGCTGGCGGGCGGGCTGGCCGCCGCGAACGCGATCGCCTGGGCCGCCGGCACCGCCGTGCTGTCGAACCTCGTCGACCGGTACGGGCAGCGGCGGGTCATGTGGCCGGCTGCCATCACCTCGGCGGTGATGCTGTCCGTGGTCGTCACCCTGGCCGTGCTCGGGCTTCCCGCGTGGACCCTGTTCGCACCGGTGATCCTGAGCGGGGCCACCGCTGGCGCGCCGGGCGCACTGGTCCGGGCACGCTGGAACCACCTCACCTCGAACCCGCACCAATTGCACGCGGCCTACTCGCTGGAGTCGACGCTCGACGAGATCACCTTCATCGTCGGCCCCGTCGCCGCCACCGCCCTCTCGACGGGCGTGCACCCGGCGGCCGGGGTCGCCGCTCCCGTCGTGCTGGGCCTCCTCGGCGCGCACCTGTTCTACTCGCAGCGGAGCACCGAGCCACCCCTCCACCCCAGGACGTCCGCAGATCGCTCGCGCGCCCCGCGGCAATTCGTGCTCGGGACGCCCGGCGTCGCCGCCGTCGTCGCCATCAACGTGCTGATCGGAGGCGTGTTCGGCTCGATCGACGTCAGCGTCGTCGCGGCCACGAGCGACTGGGGCGTCCGGCCCGCAGCGGGCATGGTGCTCGCGGTGTTCTCGTTCGCCTCGGGCATCGCCGGCTTCGCCTACGGTACTCGCGCGTGGCGTTCGCCTGTGCCCGGGCGTTTCGTCTGGGGTGTCGTGGCCATGTTCGTCGCCACGGGGGCACTCGTCTTCGCGCGCTCGGAATGGGCCCTGGCCGGGGCCGGCCTGCTGGTCGGGGCGACGATCGCCCCCACCCTGATCAACGGCAACACCCTGATCGGACGCCTCGTGCAGCGCCACAACCTCACCGAGGGCCTGGCCTGGATGAGCACCGGCCTCGGGATCGGCGTCGCGGTCGGCTCCAGCCTCGCGGGGGCGTTCATTGACGCATCCGGCTACAGCGGTGGGTTGCTCGTGGTCGCGGTCTTCGCCGGGGCCGCCGCCGGGATCGCACTCCTCGCCCTGCGCGGGCTGCACCGCGCGGACGCCGCGGCTGGGGCGTCCGGCCTCCCGGGCGACCGCTAGGACCCATCGCCAGGTAGCCGGGCCGGCCCGATTGCGCCGCTGGGCGGACCAGGCTCCTCCGGCGTCGGGTGGGAGACGCCGGCGACCGTGGAGTTGATGCCGGGGGCAGAGACCTGATCAGGGTGTTCGGCCGTTGACACCTGGCCCCGAGGGCGCGCTGGCGGCCCACACCGGCCTGATCAGTTGCGACCCGAACTGTCGCCCGTCGATCACCCCGGACGCCGGGGTCGCACGAGCACTGCTGACGGGTGAGGTTGGTCTGGCGCCGTCAACCCGACCGTGGCATGGACCCGGCCGCTGAGGCTGGGACACCCCGGCCAAGGCCGCAATGGATGACGTCATGTCCCGGACGAAGGCATCCAGAACGGCAGGACCGACTCGATCCAGGGACAGGTACGGGTTGAGGTCCTCAAGCTCGACGAGGAGGAGGCCGCCGTACCGTGTGCGGCAGGCATCCACGCGCTGGATCCCGTGCTCGATGTCGTTCCAGTCGATGAACCGCTGCGCGAAGGACAGATCGGCCTCGGTCGGTTCGTAGGGTTCAAGAACGCACCATCGGCGACAGAGGTGGGCCTCGTGCGACACGTTCGGCCACCTTCCTGACGTGCCGGTCGCTACGTCGGTGGTTCCAGCATGCCGAGCGCGGCCCAGGTCCTCAGCGAGTCCTCGGCCTCCTCGGGGGTGAGCAACGTCATCACGAACCCGCCCTGGATCAGGACGAAGTCGCCGACCTGTGCCTCGGGGAGGTAAGCGAGGCAGACATCCTGCTCTTGGCCGGCCAAGTCGATGCGCGCCATGGGCATCGGCCCCGGCGAGATCGTCAGGATCCGGCACGGCACTCCCATGCACATCAGCGCACCTCCTGCGTCCCGCGATCGGGTCCGACGACGTCGACCCTCAGCCCCATGCCGCCCGGCGGTGCCGAGGACACGGGCAGGCAGGGGTCCGCCTCGCGGATCGAGTCCTCGAGCCGGGCGGCGCGGTCGGCGTCCGGGACGGCCGCCGCGGCCGTGAGCAGCCGGGCCAGCCAGGGCTCGTTCTGCGCCGTCGGCGTGACGATGCGCGCTGAGGTGAGGAGGCCCTCGGCGTCCGCGGTGTACGTGTGGACCAGCAGGCCTCGGGGCCCGTCGACCCAGCCCGTGCCGACCCGCGACCCGCGCGGACCCGGAACGAACGCCACGTCAGGGGCGTCTTTCGGCCCCGGTTGCCGGCTGGCGCGGCCCCGGAGCGCGGCGAGGATCTCCCCGACCACCTCGGCGGCGTGCAGGGTGACCACCGCCCGCGCGGCGCGGGCGCCCCCATCGGTGGCGAGCCAGCGTTCGCGGAGTTCCGCGGCCAGGGGCGTCCGGGGGGCGCCGACGCGCAGCTGGGCCACCGGCCCGACCCGGTAGAACCCCGCGCCCGGGCCGAGCACCGCGAGGTAGGGCCGGGACGCCGGCGCGCCGGGACGCTCCTCCAGGACGAGCCTCGGCCACGCGTCAGGCGCCGCGGCGTCCACGAGCACCGTGGCGTCGGCGGACACCGCCCGCAGCCGCTCCCCGAGTAGGTCGGGACGGCCGTCGGCGTCCACGAGCGCGACGTCCGGGCCGGCGAACCCGTCGTCGACGGCCCCCGACGCGCCGGTGAGCGCGTCGGCCACCGACCGGGCCGCGGCCACGGCGTCCGGGACCTGCGCGGCCAGCGTGGCAACGGCTGCCGGGTCGACGCCACCCCGGACGCCGCCGGGCACCGCCGTCGTCGGGAAGTGCCCCGGCGATCCGGACGCCGCCATCGCGGCCTTGCCGACGCGGCGCAGTAGCACCGCGGCGTCGCGATCGACGGACGCGAGCCGCAGCGCGTGGCCCTCCAGCACCGACCCGTGGTGCAGCAGCCGGCGGACGGCCTCCGCCTGCGGGGGCACCACGAGCCCGCCCAACGCGTCCAGCGCCCGGACTCCGGCGAGGTGGTGGGCGGCCGGGCAGATGCCGCACAGCCGTTCCACCACGCCCGGTGCCGAGGTGACCGGCTGGCCGACGAGCAGCCCGTCGACCCGCGGCAGGCCGACGAGGTCGAACCAGGCCTCGCGCGTTTGGCCGTCCTCGTCGACCTCGACCACCACCCGGGCGCCGAAGGGGTCGACCACCTCGTTGAGCGTGATACGCGTCACGCCGCACCTGCGAGAATGAGTCGGTGCACGAACTCGGGATGCTCACCGGGGTGGTCGCCGCGGTCGAGCGCGCCGCGGCCGACGCGGGCGCGCGGGTCAGCGCCGTGGCGCTGCGGGTCGGGTCGCTGAGCGACACCGTCCCCGAGGCGCTCGAAGGGTCGTGGCCGATCGCCACCCACGGCACGCCCCTCGCCGGGGCAGCGCTCGTGGTCGAGCAGGTCCAGGCCGCGGTCTGGTGCCCGGCCTGCGCTGCGCAGCAGCCGGTCGACGAGTTCTTCGCGCTGGTCTGCCCCGTGTGCGGGACGCCGACCGGCCACCTGGCCCAGGGCCGTGAGTTCGAGATCGCCTGGGTCGAGTGGGACGTGCCCGGTCAGCCCAGCCACTCGTCCAGCACCTGATCCGCGAGGTCGATGGCGGCGGGCAACGCGTCCGACACCTCGTCGCTCAGCCCCAGCCGGAGGTCGACGGACGCGGGCACGACGCCCACCACCTCGACCGCCTCGGGTTCGCTGCCCAGCAGGCGGACCGCTGCGAGGACGTCCAGCAGCCCCACCTGGTGCGGCGACAGCTTGGACGCCAGCAGCCGCGGCACCTGGTCCCCGCCGATCCGGACGGCCGTCCCCGGCGCCTGGCGCGAGGCCACGGCGTCCAGGACGAGCAGCCGGGAGGCGTCCTGGACGACGGGCACCAACTCCATGCCGGAGGTCCCGCCCTCCACGTAGGCGACCCGGGCATCCGGTCGGCGCGCCTGCAGGAGGGCCAGAAGTTCGAGCCCGACGCCGTCGTCCCCCATGATCGGGTTGCCGACGCCGAGCACGGTCACCGCTGGCGTCGTCATCCGATCTCCGGGGCGTCGGCCGGCTTCGAGCCGCGGCGGAGCCACACGCCGCCGTTGACCATGCTGGAGACCCCGCCGTGGCGCTCGAGCGAGTCGGCGCGGATCGCGAGGTAGATGTGCGCGATCACGAACGCCCACAGCACGAACATGAAGATCGCGTGGATCAGCCGAAGGGCCGGTACCCCGATCCAGCTCGCCGGCAACGCCACGAACCTCCAGAAGGGGTTGCTCATGTGGTAGAGCGCGTACAGGGACAGCCCCGTGGCCATCTGCAGGACGCCCATGGCGTAGACGCCCGTGTAGGCGAGTTGTTGCAGCGGGTTGTGGGCGAGGTAGAGCGGCGCGTGCTTGCGGAGGAAGAGGTAGTAGGCGGTGACGCGGCCCAGGTTCCTGACGTCCTCGGACTTCTTGAGGGGCCAGAAGGTGGGCCACCGCATGTAGCGGTCCTTCGACCTGAACGCGAGCACGACGCGGGTCGCCCCGATCGCGATCCACAGGAACGCGGCGGTGAAGTGGATGAACCGGATCCACCCCATCAGGTAGCCCGTTTCGATGCCGGCGTGGGCCTGGTCCCCGAAGAAGGGGTCCATGATGTAGTACCCGGTGGCGCTGAGGACGACGATGACGGCGACGTTGCTCCAGTGGAGCCAGCGCAGCAGCGCCGACCAGACGTTGACGCGCACCCAGTCGCCCGGCCTGCTGGCGGCGTCCTCGGCGAACCCGCGCACGCCCGGGGGCCGAAGTACGACGTACCCCTGCATCTGGTAGGGGCCGAGCGACCCGTCGGGCTCGACCCGGGCGGACGCCACCGCCAGCGGCCGGTACCCGCGCATCCCCACCATGTGGGCGTTGCGGCGCACCACCGTGCGCACCTCACGCGGTGGGTTGACGGCGGTGATCACCGCTTCGAGGCTGCCCCGCATCACCATGACGTCGCGGATCACGCCCTCCGTGTCGGCGAACTCGCGGACGCGGGCGAGGGAGTAGCGGCGGTCAGGGCTGGCGGGGTCGAACTCGCCGGTCAGGACCTCGCTGACGCGCAGGTCGGGGCGTTCCTGGGCCAGGATGTCGGCCAGGGCGAGGTCGACCGGATCGGTGGTGCCGGCGGGCGCCGCGGCCGCGAGCAACATCAGGCGTCGAGAACTGAGGGTGCCGACGCTGAACGCGTCCACCACGGTGACGCCCTCGGCCGGCCGCGAACCGCCGGAGAGGGAGCGCTGATCGGACGGGGCGGTCATGGCGTCACGACCTTGAACGGTTCCCCCCCGAGGGGGTCGAGGACGTGCACGGCGCAGGACATGCATGGGTCGAACGAGTGGATCGTCCGCAGGGGTTCGATCGGCTGCTCCTTGCGAGCCAGCGGGTGCGTGCCGTTGCCGGCAAGGGCCTCCTCGTACGGGCTCTGCTGCCCGAGGGCGTCCCGGCCACTGCCGAGCCAGGTCGTGGGCACCACGGCCTGATAGCGCTCCACCTTGCCGCCCTTGATGGTCACCCAGTGGCTGAGGTTGCCACGCGGCACCTCGACCAGCGAGAAGCCGGACGCCTCCTTGGGCCAACTGCTCGGTTCCCACCGCGTGGCGTCGAACACCTTGAGGTCGCCGCCCGCGAGATTCTTCATGAACGTGGGGAACGTGTCGTTGGCGAGGATCTCGGCCGACGTCAGCGCCTCGAGGGCGCGGGAGAAGATGCGTCCCATCGTCGAGTTGATCTGGAGCGGGGTGATGCCCAGCTTGGACGCTGCGGCGTCCACCAGTTCCTTCGTGCGGGGGTGCCCCTGGGCGTACGCCATGACGACGCGCGCCACCGGGCCGACCTGGACGACCTTGTCGTCGTAGCGCGGCGCCTTGGACCACGTGTACTTCTCGTTGTCGGCGAGCCACGTGTACGGGGGCTTGGGGCCGGTGTACTTCACCGTCGTCTCGCCCTTGTCGGGGGTGAGGCCGACCTTGTCGCCGGCGGCGTAGGAGTACCAGGCCGACGACACGTACTCGCTGATCTTGGCCGGGTCGAACGGGTGGACGGTCGCGAGGTCACCGTCGAGGATCACGCCGGGCTTCACGGCGTAGAACGGAGACGACGTGCGCGTGTCCGCCGGGTCGCCGGCGAAGGTCGCGCCGGCCAACCCCACGGCGAGGAAGTTCGGCTGCGCGGCGCCGATGTCGAAGTAGTCCTTGTAGACGCCGGCGATCGCCACCACGTCGGGGTAGTAGCAGTCGCGGACGAACTCGAGGCTTTCAGCGATCCAGTCCGCCACCCGGTCGGTCTGCACCTGGTTGATCGACTCCGGGCTGTCGGGGTCGATGGAGCAGGCCATGCCGCCGACGAGGAAGTTCGGGTGGGGGTTCTTGCCACCGAACACCGTTTGGATGCGGATCATCGAGCGCTGGAACTCCAGAGCGTCCAGGTAGTGCGACACCGCCATGAGGTCGGCCTCGGCGGGCAGTCGGTAGTCGGGGTGATCCCAGTAGCCGCCCGTGAAGATCGACAGCTGCCCGGAGTCGAGGATCCCCTGGATTGTGTTCCTGACCTGCGTGAACCGCTCGACCGTGTTGCCCTTCCACGTGCTGCCGATGGCGTGCGCGAAGGCGACCGCCTTGGCCGGGTCGCCCTTGGCGGCGTTCGCCACGTTCACCCAGTCGAGCGCCTGCAGGTGGTAGAAGTGGATGACGTGGTCCTGGACCTCCTGGCTCCCTTGGATGATGTCGCGGATGAGGCGCGCCTGCTCGGGCGGGTACGATCCGACGGCATTCTCGACCGCCGCGATGGAGGCGATCGCGTGCACGGTGGTGCAGACGCCGCAGATGCGCTGGACGAACGCCCACACGTCGCGCGGGTCGCGCCCCTGGACGATGGTTTCGATGCCGCGGAACTGGGTGGTCTCGGACCAAGCTTTCTTGATCGAGCCGCCCTCGGCCTCGAGCTCGATTCGCAAGTGCCCCTCGATGCGGGTGATGGGGTCGATGACGACGCGTTCGGTGGCCATGTCACTCCCCCTTCGGTCCAGTCTCGGTGGTGGTTGTCTCTTCTGGGGCCGGTGGTGGGGCCTCGCCGAACGCCGACAGCGGCTGGGTGGTCTCGGCCGCCCGTCGCTCGGCAAGCTGGCGGGCTCCGGTGATGCCCGCGTGCACGGCAACGCCGGCCGACACCGCGCCCAGCAGGCCCCAGCCCACCTTCTCGGCGGTCGCCTCGACGCCGAGCCCCGGCACCAGGGGCAGGCGGCTGTAGAAGGGGGTGAACCGGTCGAAGAAGTGCTTCTCCGTGCAGCCGATGCACGGGTGCCCGGCCTCGATCGGCCAGCTGGTCTTGAGGTTCCACTGCACGATCGGGCAGGGGCTGAACGTGCTCGGGCCCTTGCATCCCACGTCATAGAGGCACCAGCCCTCGCGCGCCCCGGCGTCGTCGAAGGTGCGAACGTACTGGCCCGCGTCGTAGTGGGCCCGCCGCGGGCAGCTGTCGTGGATCCGCTGGCCGTAGGCGAACAGCGGGCGGCCCTCGGCGTCCGTCTTCGGGAGGTCGTTGTGCGTGAGGATGTAGGCGATGGTGGCCGTGATGACCTCACCGATCGGCGGGCACCCCGACACGTTGATGACGGGCTTGTTCCTGATGATCTCGTCGACCCCGACGGCGCCGGTCGGGTTCGGGCTGGCGGCCTGCACCGACCCGTACACCGCGCACGCGCCCACGGCCAGGATGGCGGTGGCCTTCTCGGCCGACTCGCGCAGGACCTGCTCGGCGGTCTTCCCGCCGATCATGCAGTAGATGCCGCCGTCCTTGGTGGGCACCGACCCGTTGACCACGAGGATGTGCGGCTCGGCGTTGGTGTCGTGGAGCGCCTTCTCGGCGGCCTCGCCCGCCGCCGCCATCACGAGCTCGTTGTAGGTGACGCTGAGCAGGCTGAGCACCACGTCCTCGACCGTCGTGCCGCCCGACCGGATGGTGGACTCCATACAGCCGGTGCACTCCTGCAGCTGCAGCCACACCACGTTCGGCTTCTTCACGGCCGCCAGCGCATCGGCGATGCGCACGGCGTCCGGGGTGGGCTCCGCAGCGGCGACCGTGGGGGTTCCGACCGCGAAGATGGCGGCGAGTCCGCCGCAGAACTTCATGAAATCGCGTCGACTCACCCCAGCACGCGCGAGGTTCTCCCCGAGCGTACCTGGCTGCCAACCGTTCACCTCGTAAGTCATGGTGGCCTGCCTCAATGCCGTGCCGGATGCGCGGCGTCGTTGCCGCACCACCCAAGGCGAACGGGAGGCCGCACACCCAGGGTGGTCGCATCGTATTGCCCGGGGTCGGGGTTTGTCAGGGGAAACCCGGAGAAGGCCGCGCGATCGTCTCGTTCAGCCGGCCGCGGCGGCCACCCAGTCGACCCAGGCCGCCACCCCCTCGCCCGTCCGGGCCGACACCTCGAAGGTGGTCACCCCGGGGTTCACCTGCTCGAGGTTGCGCCGGAACAGCGCCATGTCGAAGTCGAGGTAGGGGGCGAGGTCGAGCTTGTTGATGACGACGACGTCGACCGCCCGAAACATCACGGGGTACTTGAGCGGCTTGTCCTCGCCCTCCGTGATCGCGTACACCATCGCCTTGGCGTGCTCGCCGACATCGAACTCCGCCGGGCACACGAGGTTGCCGACGTTCTCGATGAGCACGAGGTCGAGCGTCGTCAGGTCGAGCCCGGCGAGTGCCCGCGCGACCATGGGGGCGTCCAGGTGGCACTCGCCGCCGAAGCCGTTGCCCGTGTTCAGCAGGCTCACCTGGGCCCCGAGCCCGGCCAGACGTTCGGCGTCCAGAGGAGTCTCGATGTCCCCCTCGATGACGCCGACCCGCAGGCGACCCTGCAGGGCGGCCAGCGTGCGCTGCAGCACCGTCGTCTTGCCCGACCCAGGCGAGCTCATCAGGTTGATGGCGCGGACACCCGCCGCGTCGAGGGCGGCCCGGTTGTGCGCCGCCAGGTGGTCGTTCTCGGCGTAGATGTCCTCGAGCACCTCGACCCGCTGGCGCCCGGTCGCGTAGCCCGAGTGGTCGCCGATCAGGTCCGGGTCGACGTGGTGGTGGTGCTCGTGGGCGGGGCCGTCGTGGTCGTGCTCGTGGGCTGTGCCGTCGTCATGGCGGTGGAAGCGTCCCATGGTCACCCTCCTTGGGTGGTCGTCGGGGGGGACGCTACCGCGTCCGGGAGGTCGTCGACGTCGATCGCGGACACCCGGAACTCCTCGCCGCGCACGACCCGGGTCGCGGTGCCACCGCAGGCGCCGCAGTCGAAGCGGGGTTCGGCGCCCAGGACGGTCTCGGCGCCGCACGCGTCGCACGCGACGACGGCGGGGACCGCAGTGATCACCAGTTCAGCCGAGGCCAGGTCGGTCCGCCTCACGGTGGCGTGCCACGCGTGGTCGAAGGCCTCCGGCACCACCTGGCGCAGGTGGCCGACCAGGACGTGCACCGTCACGACGCGGCGTCCGGCAGCGGCGCGCGACACGATGCGCGCAACCTGTCGCGACAGCGCCAGTTCGTGCATGGGGGTCCCCTCGGTGGTTCCGGCGCGCGCCAGACTAGCGGCGCCGCGGCAGATACCCCCACACCGGGGCCCGAAGCCCGACAGGGCCACCCCACCCCCGCCTCCGCCGACCCCGGCCACCACACTCACCACCCGGCGAGCCCACCCACCGATGGGCCAAGCGTTTCCCTCAGGGACATCGCTTCACTACAGTGCGCCCCGTGGCGATCCGCAGGGAGTACCTGCTCCGGGGTGTCGTGCAGGGCGTCGGCTTCCGCCCGCACGTGGCCGTCGTGGCCGCGCGCCACCCGGTGACCGGTTTCGTCGGGAACGATGACCTCCAGGTGTTCGTCGAGGCGCAGGGGAAGTCGTCAGGCCTCGACGCCTTCATCGCCGACCTGCTCGCCACGCTGCCCCCGTTGGCCCGCGTGATCTCGACCGCGGTCCGCGACCTGCCGGTGGTGCACGGCGAGGCGGGGTTCCGGATCGTCGGGAGCCGGCGCGCCCCGGGGGCTCGGACGCTCGTCCCGCCCGACGTCGCGACCTGCCCCGACTGCCTGACCGATATGGCCGACCCCGGCAACCGGCGCCACCGCTACGCCTTCACCACCTGCACCAACTGCGGGCCGCGGCTGACGATCATCGAGGACCTGCCCTATGACCGCCCCGCCACGACAATGCGGGAGTTCCCGATGTGCGACGCCTGCCGGGCCGAGTACACCGACCTCGGCGACCGCCGCTACCACGCGCAGCCGATCAGCTGCCACGACTGCGGGCCGCGACTCTGGCTGGCGCCGGCCGGGGCCACGGCCGAGCCGCCGCGGGCGGCCGGGGACCGGCGCGCCCGGCAGGACGCCGCCCTCGCGGACGCGGTGGCGCGGCTCCGTGCGGGGGAGGTGCTGGCGGTGAAGGGGCTGGGCGGGTTCCACCTCATGTGCGACGCCCGTGACCCGGACGCCGTCGCGCGGCTGCGCGAGCGGAAGCGCCGTTCGGGCAAGCCATTCGCGGTGATGGTGCGCGACCTGGCCGAGGCCCGACGGCTCGCCGCCCTTACCGACGCCCAGGCCGAACTGCTGGCGTCCCCGGCCCGCCCGATCGTGATCGCACCGATGGCGTCCACCTACGATCTCGCGGACTCCGTGGCCCCCGGTCTCGCGGACGTCGGCCTGCTGCTGCCCTACACGCCCATCCACACGCTGCTGCTCGAATCGGGGCTGGCGGTCGTGGCCACATCCGGCAACCTGTCCGAGGAACCGCTGTGCTTCACGAACGCCGATGCGCTCGTCCGGCTCGGCGGCCTCGCGGACGCGTTCCTGCTGCACGACCGGGGCATCCACGTCCCGGTCGAGGACTCGGTGTTCCTCGGCAGTGAGGTGACCGTGCCCTCGCGGCGCTCGCGGGGGTACGCGCCCCTGCCGGTCGTACTGCCGGCGGACGGTCCGGTGGTGCTGGCCGTCGGGGGCGAGCTCAAGAACACCTTCGCGCTCGCGACCGGCGACCTCGCGTTCGTGTCGGCCCACCTCGGCGACATGGGCTCGCTCGCGTCACAGCGCGCCTTCGAGGCGTCCGTGGCGCAACTGGTGGGCATCCACCGGGTCACCCCCGAGGTCGTCGCGTGCGACCTGCACCCCGGCTACGCGACGACCGCCTGGGCGGAGCGCTACGCGGACGCCCACCCGGACGTCACGCTCGTGGGCGTCCAGCACCACCACGCGCACGCGCTGTCGCTGCTCGTCGAGCACGGGTTCACGGGGACGGCCGTCGTCGCCGCCCTGGACGGCACCGGCTACGGCACGGACGGCACGATCTGGGGCGGCGAGGTGCTGCGCGTGGGCCCCGACGGCTGGGAACGCACCTGGCACGTGCCCACATTCGGCCTGGCCGGCGGGGACCGCGCGGTGCGGCACCCGTGGCGCGTGGCGCGCGGCCTCGCTGCCGCCTGGGCGCTGGACATCGACCCGACGCCCGCGGTGCGGTTGGCCCCGCCGGCGGAGTTGCGGCTGGTCGACTCCCAGCTGGCATCGGGGGTGGGGGTTGTGGCGACCTCGTCGGCGGGACGGCTGTTCGATGCGGCGTCCGCGCTGCTCGGGATCTGCCTGGAGGCGACCTACGAGGCGCAGGCGGCCATGGAGCTCGAGCGGACGGCCGCGGCCTGGGCCCACGGCTCACCACGGCGCGCCACCTCGACGCCCGATGCCGGGACCGGGGGGACACGGGGAGGCGGTGGGGGGCTCGCTGCGGTGGTCAGCGACCTCCTCGACGACTCCCGGTCGGTCGGCGAGCGGGCGTGGCGGTTCCACGTGGGGCTGGCCGACGCGTTCGCGCAGGTGCTGGGCGCCGAGGCCGCCCGCGCCGGCACCTCGACGGTGGGCATCACCGGGGGCGTGGCGATGAACCGCCTGTTCACCGGACACCTCGTCCGGCTGCTCGACCAGCGGGGACTCACGGTGCTCACCCACCGCACGGTGCCGCCGAACGACGGCGGCCTCAGCCTCGGCCAGGCCTGGGCGGGACGCCTCGCCTGATCGGCTGATCCGCCGCAGCAGATCCGGGTCAGCAGATCCGCGGCAGCGGGTCGCCGACGAGCATGTCGACCATCCGCGTCCCGCCGAAGCCCGTCACCATGACGACGGACGCCGCCAGCTCGGCCACGATGCGCCCGACGAGCTCCGCCTCCTCGCCGCCGGGCAGTGTCCGGACGGCTGCCAGGGCGGCGTCCGCCTCGTCGGCGGGTACGACGGCGACGAAGGTGCCCTCGTTGGCCACGTAGAGGGGGTCGATCCCGAGCATGTCGCAGGCCGCACGGGTCATGTCGTGCACCCGCACGCGCTCCTCGTCGACCACGACCCCCAGACCTGACGCGCGCGCCAGCTCGTTGAGCACGGTGCCGAGCCCGCCGCGGGTGGCGTCGCGCATCCAGCGCGTCCCGGGGGCCGCGTCGAGCAGCGTCGCCACCAGGCCGCGCACCGAGCGCGTGTCGCTGCGGATCGGGGCGTCGATCGCGAGGTCGCCGCGGGCCAACATGACCGCCATGCCGTGGTCGCCGATGGCTCCGGACAGCAACAACCGGTCGCCGCGTCGCACCTGTGCTGCGCCGAGGACCCGGCCTGACGGCACGATCCCGACGCCCGTCGTCGTGATGTAGAGCCGGTCGCACGCGCCGCGCGGCACCACCTTGGTGTCGCCGGTGACGATCCGCACGCCCGCCGCGTCCGCCGCCGTGCGCATCGCCTCGACGACGCGCCGCAGCACGGCCATTTCAAGCCCCTCCTCCAGCACGAACGCCGCCGACAGAACGTGCGGGACCGCCCCCGACACCGCGAGGTCGTTGACCGTCCCGTTCACCGCGAGCTCGCCGATGGACCCTCCCGGGAACTCGATCGGGCTGACCACATAGCTGTCGGTCGAGACAGCGAGCCGCCCCTGTCCGAGGGGCGGCAGGTCGACCACGGCGGCGTCGGTCAGTTCGGCGAGCACCTCGTTGCCGTAGCCGGAGATGAAGATCTGGTCGACCAGAGCGGCCGACGCCTTCCCGCCCGCGCCGTGGGCGAGCGTGACGCGCTCGTCAAGCAGGCGCGGACGCCGTGCCCGGACCTGGGCGATGGTTGCGTTGACGCGACTCTCGTCGTCGTTGAGCCGGTTCTTGGGATCCACGCCGCGATGATAGGCGCACTCGCGCGGCGCTACGATGGTTTCGCCCCACGACGAAGGAGTCGACCATGTGCTTGGGCGTCCCCGCTGAGGTTGTCGAGATCGCGGACCCGGCGGTCCCGCGCGCCCGGGTCGCGATCAGCGGTGTCGAGCGCGTGGTGTCGACCGACCTGCTCCTTGACGAGCCCGTGACCGTCGGTGACTGGGTGCTCGTGCACGTGGGGTTCGCGCTGTCGCGGATCGACGCCGACGAGGCGGCCGCGACCCTGGACCAGATCCGCAGGCTGGGCACCTTCGACGAGGAGCTCCAGTCCTTCTCCACGACGGCGACATCGTGAGGTACGTCGACGAGTTCCGCGACCCGGACGCCGCCCGCGTGCTGGTCCGGCGCATCCACGAACAGGCCGGACGCCTGGGGCGTCCGATTGCCGTCATGGAGGTGTGCGGAGGGCACACCCACACGATCTACCGGCACGGCTTGGAGCACCTGCTGCCCGAGACCATCGAGCTGATCCATGGGCCGGGTTGCCCGGTCTGCGTCATCCCGATGGGCCGCGTGGACGACGCCCTGTGGCTTGCGCGCCAGCCCGGCGTGGTGCTCACGACGTTCGGCGACATGATGCGCGTCCCGGGGTCGCACGACTCGCTGCTCGAAGCCCGGGCGCAGGGCGCGGACGTCCGGTTCGTGTACTCCCCCCTCGACGCCCTCCAGGTCGCGCGCGACAACCCCGACCGCGAGGTGGTGTTCTTCGCGGTCGGTTTCGAGACGACCGCACCGTCGACTGCGGTGACGCTCGAGCGGGCCCGCGCCGAGGGCGTGGCGAACTTCAGCGTGTTCAGCAACCACGTCACGATCGAGCCTCCGCTGCGCGCGATCGTGAACGGCGGCGAGACCCGCGTCGACGCGTTCATCGGGCCGGGGCACGTCGCCACGGTCGTCGGCACGCGGGCGTTCGAGTTCCTCCCGCGCGAGTACAACCTGCCCGTGGTGGTGACGGGCTTCGAGCCGCTGGACATCCTCCAGGCGGTGGCCATGCTGCTCGACCAGTTCACGTCGGGCGCCGTCGCCCGGGGCGAGGCCTCGGTCGGCAACCAGTACGCGCGGGTGGTGCGTCCCGAGGGCAACCCGGCGGCGCTCGCGCTGCTGGCGCGGGTCTTCACCGTGCGGGACACCTTCGAGTGGCGCGGCCTTGGCTGGATCGAGCGCTCCGGTCTGGGCATTGCGGACGCCTACGCCGCCTGGGACGCCGAGCGGAAGTTCGCCGTGCCCGGCGTCCGCGTGCCCGATCCCCCCGCCTGCGAGTGCGGCTCGGTGCTGACGGGACGCATCAAGCCCTGGGAGTGCCGGGTGTTCGGTACCGCGTGCACCCCGGCGACCCCCATCGGCACCTGCATGGTCTCGCCCGAGGGCGCCTGCGCCGCGTACTACAACTTCGGCCGGATCGACCGGGTCACCGCACAGGCGGTCGTCATCCAGGACTGACGCGCGCGTACTGCGCCCTTCCGTGAGCGTCGAGCGCTCAGCGGCAGATCCGTGCCCAGCGGCCCGGTGGACAGGAATGGTTCCCGAATGCACGAGCCGTCCTCCACGCGCGCCGTCCGCGGCCTGCAGCCCACGCGCCGGGACGCGTCGGCTGCAGGCCAGTGAACGGAGCCGCACCTCTCGGCGCCATGGCGTCAGACGGAGACCACCAGGCCCGAGCGGTCCTCGCTCACGTCGAAGGTGACCGTCTGGCCGTCATGCAGGTCCCCGGCCAGCATGCGGCGTGCGAGGGCGTCTTCGATGGTCGTCTGGATCAGCCGCTTGAGCGGACGCGCACCGTAGACCGGGTCGAAGCCGGTCGAGGCGAGCCACTGCTTGCCGGCGTCGGTGACCTCGAGGGTGATCCGACGATCGGTCAGGCGGGAGGCCACCCGCGCCAGCTGGATGCCGACGATGTGGGACAGGTCGTCCTGCGTCAGCGGCTGGAACATGACCACGTCGTCCAACCGGTTGAGGAACTCGGGCTTGAACGCCTGTCGGACGACGCCCATCACGGCCTCGTTCTTGGTCTCGGCACTCAGGTTCGGATCAGCCAGGAACTGCGAACCGAGGTTCGAGGTCATGATCAGGATCACGTTGCGGAAGTCCACCGTGCGGCCCTGGCCATCGGTGAGCCGCCCGTCATCGAGCACCTGCAGCAGGATGTTGAAGACGTCCGGGTGAGCCTTCTCGACCTCGTCCAGCAGCACGACCGAGTACGGACGCCGGCGCACGGCCTCGGTGAGCTGGCCGCCCTCCTCGTAGCCCACGTAGCCCGGAGGGGCACCGACGAGACGGGAGACGGTGTGCTTCTCGCCGTACTCGCTCATGTCGATGCGGACCATGGCGCGCTCGTCGTCGAACAGGAAGTCCGCGAGCGACTTGGCCAGCTCGGTCTTGCCGACGCCCGTCGGCCCGAGGAACAGGAACGACCCGGTCGGACGGTTCGGATCCGAGATGCCCGCGCGCGAGCGGCGGACGGCGTCCGAGACGGCCGCGACCGCCTGCTCCTGGCCGACCAGGCGCTGACCCAGGTGGGCCTCCATCGTCAGGAGCTTCTCGGCGTCGCCCTGCAGCATCTTGCCGACCGGGATGCCGGTCCACGCGCTGACGACCTCAGCGATGTCGTTGGCCGACACCTCCTCGGCGACCATGGGCGTCCGGTTGGCGTCCTCCTCGGACGCGCGCCCCAGTTCGGCCTCCAGCTGCGGGATCCGTCCGTAGAGGATCTCGGAGGCCCGCGTCAGGTCCCCATCACGCTGGGCACGATCGGCCTCCGCGCGCAGGCGGTCGATCTCGGACTTGATGTCACCCACCCGGTTGAGGCCCTGCTTCTCGGCCTCCCACCGCGCCTCCAGGCCGCGCAGGGTCTCCTGCGCGTCCGCCAACTCGGACGCCAGCCGCTCGCGGCGCTCGCTGCTCGCGGCGTCCTGCTCCTTCTCGAGCGCGAACTGCTCCATCGTCATGCGGTCGATGGTGCGGCGCAGGGCGTCGATCTCCTCGGGGCTGGAGTCGATCTCCATGCGCAGGCGGGACGCCGACTCATCGATCAGGTCGATCGCCTTGTCGGGAAGCTGACGGCTGGTGATGTACCGGTTCGAGAGCTGCGCGGCGGCGACCAGGGCGCCGTCCGTGATGCGGACCTTGTGATGGGCCTCGTACCGCTCCCGCAGACCCCGCAGGATGGCGATGGTGTCCTCGACGGAGGGCTCCCCCACGAACACCTGCTGGAAACGACGCTCCAGCGCCGGGTCCTTCTCGATGCGCTCGCGGTACTCGTCGAGCGTGGTGGCGCCGATCATGCGCAGCTCGCCGCGCGCCAGCATGGGCTTGAGCATGTTGCCGGCGTCCATGGCGCCCTCGCCGGACGCCCCCGCGCCGACGACGGTGTGCAGCTCGTCGATGAACGTGACGACCTGCCCCTCCGACTCCTTGATCTCGTTCAGGACGGCCTTGAGCCGCTCCTCGAACTCGCCGCGGTACTTGGCCCCCGCCACCATCGAGGCGAGGTCGAGCGAGACGACGCGACGCCCCTTCAGGCTGTCCGGTACGTCCCCCGCGACGACACGCTGCGCGAGGCCCTCGACGACGGCGGTCTTGCCGACGCCCGGCTCACCGATCAGGACGGGGTTGTTCTTGGTGCGACGGCTCAGCACCTGCACCACGCGACGGATCTCCTGGTCACGTCCGATGACCGGGTCGAGCTTGCCCTCACGGGCCCTCTCGGTCAGGTCGACGGAGTACTTGTCCAGCGCCGACTCGCCACCCTCGGATTCTGCCGAGGTCACCCGCTTGCCACCGCGGCCCGCGTTGAACGCCTCGGTGAGCTTCTCGGGTGTGATGCCGGCGCTGCGCAACACGGGCTGCGCATCGGACGCCACCGCCGCCAGGCCGATCAGCAGGTGCTCGGTCGCGACGAACTCGTCGCCCATCTGCTCGGCGCGGGTCTCGGCCTCCGCCAGCACGCGCGCGAACGCGCCCGAGAGCTGCGGCTGCTGCACCGAGCTGCCGGTCGAACTCGGCAGCTTCTTGATGGCCGTCTGGGCGGCCCGGTCGATCTGGTCGGGGTCTGCGCCGACGGCCTGCAGCAGAGCACCGACGGTGTTGTCCGGCACCATCAGCAGCGCGTGCAGGAGGTGACTCGGCTCCGCGTTGGGGTTGCCGGACGTGAGCGCGTTGCGCAGGGCGGCGGTGACGGCGTCCCGGCTCTTGGTGGTCAGTTTCGCGGTGTCCATGCGGGGTGCCTCCTGTGGAGAATCAAAGTTGAGTTCACCTGACTCAACTATGTCACGGTGTTCGGTATTCCGGGCCTCCCTGTGAAACTGGGCGCATGGACACCCTGCGTTCGATCATCCTCTTCATGGCCGCCGCCCTCGCCGAGATCGGCGGCGCCTGGCTGGTGTGGCAGGGCGTCCGGGAGCACCGCGGCTGGCTGTGGATCGGCGCCGGTGTGGTCGCGCTCGGCCTCTACGGCTTCGTCGCGACCCTCCAACCGGACGCCAACTTCGGCCGGATCCTCGCCGCGTACGGCGGCGTCTTCGTCGCGGGCTCGCTGCTCTGGGGCGTGGCCGTCGACGGCTTCCGCCCCGACCGCTACGACGTCATCGGTGCGCTGGTGTGCCTGGCCGGCGTGGCCGTCATCATGTACGCGCCGCGGACCGCCTGATCACGGGATCTGCTCCCCCCGGACTCACAAGCTGTCGCCGAAGTCCGCGCGGAACTGCTCGACGAGCTTCGTGGTCCAGTCGCCGATGGGCTCGAGACGTCCGTAGAAGAACCGCAGGATCTCCGGCTCCTCCACCCAGCGCATGCCACCGATGAGGTGCCGGTTCTGGTACAGCCAGTCGATGCGGTCGATCGCGTAGTTGACCTGCGAGAGCGTGAACACGCGGCGCGGCAGGGCCAGGCGGACGAGTTCCATGTGCGCCAGCGGCTCCTCGCCGGTGTTGATGTCGCGGGCCTCCGACATGGTGCCGCGCTCCATGCCCCGGACGCCCGCGGCCAGGTACACCGCGCTCGCCAGCGCGGCGGCCGGGTACTGCCGCTGCTCGACGTGGTCCAGGAACCGCATCGCGTCCACGTGCGCACCGAGCCCGCCGGGCGGGGTGATCACCGGGACACCCCGACGATCCAGCTCGTTGACCATGTAGTCGATGAACTGCGGGCCCTGGTTGATCATGTCGAAGTCGAGCGTCTCGTCGAGCCCGACGGTGATGGCCTCCATCTCGCGCACGGACATGCCGCCATAGGTGAGGAAGCCCTCGAACATCGGCACGAAGCCGCGCATCCGCTTGTACATGTCCTCGTCGCGGATGCAGATGCCGCCGCCGCGTCCGAACCCGAGCTTGCGGGCGGAGAAGTAGATGATGTCGCACAGGTCCGCCATCGCGTGGACGATGTCGGAGATCTCCAGGTCCAGGCACCGCGGGTCGCGGATCTTCATGAAGTAGAGGTTGTCGGCCAGGAGCGAGGCATCCAGCACCAACGGGATGCCGTGCTCGCGGCAGATCCGGGAAACCTCGGTCAGGTTGTCCAGCGAGAACGGCTGGCCGCCGATGAGGTTGGTGCCGGCTTCCATGCGGACGAAGCTCAGGCCTTCGGCGCCGCGCTCGGCGATGACGGCGCGCAGGGCGTCCGTGTCCATGTTGCCCTTGAACGGATGGTCGGACGTGACCTTCAAGCCGTCGGGATGGATCAGCTCCAACACCTCGGCGCCGTGCACGACGACGTGCTGCTTCGAGGTGGTGAAGTGGTAGTTCATCGCCACCGCGGTGCCCGGACGCACCAAGACCAGTCCGATGATGTTCTCCGCCGCGCGGCCCTGGTGGGCGGGCAGGAAGTACTCCATGCCGAACATCTCGACGAGCTTGTCGTACAGGCGTGTGTAGGTCGCCGATCCGGCATAGGCGTCGTCCGCGCGGAACATGGCCGCCTGCTGCTCCTGGCTCATCGCGTTGACGCCGGAGTCGGTCAGCATGTCGAGGAACACGTCGGAGTTCTGCAGGAGGAACGTGTTGTGGCCCGCACCCCGGATCGCTTCGAGCCGTTGCTCCACGGGCAACAGCGTGAGCTTCTGGATGATGCGCACCTTGTGCATTTCCAGCGGGAGTTGCTCCCCGCGGAAGAACGTCACCTTTGACATGTCCTGCCTTTCACGTGTGCTTGGGCCTCGCTGCCCACGCCATCCTTCCACTACGACCCGTCGTAGGCGCGGGAAGGCCGCAGGGTGGGCGTCGCGGTCGGGCCCCTGCCGAACTCACCCGTGACAGCACAATCCGCGCTCGATGGATCGAGCGCGGATTGTCCCGGGACGTGCGGCGGAGGGCGTCAGCGCACGCGACGCCGTCCCGCACTGCGGCCGGCGGACGCGGAGAACGCGGCTGCACCACGGGTCGAGCCCGCCGGTGAGGCGCCGGACGCTGTGCGCGGGGCCCGCGCGGGGCGTCCGTCGGACTGGGCCGGACGCCCCGTGCCGTTGGCCGGACGGGAATTGCCCTGTCGCGAGGAACCGTTCGACTGGCGCGAGGAACCGGTGGCGGAGCGGCCCCCGCCGGCGGGACGACGCCCGCGACCCGACCCGTGCTGCGGCGGCGTGGGCTCGGCGGACACGGGTGTGCGGGCTGCGACCTCCTCGGCGGACAGCACGCGACGCTCCCCCGGGGCCAGGTCGCGCAGGACCTGGTCGGATGCCGACGTGACCGTCGGCTTGATCTTGGCCGCGCGCATCAGCCCCTGGACGTCGGAGCGCTGCTCCGGCGTGGCGATGGTGACGACCGTGCCCGACGACCCGGCCCGCGCGGTGCGACCCGAGCGGTGCAGGTACGCCTTGTGCTCGGTGGGCGGATCGGCGTGGACGACCAGCGCCACGTCGTCGACGTGGATGCCACGGGCGGCGATGTCGGTCGCGACGAGGGTCTCGACGCGGCCGGAGTCGAACGCCTCGAGGTTGCGCACCCGGGCGTTCTGGGAGAGGTTGCCGTGCAGGTCGACCGCGGGGATCCCTCGGCCGTTGAGCTGCTTGGCGAGCTTCTTGGCCCCGTGCTTGGTGCGGGTGAACAGGATCGTCCGGCCGGGGGCGGCTGCGAGGTCGGCGATGACGTCCGTGCGCTCGGCAGCCGTCACCGTGAGCACGTGGTGCTCCATGGTGGCGACCGGCGACTCGGCGGAGTCGGCCTCGTGGACGACCGGGTCGTGCAGGAACTGCTTGACGAGCACGTTCACCGCGTTGTCGAGCGTCGCCGAGAAGAGCAGACGCTGTGAGCGGGAGGGGGTCGCGGCGAGGATCTTCTTGACCCCGGGCAGGAAGCCCATGTCGCTCATGTGGTCGGCCTCGTCGATGACGGTCACTTCGACGGCGTCGAGCGACAGGGCGCCTTGGTCGCGAAGGTCGAGCAGGCGCCCGGGCGTGGCGACGAGGACGTCGACGCCCATCTTGAGCGTCCGGACCTGCGGGTTCTGGTTCACCCCACCGAAGATGGTGAGCACGGAGAGGCCCGACGCCTTGGCCAGTCCCTCGAAGGACTCGGCGATCTGCGCCGCGAGCTCGCGGGTCGGGGCGAGGATGAGCGCGCGCGGGCGACCGCTGGCCGGACGCCGGCGGTTCGCCGCCAGGCGCGCGACCACGGGGAGGGCGAAGGCGAAGGTCTTGCCCGACCCGGTACGTCCGCGGCCGAGGACGTCGCGTCCGGCCAGCGAGTCGGGCAGCGTGGCCGCCTGGATCGGGGTGGGAGTGTGGATGCCGCGGTCGGCCAGGACCTGGACGAGCGGGCTGGGCACGCCGAGGCGTGCGAAATCTGAAGTCACGTTGCTTCTTTCTGGGCGTCTCGCCCGGGCGCGCTCGTGCTGGATCCGATCCGAGTGACCGGTGCGGCGCGGCCAGCGGCTCCGATGAGCCGCATCACCTGCGATCCGAGGCAAGACTGTGCGGATCGCGTGGCTCATTCTAGTGCACGCGACCCTGGATCCCCGCATCGGGGGCCGCCATCAGTGCATGAGGCCCCGCCGGGGGAACCCCTCCCAGTCCCCCGGTGCGGCCACACAGGCGGCCGCGACGTCGATGCCGCGGGCGAGCGCCTCCGCCGGGTCCAGGCCGTCGATGCGGCCCGAGAGGTAGCCGGCGCACAGGGCGTCGCCTGCGCCGATCACGTCGACGACCTCCACCGGCTTGGCGGGCAGGTCCACCGTTCCCTCGGTGGTGAAGAGGGACGCCCCGTGCTCGCCCCGCTTGATGAGGACCTCCTCGACCCCCCCGGCCAGGAGGCGGGCCACGGCGTCCGCCTCACTGCCCGCGGCGACGATCGGCAGCTCGTCCTCGGACGCGATGAGGGTCGTGACGAACGGCAACAACGCGAGGAGCGCGACCCGCGCGTCCTCGCTCGACCACAGCGCCGGCCGATGGTTGACGTCGAGCGAGACCGGGAGCCCCTCTGCCCTGGCACGTTCGGCCACCGCCAGGCAGGTCTCTGCCGCCGAGGCCGACAGCGCCGGGGTGATGCCGGTCAGGTGCACCCTCGCGCAGCCCGGCAGGGCGGCGAGGGCGTCCTCGGGCGCGAGGTGCGAGCCGGCCGACCCTCGCCGGAGATAGGTCACCCGGCGCTGGTGGTCCGCGGGCGACTCGAGCACCATGGCACCGGCCGGGTGCGGGTCGCGCACGACGAACGAGGCGTCCACGCCCTCCTCCAGCAGGGTCTCGACCACCCACTGGCCCAGCCGGTCGTCGCTCACCCGGCCCACCCAACGGACGGTGTGCCCCCACCGCGCCAGTCCGATGGCGACGTTCGCCTCCGCGCCGGCCACGTGCGCGGACGCCTGCCACCCCGCCGTGACGGCCGGTGTCCGGAAGGACACCAACGCCTCACCGAACGTCACCAGGTCGGTCATGCGAACTCCTCGGCCAAGCCGGCGAAGTCGGCCGCCCGCTCCGCCAGGGCGGCGAGCGAGCCCCCGGACGCGGCGTCCCCCACCAGGGGGCCGCCGACGCCGACGGCGACCGCACCCACGCGGAGGTACTCGCGAGCCCGGGCCAGGTCGACGCCACCCACGGGCACGAAGGGGAGGGTGGGCAAGGGGTCACGCAGGGCCTTGAGGTAGGCCGGCCCGCCGACCGAGGCCGGGAAGAGCTTCACCGCCACGGCGCCCAGGGCCATCGCCTGCCAGGCCTCGGATGCCGTCTGGGCGCCGCCGAGCACCGGCAGTCCCAGTCGGACTCCCGCAGCGATCCCGGGGGCGATGGCCGGGGTGACGAGGAACTGGGCCCCCGCCCCGGCTGCGGCCGCGGCGTCCTGTTCGGTCAGCACGGTGCCGGCCCCGATCGTGCAACCGGGCACGCGCGCCAACTCCGCGATGGCCTCCAGCGCCCCCGGCGTCACCAGGGAGACCTCGATGAGCGACACACCCGCCTCCACCAGGGTGCGGCCGGCCGCCACCGCGGCGTCCGGGGAGGAACCGCGGATGATGCCCACCACGCGGCGGGTCGTCAACAGGGCGAGGAAGTCCATGTCACCACTCCGCGAAGGCGCCGTTGGGGTGCCGCCACACCGGGTTCCGCCACGCGTGGCCACGGCGGTCGGCCTCACGCACGGCGTCCTCGTCGATCTCGATGCCCAGGCCCGGGCCCGTGAGCCGCTCCACGTGCCCGTCCACGAAGGCCAGCGGCGCGAGGTCGGCCACGTAGTCCAGGACCTCGGCGCCCACGTTGTAGTGGATACCGATGCTCTGCTCCTGGATCAGGTGGTTGGGCGAGGCGAACGCCACCTGCAGGCTGGACGCCAGCGCCAGCGGCCCCAGCGGGCAGTGCGGCGCCAGCTGGGCGTCGTAGGCCTCGGCCAGGGCTGCGATGCGCCGGACCTCCGAGATCCCCCCGGCGTGGGCGAGGTCGGGCTGCACGACGGCCACACCGGCCTGGAGGACCGGGAGGAACTCCTGCCGGTTGTAGAGGCGCTCGCCTGTCGAGATCGGCACGGTCGTGCTCTCCACGACCTGGCGCAGCAGGTGGCTGTTCTCGGGGATGACCGGCTCCTCGATGAAGAAGGGGTGGTAGGGCTCCAGCAGCCGGGCCACCCGGCGGGCGTCCGCCAGCGCAAAGCGACCATGGAGGTCGACGGCCACGTCCCGATCGTCGCCCAGGACGTCCCGGGCGGCCGCCACCCGGCGCTCCACCCCCGCGAGCTCGGCTCGCGTCGCGAGGGGCGACATGCGTCCGGACGCGTTCATCTTGACCGCCGTCATCCCCGCCTCCACTTGGGCGGAGACCTGGTCGGCCACCTCGTCCGGCTCGTCGCCGCCCACCCAGGCGTACACCCGGACGCGGTCGCGCACCGGCCCGCCCAGCAGGACGTGGACGGGCGCACCCAGCGACTTGCCCAGGAGGTCCCACAGCGCCTGGTCGATGCCCGCCACGGCGGACGACAGGATGATCCCGTGCCGGTAGAAGGACCCCTTCGCCAGCACCTGCCAGTGGTCCTCGATGCGGAACGGGTCCGCGCCCACGAGGTGTTCGGCGAGCTGGTGGACGGCCGTGCGCACGGTCTCGGAACGGCCCTCGCAGGAGGCCTCACCCCAGCCGACGAGCCCCCCGGAGGTCTCGATGCGCACGAAGAGCCAGCGGGGCGGGACCAGGAAGGTCTCGACCCGAGTGATGGTTTCCATCTGTCACCCCTTGGTCGCGCCGGCGGTCAGGCCGGACACGATGTACTTCTGCGTGAAGAGCGCGATGACCATGATCGGCACGGTCACCACCGTGGACGCCGCCATCAACGCACCCCAGTCGATCGCGGCGTAGCCGATGAAGTCGTAGATGGCGACGGGCAGCGTCTTGGTCCTGGCGCCGGACAGCACCAGGGCGAACATGAAGTTGTTCCAGCTGAAGATGAAGCTGAGGATCCCGGCCGTCGCCATGCCCGGCGTCGACAGCGGCAGCATCAGGTGCCAGAACGACCCGATGGGCGTGAGGCCGTCGACCTCGCCGGATTCCTCGAGCTCGACCGGCAGGCCGTCGAAGAAGCCCATCATGATGTAGACGATCAGGGGCAGCGAGACGAACATGTGCGAGAGGATCAGCACCCCGTAGCCGCCCACCATGCGGAGTTGGCTGAACAGGTAGTACCACGGCACCAGGAGCGAGACCCCGGGGATGACGCGCGCCATCAGCACGACCAGCGCCGACTTGTTCATCACGAACCGCGACATCGCGAAGGCCGCCGGGACGCCGAGCACCATCGAGGCGCCCGTCGCCACCAGCGCGATCAGGCCGGAGTTGATGATGTACTCCCCGAAGTTGCCCTGCGCGAAGACCTTCGCGAAGTTCTCCCAGGTCGGCGTGAAGATGATCGTCTTGGACGCGTCGTAGATGTCGACGTTGGTCTTGAGCGCCGCCAGCACCATCCAGACGATGGGCAGCACCAGGACGGCGACCACGAGGGCGAGCATGCTGAAGCGGAAGATCTTGTAGCCACGCGAGGTGATCACCGCGCCGCCTCCTCACGCTTGCGGGTCAGGACGAAGATGCTGCCCACGATGATCATGAAGAACAGGATCAGCACGGTGGAGCTGGCGCCGTACTCGTTGTAGTCGAAGCTCAGCCCGTACGCGTACAGGTTCAGGGTCTCCACCTCGTGGAAGGACCCCCCACCCTTGCCCTTCGCCGCGAGCAGGATGTCGAAGGTCTTCAGGGCATCGATGCCCCGCAACAGCAGGGCCACGACGAGGGTCGACCGGAGCATGGGCGCCGTGATGTGGCGGAACGTCTGCCAGGAGCTGGCGCCGTCCACTCGGGCGGCCTCGAAGGGCTCGTCCGACAGCGACGTCAGGCCGGCGAGGATGATGAGGGCGACCATCGGCGTCCACTGCCAGATGTCCATGAACATCGTGGTGGGCAGGGCCGTCGCCTCACCCGCGAGCCACGGCTGCGGGGGGATGCCGACGAGCCCGATGATCTTGTTGATGGGGCCGATGTTGGGGTCGAAGATCAGCCGCCACATCATGCCGACGGCCACGGGGGTGGCCACCAGCGGCAGCAGGATCGCGACGCGCACCCACTTCTCACCGCGGAACGGACGCCACAGCAGCAGGGCGATGCCCAGGCCGAACAGCATCTCGAAGAACAGGACGACCCCGGTGAACAGGGCCGTCCGCCCGACGGCCGGCCAGAACCGCTGGGTGTCGGTGAGCACCTGGGCGTAGTTGTCCAGGCCGATGAAGGAGGCCTCGGCCCGCACCGAGCCCGAGGCGTCGGTGAGGCTGAGCCAGAAGGTCCAGACGATCGGGAAGACGATCAGCAGGACGATGAACAGCATGGCGGGTCCGGCGAACAGCCAGCGCCGGTGCCGGTTGGCCCAGCGGGAGAACGCGGACTGGGGGCGCGGGCCCCCGATGACGACCGTGGACAAGGCGGTGCACCTCCTCGTGCGGTGAAGGGTGGAGGGACGCGGTGCGTCCCTCCACCCTTGGTGTCGACTACTTCTTCTCGCCGTCCAGGACCGCCTGGAACGCGGTCTGCGCCTTCTCGACGGACGCGGCGACGTCACCGCCGGTGATCGAGTCGACGATGGGCTGGCCCACGGCCTCGCGCGCCTTCACGACCTGGGCCACGACCGGACGGTCGTGGTCGACGCCCACCTTGGCCGACTCGCTGATGGCCTGCGCCAGGTCCTTGGGGTAGCTGCCGGTCCCGTCGGGGCTGTCCCAGACGGACGTGCGTGCGCCCGGGATGCCGGACTTCTGCTGGGCCAGCACCTGCTCCTTGCTCGTGGCCCACTGCACGAACTTCCAGGCGTTCTCCCGGTTCTTCGAGGCGTCGTTGATGCCCAGGGCCCACGACGGGATGTTGTACGGCTTCGAGCCGGCGGCGCCGGCCGGGAACTGTGCGAAGCCCACCGTGTCCGAGACCTTGGACTTGGCCGGGTCGGTGGCGTTCTTGTAGAGCGAGTCGGCCTCGGTGTAGAAACCGGCCTGCCCCTGGGTGAACACCGCCATGGCCTCCGGCCAGCTCATGTCGGTCGAGACGTTCGCCGGCCCGTACTCGCGGATGAGGCGTCCGTACAGCTCGTAGGCGGACTTGGCGGCCGGCGTGTTCACCGCGGCCTTGCCCGCGGCGTCCACGAAGTCGCCACCGGAGGAGAAGAGGAAGCTGGAGAACTGCGTGACGGCCGGGCTCTTGCCCGTGCGCGCCACGAAGCCCGCGATGCCCTCGGACTCCTTGATCTTCTTGGCCGCGGCCTCGAGCTCGTCCAGGGTCTTGGGGACGCTGATGCCGAGCTTGTCCAGGATGTCCTTGCGGTAGTAGAGGACCTCGCGCTCGGTGATGATCGGGACGCCGACGACCTTGTCCTGGTAGGTGGTCGCCGACAGCGGGCTCGCCTGGAAGTCGGCCAGGTTCCAGGCGGAGTCGCCCTTGGCCTGCTGGGTCAGGTCGGCGAGGTACTTGTTCTGGGCGAACAGGCGCCCCTCCTGCAGCGGCCGGTACATCATCACGTCGATCTCGGACGTGCCGGCGTTGAGCTTGACGTTGTACTGGTCGGACAGCTGGTCCTCCGCGAGCTGGGTGATCTCCACCTTCAGGCCCGTGGCCTTCTCGAACTCGGGGATCGCCTTCTTCACGTTCTCGGTCCACACGTGGTTGGCCAAGGTGACCCGCACCGTGGTCGAAGGGGCCTGAGCCGCTCCCCCTCCACCCGATCCACCGGTGCTGCAGCCAGTGGCGGCGACCAGCGCGACGGCGCCGGTGCCGAACAGCAAAGTACGACGGCTCAATGGGGACATGTGACACCCTCCCTTGCGTGTCTGCCGCGTCCTGCCGCGGCATGTCAGCGGACGCCCTTGGTCCGCCTCGGTGCACCATCTAAGCACGAAAGTCAGACTTGCAAGCCTCGATGCGGGGCACATGTTCAGATGAAGTGTCGATAGTGTCTGCACATGGTCAGTTCAGCAACGGGGCGACGGGCGACAGGCGATCGTCACGCCACGCTGATCCACTTCCTGGGCACCTCGATCTGCTCCGGCGAGATGCCGCCCGGCACCGTGATCTCGGCGGACGAGTTGTGCGAACGCCACGGCGTCTCGCGCTCGGTCGTCCGCGAGGCCCTGCGGGTGATGTCCTCGATGGGACTGGTCGCCGCGAAGCGGGGCGTGGGGACGACCACCCAGCCCCTGGCCGCATGGAACCTGTTCGACCCGTCGGTGATCCAGTGGCGACTGGGGTCGCCGGACCGCCTGAGGCAGCTGCGGGAACTGGCCGAACTCCGCGTCGGCTTCGAGCCCGAGGCGGCCGCGCTTGCAGCCCACCGCCACGACGCGGACGACATCGAACGCGTCCTGTCCACCGGCGCCCAACTCTGGGCGGCCGCCCACCGCGGCGACACCGAGGGCTTTCTCGCGTTGGACATCACGTTCCACGGGACGGTCCTGGAAGCGTCGGGCAACCCGATGTACACCCAGTACGGCCCCATCATCGCGGCGCTCCTGCAGGGCCGCGCCGAGCACGGCCTGGCGAAGGTGCACCCCTCCCCCGAAGCCCTGGAGCGCCACATGGCGGTGATGCGTGCCATCCAGAGGGGCGACCCCGACCGGGCCCGCAGCGAGGCGCGAGCCCTCATCCTCGACTCACTGGCCGAGTCGCGCTCACTGTGGGATGAGGACGCCGCCACGGGCGGCGCCGACCCCGGGCCGGAGACCACCCACCCCGTGGGTTGATCAGTCGAACTGCCAGGACCGCTTGGACAGGCCGAACCAGAAGCCGTCCACGGACACCTCGTTCTCGTGTCCGGTCGCCTCGGCGGCGCCCAGCGCCACGTAGAGGGGCGCCCAGTGCTCGGTGCGCGGGTGCGCCTCGTGCGCGGCGGGGGCCTGGGTCTCGAAGTTCAGGATCGCGTCGATGTCGCGGCGCGCGAGCGCCTCGGCTGCCCAGTGGTCGAACTCGGACGACGGCGCCGGCGGGGTGACGTCCGCGCCCTCGCGCGGTTTGAACCACCGCAGGTTGTGGGTGGTGAATCCCGAGCCGATGATCAGGGTGCCCTCGTCGCGCAGCGGCGCGAGACGCTTGCCGAGCTCGTAGAGCCCCTGCGGGTCGAGCGTCGGCAGGGACATCTGCACGACGGGCACGTCGGCCTCGGGGAACAACTCGACCATCGGCACGTAGGCACCATGGTCGAGGCCCCGACCCTGGTCCTGGTAGACGTCGGAGCCGGCGAGCCCGGCGACCCGCTGCGCGAGCTCGGGAGCGACGGGCGCGTCGTAGGTGACCTCGTAGTACTTCTGGGGGAAGCCCCAGAAGTCGTAGACCAAGGGCGTCCCGGGGCGCGTGGAGGAGACGGTGATCGGCTGGTTCTCCCAGTGCGCGGACACCATCAGGACGTTGCGGGGCTTCTCGACCCGGGCGGACCACGCGTGGAGCTGACGCGTCCACGTGGCGTCGTCGGCCAGCGGCGGGGCGCCGTGGCTGAGGAAGAAGACGGGCTGGCGCTCGCTCATGGGTGGTTCCTTCGCTCGTTGGGTTCCCACCAGCATACGGGCACCGTGGTTGAAGTATCAACCAATTTCCGTGATGTTGCCCCCGACGTCGAGAACGGCCATGCGGTAGTCGTCCGCGAGTTGGGCCAGGTCGGCTCGGAACCGCCCCATCCGGCACCCGCGCCCGTCCGGGCGCACGTCGATGCCCTCGGCCGCCCAGCGGGGGCGCGCCTTCTCCAGGGGCACGAGCACGCCGTCGTGCGACACGATGCGCCACCACGGCACGGAGTCCCCGTGCTCGCGCATGATCGAGCCCACCTGGCGCGGCCCTATCCCGGTCAGCGCTCCGATGTCCCCGTAGGACGCCACCCGTCCGGCCGGCACCTGGGCGACGGCCAGCAGGACGCGACCCACGGCGTCCTCACGCACGGGACCCCACGAGGTCGTCGTCGACGAAGCCGGGCCGCGACGCGACGAGGCCGGAGACCACGAACACCACGACGCTGCCCAGCAGGAACCACAGCGGGACCCGCCAACCGCCGGTCACCTGGAACAGGACGCCGACCAGCAGCGGGCCAGCCGCCGAGAAGAGGTAGCCGACCGATTGGGCGAACCCGGACAGCTGGGCCGTCACGTGCGGGGACCGCGTCCGCGCCGTCATGAGCGCCAACGCCATGGGGAACGCGAAGCCCGAGATCCCCAGCAGGGTCGCCCACACCCACGGCACCACGGTCGGCGCGAGCCAGACGCCCAGCCAGCCCGCCCCCAGGAGCAGGCCGAGCACCACCACCACCCAGCGCGGATCGCGCACACGCGCGACGACGAGCGGCATGATGAAGCCGCCGGGGATGCCGAACGCCGCGAGCAGCGAAGCCATCGCCCCGGCATGGGCCGCGGACAGCCCACCGTCCCGCAGCATCTGGGCCAACCAGCCGAACTGGACGTACGCCTGCATCGACTGCATGCCGAAGAAGACGCCCAACGCCACGGCGCGCCGCGACCCGACGACGCCGAACACCGACCCCGAGGGGCGCTTCGTCAACTCCAGGGACTCCAGGCGCCGCCTGCGCTCGGACGCCGCGACCACCGCCCACGGGACTGCGGCCAGCAGGGCGAACAGCCCCCACACCCCCAGCGCGGACCGCCACCCGCCGGGCGCGACGTCCGAGAGGGGGGCGGAGAGCAGGCTGGCCGACGTGGCGCCGATCGAGAGGCTCACGGTGTAGGCAGCCATGAGCCCCGAGGTGCGGTTGGGGTAGTGGCTCTTGATGTAGGCCGGGATGAGCACGTTCCCGATCGCCATGCCCGCGAAGGCGACCAACGTCAGCAGGAAGAACAGCGGGACGGACGAGGTGAACGTCCGTCCGAGCAGCCCGACCGCCGCGCCGACCGCGGAGAGGAACAGCACCCCAGCCAGGCCCAGGCGCAGCCCCATCGAGACGGCGAACACGCCGAACACGGCGAAGGCCAGACCCGGGGCCGCGGTCAGCAGGCCCGCCGTGGCCGCGTCCATGCCGAGGCCCCCGCGGACCTCCGCCAGCACCGGGCCCACCGAGGTCGCGCCGGGACGCAGGTTCATGGCCAGCAGCACGACCGCGATGGCGCCCCACCACAGCCGCGCGGAGGCCCGCATCACCGCATCACTTCTTCTTGGCCTTCTTCGCCGAGCGGCGCTCCGCGTCCTTCTGGGCGCGGCGCTCGGCCTCCTTCGCCATGCGTGCGGCCGCCTTGCGCTGCTTGTCGCCCGCCTTGGCCACCTTCGCTGCCAGGTCGCTGGCCTTCCGGCGCGCCTTCTCGGCGGCCTTCTCGGCCCGCTCGGCCATCTTCCTGCGCTTCTTCTCGGCGACCGCCACGGAGCGCTCCGCCGGGGACGGTGGTCGGGGGTCGGACGCCTCGGCGTCGACCTGCCCCGCGGGCGTCGCGACCCAGGCCGCCTCCCTCGGCTCGGGCACCGCCACGGCGAACGCGACCTCGTCCCGCTCCAAGCCCCACACAACGCTGCCACCGCCGTCGATGTGGTCTGCCTCCGGCTCGTCGAACCAGTGGCCACCTTCGCCCAGGTAGCGGAACACCGCGGTGTAGTCGTCGGGGAGGCTGACGGACGCCTCGGCCCCATCCCCGACCGCCGCGAACGGGAGCGCGCCCGGCGTCCAGTCGTTGAAGTTGCCGACCACGCTGGCCCGACCGGCCCACTCGAGGGGAAGGGAGAACGTCAGGATGCGCTGGCCGACGTCGGCCGCATGGGTGCGCTGCAGCATGGGAGGACCTTTCTGGAGAAGGCACATTCTCCCCCATTCCGCCGACAAACCCCATTCGGGCACCTCCGGCGACGGGCAGGGTGGCCCGCACCGTCGCCCAGCGGTGTGTGACGGCGTGGTGTGACGGCGTAGTGTGACGGCGTAGTGTGACGGCACGTGGCCCTCCTCGACCCGATCACACTGGACGGGGCGCACGTCCGCCTCGAACCCCTCGACACGTCCCACGCCGACGCACTGCGCGCCGCCACGCTCGACGGCCGCGTCTGGGAGCTCTGGTACACCAGCGCACCCTCACCCCACGAGGTGGAGAGCGACATCGCCGCCAAACTCGCGGACGCGGCGGCGGGGCGGCGGCTGTCCTTCGTGGCCCGCCGCTTCGGCGACGGCGAGGTGGTCGGCGTGACGACCTTCCTGAACCCGCTGCCGGCCGTCCCCGCGGTGGAGATCGGCTCGACCTGGTACGCGGCGTCCGCACGGCGCACGGGCATCAACACCGAGGCCAAGCTCCTGATGCTCGAGCAGGCCTTCGAGGCGTGGGGGTGCCGTCGCGTGGCCTTCCGGGCCACGTGGTTCAACCAGCCGTCCCGCACCGCGATCGAGCGCCTCGGCGCCGAGTTCGAGGGACGTATCCGCAACGACCGCGTCCTGCGCGACGGGACGGTCACCGACACCGCACAGTACTCGCTGACCGATGCGCAATGGCCCGCCGTCCGGGCGCACCTGCGGCACCTGCTCCAGCGGCACCGCTGATACCCCCCAGGGCATATAATCCCTTCCGACCCGACGAAAGGATCGCCGTGCGCACCCTCCTGCGCGTGCTGACCGCCGCCCGTGAACTCTGGCCGTGGTACGCCGGCATCATCGCCACCTCGGTCTTCGTGGCCGCCACAGCGCTGGCCACCCCGTTCATCATCGCCCGCGCGACCGACGAGGTCGTCGCGCAGATCAATGGCGGCGGAGGCGGGCTCACCGCGCTCGTCGTCCTGACCGTTGCGCTCCTGGTGGCGGAGCTCCTGAACACCGTCCTGAGCAATGTCGGCGGCTACCTCGGCGACACGATGTCGATGCGGCTCCGCGCGATCCTCGGCTCGCGGTACTACGCCAAGCTGCTGTCGCTCCCCCAGCGCTACTTCGACGGCGAGCTCACCGGTACGGTCATCAACAAGCTGCACCGCTCGATCACCGAGGTGACCCAGTTCGTGCAGATGTTCAGCAACAACTTCTTCCCCACGCTCATCACGGTCTTCGCGGTGCTCGGCATCTCCCTCTTCTACTCGTGGCCGCTGGCGTTGCTCCTGCTGGTGATCTACCCGCTGTTCACGTGGTTGACGGCGCTCACGTCGCGGCGCTGGCAGGCGCTCGAGGGGGAGAAGAACGCCGAGCTGGACTCCGCGGGCGGCCGGTTCGCCGAGGTCATCGGGCAGATCAAGGTCACCAAGAGCTTCGTGCGCGAGCGTTCCGAACTGGACACCTTCGACGACCACTACCGCCGCGCCGTCGCGACGACGCGGATCCAGTCGTCCTGGTGGCACCGCATGGACGTCGCCCGTCGCGGCTCCCTCAACGTCATCTTCTTCGGCATCTACCTGATCATCTTCGCCCAGACCGCCGCTGGCGCGTTCAGCCTGGGCGACATGGTCCTGCTGATCCAGCTGGTGGCGATGGCGCGGACGCCGGTCACCATGATGAGCTTCCTCGTGGACTCCTCGCAGCACGCCATCGCGGGCTCGAAGAGCTACTTCGAGGTCATGGACGAGATCCCCGAACCCATGGCCGCCGTGGGTCCCGTCCGCTCGCCCGACCTCTCGCTGACGACCTCGACGCCGGCCGGCGGTTCCGGTGCCGACAGCCGGCCCTACGGGGCTTGGCCGGTCGTGCCGGACGCCGCCATGATCGCGTTCGAGCACGTCAGCTTCGGCTACGACTCCGACGCGGAGGTGTTGCACGACATCACGTTCGAGGTCGCGCGTGGCGAGCGCGTGGCGCTGGTGAGTGAGTCCGGCGGCGGCAAGACGACCCTGGTGAACCTGCTGCTGGGCCTCTACCGCCCCGACTCGGGCGCGATCTCCATCGAGGGCACGGACACGGCGACGGCTCCGCTGGCGCAGGTGCGCGCGCAGATCGGTGTCGTGTTCCAGGACGCATCGCTGTTCTCCGGGTCCGTCCGCGAGAACCTCGCCTACGGCCGTCCGGGCGCGACCGACGCCGAACTCGAGCAGGCCGCACGGCGCGCCAACGCGTACGAGTTCATCGCGCGTCTCGCGGACGGCTTCGACACGATGATCGGCGAGCGCGGGGTGAAGCTGTCCGGCGGTCAGAAGCAGCGCATCGCCGTCGCCCGCGCCATGCTCAAGGACGCCCCCCTGCTCGTGCTCGACGAAGCGACCTCGGCCCTCGACTCGCGCTCCGAGCGCCTGGTGCAGGCCGGTCTCGAGGAGCTCATGGCCCACCGGACGAGCATCATCATCGCCCACCGCCTGTCCACCATCAGCACGGTCGACCGCATCATCACCCTGCGCGACGGACGCATCGACGAGGTCGGCACCCCGGCGCAGCTCGCCACCACGGACGGCATCTACGCCGAGCTCCTCGCGCTGCAGGAGTCCGGCACCCAGCGCGACAAGCAGCGGATGGCCGCCTTCGACATCACGGGATAGGGGGCCCCCCTGATGCATTTCCGGGTGGAGGAACCCCGAGAATTCTTGGGGTTTCTCCACCCGGAAATGCATCAGGGGCTGGCTAGGCTGGCCCGCATGCCCGAACCCACGCCGCTGTCCCTGCCCCCCGCAGACGCCTACCTCCCGTGGGTCGTCTCCACCTCCGAGGCCGCCCTGACGGACGCCCGCGCGCGTGTCGAAGCGCTCAAGTCGAATCCGCCCAGCACGGCACTCGCGACCCTGGAGGCCTGGAACGGGATCGACATCGCCCTGGGCACCACCGCACCGGCGGAGTTGTTCAGCGAGGTCCATCCGGACGCCGAGGTCCGGGCCGCCGCCGAGCGCGCTGCGCTGGAGGCCCGCAAGCTGTCCACCGAGATCGGCCTGGACACCGAGCTCTACGCGGTCTTCGCCGCCCTCGACCCGGCGGGGCTCGACGAGCAGGCCTCCCGGCTGCTCGTGAAGACCCTCAGGGCCTTCCGCCGTTCGGGCGTGGCCGCCGACGAACCGACCCGTGCGCGCATCAAGGAGATCCGCGACCGGCTGACGGTGCTCGGCCAGTCCTTCGCACGGACGATCCGCGAGGGCACGCGCTCGATCAAGGTCACCCCCGACCAACTCGCCGGCCTCCCCCAGGACTGGATCGATGCCCACCCCGTCGGCGACGACGGCCTCGTCACGATCACCACGGATTACCCCGATGCCGTCCCGTTCCGCACCTTCGCGCACGACGAGAGGGCCCGCCGCGATCTCCTGGTGGCGTCCCTGACGATCGGCTACCCCGACAACGTCGACGTCCTGCACGAGATCTTCGCCCTGCGGGCGGAGCTCGCGACGCTGCTGGGGTACGCCTCGTTCCCCGACTTCGACGCCGAGGTGAAGATGATCAAGTCGGGTGACGCGATCGGCGCGTTCATCGACAAGATCGCGGACGCCGCCCTGGAGCCGGCGCGGCGCGACGTCGCCGTCCTGCTGGAGCGCCTGCGCCAGGACCGGCCCGACGCCCAGCGCGTCCAGTCGTGGGACACCGCCCACTACGCCGAACTCCACCGCAAGGAACAGCTCGACGTGGACGCCCAGCGCGTCCGGACGTACTTCGAGTTCGGCAAGGTCCGTGCCGGCCTGCTGGCGGTGACCGGACGACTGTTCGGGCTGACCTACACGCCCGTGGACGTGCCGGTGTGGCACGAGTCCGTGACTGCTTACGACGTCACGCGCACGTCGGACGGCGCCCCGCAGGGCCGGATCTACCTCGACCTGCACCCCCGCGAGGGCAAGTTCAAGCATGCCGCCCAGTTCACGCTGATGAACGGCGTCGCCGGCCGCCAGCTGCCCGAGGGCACGCTCGTGTGCAACCTCCCGACGGGCTTGATGGAGCACAGCGACGTGGTGACGTTGTTCCACGAGTTCGGTCACCTCGTGCACCACCTCGTGGGCGGCCACCAGCACTGGGCGGAGTTCTCGGGGGTCGCCACCGAGTGGGACTTCGTCGAGGCCCCCAGCCAGATGCTGGAGGAGTGGGCCTGGGACGCC
This sequence comes from Propioniciclava sp. LT294, assembly GCF_059516005.1. Lineage (NCBI taxonomy): Bacteria > Bacillati > Actinomycetota > Actinomycetes > Propionibacteriales > Propionibacteriaceae > Propioniciclava > Propioniciclava sp. LT294. The sequence continues at coordinate 40,461 of NZ_JCAKNG010000010.1, forward strand.
GACGTCCTCGGGTCGTTCGCGACGAACGCGGACGGGGAGGCCATCCCTGCGGACCTGGTCGACCGCATGCGTGCCGCGGACGACTTCGGCAAGGGCTTCTTCGCCCGGACCCAGATGTTCTACGCGGCCCTGTCGTATCGGCTCCACCTCGAGAACCCCGCTGACCTCGTCGCCCGGACCAGGGAACTCCAGGAGCAGTACTCGATGTTCCCCTACGTCGAGGGCACGTGCATGCCCACCTCCTTCGGACACCTGGACGGCTACAGCTCCGGCTACTACACGTACATGTGGTCGCTGGTCATCGCGAAGGACATGTTCTCGGCCTTCGACCCCGACGACCTGTTCGATGCCCGGGCCGCGACCCGCTACCGCGACATCGTGTTGGCGCAGGGCGGCACCAAGGACGCCGCCGACCTCGTCGAGGAGTTCCTCGGCCGTCCCTACGACTTCGACGCCTACGCGGCCTGGCTGGCCGCGTAGGCGAAGAGCTGTTCAGCCGGCGACCGCGCGCCGGACGGCGTCCAGTCGGTTCGCGATGATGCGCTGGGACAGCTGGGCCTCCGGGGCGATCACCTCGGAGGCGTGGTACGCGCCCGGGTAGAGGTGGAACTCGACGGGGTTGCCCTGCTGGGCCAACGCGGCGACCAGCGCGATGTCCTCGTCGCGGAACATGTCCTCGGTGCCGACGTCGATGAAGACCGGCGCCAGGCCGCTCCAGTCGGTCTCGAGCAGGGGGGAGGCGTACTTGTCGGGCTCGGCGCCGGCCAGGAACCACTCCCAGGCCTCGATGTTGCCGGCGCGATCCCAGATGCCCACCTCGGTGACGGCCCGGCTCGCGGGCGTGGTGTTCGAGGGGTCGAGCATCGGGTAGGCGGCCAGGATCAGCCGGAACGCCGGACCGCCCTCGTCGCGCGCGCGCAGCGCGGTCGCCAGCGTGAGGTTCCCGCCCGCCGAACCGCCGACGATGACCAACCGGTCGGGGTCGTAGCCGAGTTCCTCGGCGTGCGCGGACATCCAGGTCAGACCCGCCCAGCAGTCACGCGACTGGGCCGGGTGCGGGTGCTCGGGGGCCTTGCGGTAGCCCGCGGACACGACAACGGCGCCCACCTCACGGGCGTACCGCGCGGCCATGGCGTCCTCACCGTCGAGGTCGCCCATGATCATGCCGCCCCCGTGGATGAAGAAGATGCCGGGCAGGAGCGAGCCGGCCTCGGCGTCCACCGGACGGTAGATCCGGACGTCCACCTCGGGATCACCGTCGTGCCCCGGCACGCTGCGATCCTCCCGGGAGACCGACGGGTCCGGCCCGCCGGCCGCCTCGCGTGTGGCGGCGCTGAGGTGGGCGGACGCCGCGCGGCGGGCGACGATGTCGGGGATGGCGTTGAAGCCACCGGGGAGGGCCGCCAAGAACGCCTTCAGGTTGACCAGCGATTCGGGGTCGACACGGTCGTGTTGCCGGGACATGGGCACTCCTTCGTGGGGGTCGGCAGGCCCAGCGTGACGGAGGGCGGTCGGGCAGGGAAGCCCCGAGCCACCCCTCGGACGCCTACTCGGCGTGCTCGTCGCGCCAGGTGTGCGGAACCAACGCGTCCACGCTGATGCCCGAGACCAGGCAGCGGTCCTTGCGGTTCCGGGTGAGCGACTGGGTCCAGGTGACGAAGCCGCCGTCGCCGAGTTCGGTGGGCTCCTCGCCGTCGACGATGAGCCGGAACGCGGCCGTGGTGTAGGGGTTCCGCCACGGACGACGCTCGTCCGAGGACCCCTCGACCACGATGATGCCGTCGCGCGTACCGCGGGAGTCGACGAGGCCGGCCAAGGTGCTGTCCCAGACGGTCAGCTCGATGCGGCCCCTCGGAACCAGCTTCCCGATCACCTCGCGCCAGTAGTCCAGGTGCAGGTCCAGGAGGTCGGCCTCGGTGCTCAGGCCGCCGCCGTCCGGAGAGCTGGAGACCAGCGAGAAGCGCAGCTCGTGCGAGGACTCCTCACTCTGGTCCCAGGCGTGGGTGCAGCGGGCGTGTGTGGCGAGGTGGACGCGAGAGTGTCCGTTGCGACGACGGCGGGACGCCTCGAGCGCCAACCCGTGGGCGGGATCCGCGAGGACCTCCGAGCCGCGCATGGTCGTCACGACGCGGTTCTGGCCCCGCCCACCGAGGTTGATGCCCGTACCCAGCGACGTGAGCTGGCTGAGGGTGACCCCGATGAACTCCGCGGGTACGGACTCCCACAGCGCCGAGGTCACCGGGAGGTACTCGCGCGGATCGAGCAGGCTCGGCATGAGGAGCCGGTCCTCGCGCCACCGCTTGATGAGGTCGGCAGCGGTCTGGTCGGCGGCCCGGGTACGGGCCACGTCGGCCAGGATGGTGCGCAACTCCACGGGGTTCAACGAACGCAACAGAGCCTCTCGCGCGTGGACGCCGATCCGTCGCCACACCTTTGTGGACGCCGCGGTTCCGCTCATGGACACCTCTCTTCACTGTCGAGATCCAAGGTTGCCGACCCGCTGATTGAACCACACCGATGAACCCATCGTGCGTCATGGTGTGAGGCGTGGGAGGCCCGTCGGGAAGAAGGCCCGCCTCCGGGCGCCGTATCCGGCCCAACCCGTCAGGTGCCGCGGACGAGGGTGCAGGTGTTGTCGGTCAGGGTGGGCGCCGCCTTGTCACCGACGACGATGCCGAAGGGGACGGAGTCGCAGGTGGTGCGCGCGATGGCCCCCGTCGCAGCGCCCGTGACGATGACCGCCGCGCGCGTCGCGCGCTCGATCCGGAGCCCGTCCACGGTGGCGGCGGCGTCCCCGTCCGCCTGCAACCCGACCTCTCCCCCGGTGACGGTGCTGCTCGCCACCTGGGGGGTGGCACCGCCCGTGATGGCCAGGCCGACGAGGTTGTCGGTGAACGTCGAGTCGCGGATGGATCCGGATGCGGAGTCGAAGAAGCACACCCCGCACTGACCGTTCCCGGCGAAGGTGGCGTCCAGCACGCTGACGCGGTGTGCCCCCGTCACCGCCAGCCCCGCCCAGTCGTTGTCGCGGAACTCCACGGCGTCCGCCTGGAGGGTGGTGCCGCGCCCCGCTGCCCGGGCCCCGGCGTCCGCCAGCAGGACACCCGCACCGCCCTGATCCTGGCCGCGCCGCGCCCCGGTGAGCCTGACGCCGTCCAGCACGAGGGACGCCTCCCCGCCGGCCACGATGCCGGAGCCGAGGGATCCCGGATCCCGGGCCAGTGCCAGGTCCGCGATGCGGACGGGCTTGTCGGCGACGACGAGGATCGACGCCTGATGGGCGCTGGAGGCCAGGACCGTGGCGTCCCGACCGGCGCCACGGATGGTCACGGCGTCCAGCAGGACCAGTGCGGACGACAGCCGGTACTCCCCCGCCTCCAGGAGGAGGGTCGCTCCCGCGGGCGCCTCGGCCAGCGCCTCGGCCAGGTCGTCGCCCGGGGTGACCGTGCGCTCGGCGGAACCACCGGCGATCCGGCCCTCGATGCCGGCGAGCACCCTGTCCCGGACGGCTTCACCGACGGGGCCCCGCGCCTCGACCGCGCCCAGGGCCCGGCCGACCTCCGTCTGGACGTCCGCGGCCGGGCAGCCGTGTTCGGAGATGGCGCGGGCGGCGGCGTCCAGTGCGGCGGTGACGTCGGTCGTGCCCTCGGATTCGAAGGGCCGCGCCGAGGGCAGGAGGACGGACGGGGCCGCGATGTTGTACGGGTCGACCAGTCGCTGCAGGGCGGCTCCCACCTCGGTCGCCACCGCACGACACGCCTGCGCCGACCACGGGGTGGGGGTGGGTGACGGCGAGGAGGCGCTGGGGGTGGCGCAGCCCGCCAGAAGGAGGCATGCAGCGACGAGCGAGGCGGCGGTCGACCGTCGGGGGGTCCTCATGGCGAGCAAGCTACACCGCACCATGGGGCGTGGCCGAGACCCCGCCACCGGGCCGCGCCGGGCCGCGGCGGCCCGGCGACCCAGGGGTCGCCGGGCCGGGGCCGGGGGTGGGTGAGACGTACTCGGCCATGACGCCGTCATCGGTGTGGCCCAGGCCCAGGACATGGCCGAGCTCGTGGATCAGGGCCGCGACGAGGTCGAACCTCGCCCAGCCCCAGCCCGCGGCGTCCGCGTCGATGGTGACCGCGGTGCCGTCGACCCGGGCCAGCAGGTCGCCGTCGAGGTGGGCCACCGAGAACGTGACGGCGGCGAGCAGGTCGGCGGAAGCCCCTTGGGCGATCCAGTACTCCCGTGCTTCGGCCGCCGCGGCCGCCACTTGGTCCTGCGTGACCGTCACGGCCAGCGTGTCCCCGCCGACGGAGGACGATCGCAGCGTGGCCTCCACGGAGGCGAGCGACGTGTCGTCCGACCGGATCCGGAGGGTGGCGAACGTCGCGGCCCCCGCGCGTCCGAACAGGCCGAACCGACCGTCGACGAGCCCACCGTTGAAGCCGAAGCTGACCGCGAACCGCCCGTTCACCTGAAGGCCGGCTGACGCACCCTTCAGGGTCAACACCAGGGTGTGGAGCTCGGTGGACGACAGCGCCCAGCGCGCCGACGCGTCGACCACCCAGCCCCGCCGCGGGTCCAGGTGGCCCAGCAGGACGCGTTGTCCGACCACGTCGACGGCGACGAACTTGAACTCACCGGTGCTGTGGGCGTCGAAGGCGATCCCCGCCACCGAGCCCGTCCGGACCGAAACCGTGACCTCGAGCCACGAGGTGGAGCTCAGCGGTCCGCCCAGGTCGGCGAGAACCAGCGCGTCCTCGCTCGCGGTCCCGGTGCCGGTGTAGCCCTGGGCACCTTGGGTCCAGGTGCCGCTGCTGGGCGGGTCCAGCGGGCCGGTCGAGGAGGACAGGGCCGTCGACCGGTCGTAGGTCACCTGGGGCGGGAGGACGGCCACGGAGACGTTGTCGAACCTCCCGCGCGCCTGGTTGGACGCGACGCCGACGAAGCCCCTGTTGAGCGACACGGCGACACCGTCGATGATGCGCGGCTCGAAGGTGTGCGTGAAGGCGACCACGCCGCCCAGTTGGACGACGACCGTCGTCCCGTTGATGGCCACGAGCATCGCGTACCACGTGTTGTGCTTCACACCGCCGGAGACGCTGGCCTGGACGTCGACGATCCACCCCGCGCGGGTGCGCCGTCCCATGACCAGCTTGTTGGTGGACTGGTCGACGCCGGCGAACCTGAAGTCGTCGGGGGCGAAGTAGTCGAAGATGACGTAGGCGTTGGCCTTCCAGCCCGCCGTCGGCTTCGTCAGGTACACCTGCGCGTGGATCTCGTAGTAGACCGGCAGGTACTCGTCGATGTAGTACACAGCCGCCGCGTCGCCGGTGTTGGACGTGGCGGTCACGGTGAGGGTCCCACCCTGCACCGTGAACACGCCCGAGTCGGCGAAGAACGCCTGCGCGCCGGTGTTGAAGTCCGCACTGCGCAGCACGTCTCGCTGGCCGCCGGGCACGTTGCCGGGCTGCGGGTCGCGCGGGCCGCCGGTCTGGCGCTGCCAGAAGTCGTCCTGCTGGGTGACGAGGCCGATCTCTCCATACGGCTCGCCGTGGCGCGCCGCGCTCATCTCGCCGGCGAGTTGCGCGACGGTGAAGTCCGCGCCCTGGGCGGCCGACAACTGGTAGAGGAAGTCGAACAGGCCCGGGGGCACCTGCCTGCTGACCGTGCCGAGGCCGAAGGGGGCGAACGGGACCAGGTAGCTGTTGAACTCCCCCACCCAGTCGATCAGGCGGTCGCCGCCGGTGTTGCCGATCAGGACGTCGAGCCCGGCACCGCCGACCACCCGATCCTCGTAGGTGGTGTGCGTGTCGGGGGCGTCGTTGAGGCCGAGGTTGGTGGTGAGCACGTCGTCGGCGTTCAGGAGGTCGTTGCCCCAGCCTCCCCACAGGGTGTCGCGACCGGTGCCGCCGACGAGCCAGTCGTTGCCATGGTCGCCGAAGATCGCGTCGTTGCCGTCGGTGAAGACGCCGCCATCCACGGGTCGTCCGTCGAGGTGCGAGAAGTTGAGGAACCACTCGCCGCCGCCGAGCATGACCTTCACCATCGGGTCGTACTCGTCGTACAGCGCGAACGTGCCGGACACGGTGTCGAAGCCGAGGAGCCTGCCGTCGTTGAACGGGCGGGTGAAGTCGCTGCGGATGCGGCCCACGCCGTAGCCCTCGACCAGCGCCTCGGCGCCGGAGATCGCGTCGTCGCCGGAGCCGCCGTGGATGAAGTCGTCGTCCCAACCGCCGAAGACGATGTCGTTGGCGTACGCGATGACGTTGAGCGGGTTGGCCCAGTCGCCGTCGGCGGCGAACGGGGTGAGGTCGACGGCCTTGTTGAGCTTGCCGGTCGGGTACAGGGTCGCGACCTGGACGCGGCCCGGTGTGGCGATCTCGACCTGCGTGGTGGCCGCGATGCCGTTCAGGGGCTCCGCTGTGCCGTTGCGAGCGGTGAAGATGCGGCCGTCGTCGCCGAGGATGCCGTCGACACCGGTGCCACCGGAGATCCAGTCGTGGCCCCAGCCGCCGATGAGGTCGTCGTCGCCGGCGTCGCCGAAGATCGCGTCGTTGCCGCCACCCGTGTGGACGGTGTCGTCTCCGGCCTCGCCGTGCACCTCGTCGGCGCCGTAGATGTCCCTCGTGACCGCCGCGGGGTCGAAGTCCGGGCCACCGGGGGTGTAGTCGAGCAGGTCGACGGCGCGCGGGATGAGCCGCTCGTTCGCGGGGCCGCGGTAGGTGTCGTAGTTGAAGGTGCGGTAGGTGATCACACCCGTCGTCGAGACGCTGACGATCCGATGGATGTTCCCGTTGTCGCCCACGATGGTGTCGGAGTCGCGGCCGTGGCCGGGCGTGTCTTCGTTGCGGTCGATGCGGGTGCCCGCACCGCCGAAGATGAGGTCGGCCTCGTCCGGGCGCTGGCTCGTCAGAGTGAGGGAGAAGAGGTTGGAGCTGCCGCCGATGATGTCGTCGCGGCCGAGGTTGCCGAAGATGACGTCCCTGCCGCCGCCGCCCTCGATGTAGTCGTCGCCGTCAGAGGCCGCCTCGACGGAAGGCGCAACGACGAGGTCACCGGCCGAACTGCGGGACGCGCGGACAACGAGGTCGATGGAGCCGTCGCCCTGGACGACGTCGTTGCCCAGCTGGCCGAAGATCACGTCGTCATGCGCGCCGCCGGCGATGTGGTCGTCGCCGAAGAGGTCGGCCGCCGTGTCGTCGGCGTGGTCGAGCAGCGTGATCCGGAAGTCGCTCCAGGCCGTGGCACCGGCCGGGTCGTTCTGCCAAGCGCCGGTGATCTGGGAGGCTCCGTTCGTGGGGCCGCCGGCGGTGGAGTAGATCTGCGTACCGCTGAGAACCCGGAACCGCGGGTTGGTGTGGTTGTCCAGGGTGGCGCGGCGGTCGAGGAGCACGTTGTCGCCGAAGATGAGGTCGCGGGCATCTCCGCCGTCCATCCGGTCGCCCGCGCTGCCGCCGATGAGGACGTCCTCCCCGTCGAGGCCGCGGATGGTGTCGGCGCCTCCGATGCTGTTGTCGCGGACCGTGATGACCAGCGCGGGCCGGGCCACGCCGTCGGTGAAGTCGTCGACGCCACCGTGCCCGGACTGCGCGACCAGTGTCTGGCCGTCGTACCACCGCACGACGCCACGGTCGCCGAAGATGACGTCCTGGCCCTGGCCACCGCGGATGTCGTCGTCGCCCTGGCCGCCGAAGATGATCAGCGGACGCGTCGAGCCTGTGCCGACGACGGTGTCGTCGTCGCCGAGTGCGGTGAGCGTGATCGTCCGGGTCACCTCACGGGTGACCTCGACGACGACGTGGGCGGCCGAGCCGTCGCGCTGTGCCGGGGCCGCGAACGTGAGGGTGGTGCCCGTCAGCGTCACGTCGCGCACGTCGAGCAGGCGGCCGTTGACCCAGACTCGGTACCCGACGAGGCCGTCGAGCGTGCCGAGGCCGAAGGAGCCGGCGCTCTGGACGACGGTGCTGACGAGGCGGATCGTCACGACGGCACTGTCACCGGGCAGGTAGGAGTCGAACAGGCCCACGAGGTCGCGCAACGGGTCGATGCTGGATCGGCTCGGGTCGATGGTGACGCCGTTGATCCTGACCTGAACGACCCGGTCGGCGGCGACCGGCTCGTCGCCCTCGCGCAGATCGGTGACGGGGCCGAGGCCGATGACGGTGTCGAACGCACCTTGGGTGTTGAGGACGAAGAAACCGTCCTGCCCCGCGGCCAAGGTGACGGTCACGTGGTCGTTGCCGAGCCCGGTGTTGAGCCAAGTGGTGGTGCGGACGCCGGCGCGCTCGTGGGTGCCGTCGATGACGACGGTGTCGGCGAGCCCCGAGGTCCAGATGCGGATGCCGTCGGCGAAGGTACCGGTGGCCGCCGCAGCCCACGAGATGCCTGCGGGTGCCAGCCCGACGACGAAGATCTCGCCGGTGGTGGCCAGCGCGGCGTCGCGGGCGCGGGCCGCGGCGACCACGTCGGTGATGAGCACGTTCGAGTCGCCTGCGCCGGCGCCCTCGTCGCTCAGCAGCAGGGTGTGCCGTCCCGTGCCGAGGTCGAGGTTGAGCGTGCCGGCGATGTCGTCGAGGTGGCCGGCGAGGAACTGGGGCGTCTCGGCGAGGCCGACGTCGGCGCGCGAGGAGATGTACACGCGGTCGTTGCCGTCCCCGAAGGAGACGTTGGTGACCGGAAGCGTGCCGCGGACGTTGAGGACGTCCGAGCCGGAGCCGAGTTGCAGGGTCAGCGTCTCGAGCCCGAGGTAGCGGATGCCGGCGCGGGAGTCGGCGTCGACGGCGGCCGCTCCGGCCCCGAGCGCGGTGAGCTGGATGGTGATCGGCAGGGTGGTGGACTCGTTGACCTCGCCGCGGAAGCCGATGAGGAACGAACCCCCGACCTTCCACACGTAGACGCTGAGCGAGCAGGCGCTCTTGTCGTCGAGGCCACACGAGCCGGCGAATCCGGGATTCGGCGGGAACAGGAGGGCCTGGAGCGCGGCGCGGACCTGGTCGGCGGCGGTGGTCACGGCGAAGGTCACCGCGCCGATGCCGCTGGCCGCACCGCCGACGACCTGCGACAGCAGGATCGTGAACTGGGTGGCTCCGGCCAGCGGGGTGACGGAGTACAGGCGGTCGAGCGGACGGCCGACCTCGTCGACGCCGGGGCGCGGTGCCATGTCGAGCCCGGTGACGGTGTCCTGGGTGAGCCAGCCGAGGTTGTGGTTGTCGTCGCCGAAGTCACGCAGGGTCGCCACGTCGGTCCCGACGCCGCCCTCGAGGACGAGCAGCGCGCGCAGCAGGTCGAGCAGACCGGACGCGGTGCCGACGGTGAAGGTGTCGTCGTCGAGGCGGCCGAGGCCGAGCGCGTCCGGCCCGCCGATGATCCGGGTGTGACCGTCGATGGTGAGCACGGTGATCATGTCGCTGCCGAGGCCGGCGTTGATCGTCGTGGTGCCGGCGTGGGTGGTCTCGACGGTGAAGGTGTCGTCGCCGTAGCCGAGCAGGATCTGCAGGTCCTCGAACAGCGTGTACTCGATGCCGGTGGGCGCCATGCCGAGCCCGGTGATGCGGGTGGAGGTCAGGGTGCCGGTCTCGTCGGCCGGGCTGTCCTCGTTGTGGACGATCAGCGTGTCGACCTGGGCGGTCTCGATGGCCTGTGCGGTGCTGGCGGTGATGCCCAGCGGGTGACCCGAGGTCTCGCCCGGCATCGCGATGGGCAGGTAGGTCGAGAGATCGAGCGCCTCGGGCGGGGTGGGGTCGTCGCCACCGGAGACGAACAACGGACCCTGGATCAGGTGCGTGCGGCGGGCGGAGTCGGCGAACTCCTGCACGAGGCTGCCGTCGACGCGGGTGTCCGGGAGGGCGCGGATCGTCACGGTCTGCGCGGCGTGCCAGTCGGTCGGGGTGAAGGTGAGCGTGAGGGTCCCGACCCACGCGGCCCCGTCCTGGAACTCCACCTGCGGGAAGGTGGTGCAGCCGCCCGCGCCGTGGCCGCAGGTCCCGGTGGCGCTGAGGGTCCGGGTCGCGAGCGCGGTGAGCGTCACGGTGACGTTCGCGGACGGCGCCATCGTCAAGCGCACGGTGTACGTGCCGGTGGCCCCGAACTGGTCGGTGACCGCGCCCTCGACGAGCCGGATCGGACCGCCCTCGGGGGCGATGACGACGCCGGGGATGTCGCCGTCGTGCACGATGACGGTGACGGGCGCGACCGCGATCCCGATGGTGTTGACCGACGCATCGGTGTAGCCGAGCACGACGAACGTGGCGCCTGCCACGGGGACGCTGCTCCACTCACCCTCGATCTCGATCATGCTGGCGGTGTTGTTCCAGATCCGCCGCACGTGCACGTCGCCGAAGCCGTCGGTGACCGCCACGAGGTGTCCCCTGAGGGTGCCGGGTGTCAGCGGCGTCGAGACCGCGATCTCGCTGGGGAGCCCGCCGGGCCCGGTGACGGTGCCGGAGAGGGCGTCGACCGAGGTGATCGTCGCGGTGATCCGCGCGACCTGCGTGCCCTCGACGGCCGAGTCGTCGTCCGCGCGGACCTGGAGCGTGCGGGAGCCGACCGTGGAGAAGTACAGCGTCAGCGACTGGGACCAGTCCGTGCCGTTGAGCGACAGCTTCAGGCCGGCCGGGGCAGTCACGAGCACCGACACCGAACCGGATGGCGCACGGGTGAGGCTCACCGTGTAGGTCGCGGTGGCGCCGCCGACGCCGGCGCTCGGCTCGACGACACGGACGCCGCCGTCGGGCACGACGACGTTGACCGCAGGTGCGTCGTCGTCGAGGACGCGGACGAACAGGGTGGCCACCAAGGCACGCGCGTAGCTGCCGCCGGCCACGATGGCATCGATGCCGTGCATCCGCTCGCCCTCGCCGGCCAGGTCGGCGGTGGCCCGCACGGTGATGAGGCGCTTCGCGGTGTCGCCGGCGAGGAAGGTCAGCGTGATGGAGGTCTGCCAGGCGCTGCCGTTCCAGAACTCGATCCCTCGGGCCCGGCTGGACGACAGCGGGTTGACCGGCGGGCCGGTGAGGGTCACCGTCACGGTCTGGGCGGGCGCGAAGGTGAGCCGCACGGACACCTGGCCCGAGGCGCCGCCCTCGAGGAGGACGAGTGAACCGCCCACGGGGGCGAGCACCACGGTGGGTTCGTCGTCGTCCATGATCTCGGCCGCGATGCCGTCGACGGGCACGCCACTCCACGAGCCCACGGTGCTCTCCACCGAGTGCCGGACGAGACCCGTGTGTCCGAGCAGGTCGTTGGCCTGGACGTACGGAGCCTGGCCGCCCACCTCGACGCGGTCGGAGCCGAGCCCTCCGTAGAGGGTGAGCTGGATGGCCGGGTTGGTGGACAGCACCTGGAAGACGTCGTCGCCCTCCATGCCGTAGACGGAGACCCGCTCGACGTTGATGAAGCGGATGACGCGGCCGGCGCCGAAGACGCCGTCGGCGGTGATGACGTAGACGTCCGGCGCCTCCGTGCCGATGACGATGACGATGTCGTCTCCGTCGCCGCCGTCGATGTTGACCGGGGCATTGGCGGCGTACTCGATGTAGTCGCTCCCGGCGCCGGCGTTGAGCAGCGCGGCCTGGGACTCGGAGATGAACGAGCGCACGATGAAGGTGTCGTCGCCGGCCTCGCCGAACAGGTGCAGCGTGGCGACGTTGCGGAACACGTCGAACCGGTCGTTGCCCTCGCCGCCGTAGACGTAGGCGGTGTGGGAGACGCCGTTGGTGAGCCAGCCGCGGCTGGAGTCGAAGAACACGTCCTCGAAGTCGCCGTCAGTCTCCAGCTCGGGCATCGAGAAGTCGTCGAAGCCGAGGTGCTCCTGCAGGCTGCCGGCCGCTGGCGTCGTGATGGTGTAGTTCGTGTACAGCTGGCCGAAGCGGAAGGTGTCGTCGCCCGCGCCTCCGATGACGGTGAGGATGGACGAGGTGTCGTCGAAGGCAAACGTGTCGTCACCCGCGCGGCCGTCGAGGACGACGCCGCCCGTGATGCTGGGGCCGTAGGAGACGATCTCGGCCGCGGTGAAGAAGGTGCCGCTCAGGGCCGACAGCTGGGCGATCATGCCGCGGCGCAGCAGGAAGGTGTCCGCACCGGAGGACCCGCCCACGCCGAGGAGGTTGGTGCCGCCGCCGGTGACGTCGACGACGTCGATGCGGCTGTTGCCGACGCCGAACATCTCCACGACGTAGGTGTCGGAGTTCGCGCCGCCGTCGAGCGTCAGGCGCTGTCCGTCCATGGCGTTCGTGGCCGGGCCGGCGACCGGGTTGACGAGCAGCCAGTCGTCACCCGCCTGGCCCTCGATCCTGGTGGTGCCGGACAGGGCCTCGACGTTGACGCGGTCGTCACCGGCGCCGGCATGGACGGCGGTGGCGTGGGCGTGTGTGCCGTCGACGTTGAGGACGTCCGAGCCGGAGCCCAGGGACAGGTCGAGGGTCTCGAACAGGGCGTAGGCGACGCGCCCGTCCGTCATCGCGAGGACGGCGGTGGTGCCGCCCGAGCCGGTCAGGGCGTGGCCGATCACCGGGACGACGGAGAGGGTGTGGATCCAGCCGGCCACGCCCGCGAGGGCACCGGTCCACGCGACGGTCCACCGTCCGCCGGCCTTGCTGACCAGGACGTTCCCCGCTCCGACGAGTGATTCGAGGAGCTGTTGCATCCGGACGGCGGAGGTGTCGAAGGCGAGCTGCCCCGTGGTGCCCAGGCCGGCGACGACGAGTGCGAAGCGTCCGTCGGTGGCGCCGAGGACGCTGACGACCTGGACGAGGCTGGGCTTCGGTGCCCCGCCGGTCATGCCGAGGCCGGAGACGCTGGTGCCGGTGAGCACGCCGATGCGATCGGAGGTCGTCCCCGCGTCGTCGAGGTGGAGGCGGTCGTTGGTGCCGCTGCCGCCGTTGATGCTGAGGGGTGCCGCGACACCGACGAGGTTGCCGCCGATGCCGGTGAGCGTCGAGGAGACCCGCACGGTGTCGTCGCCCGCGCCGGTGGCCACGGAGGTGACGCCGGAGACGCTGCGCACGATGACGGTGTCGCCGCCGTCGCCGGCCGCGTTCGGCGTGTTGACGGCGTGCGTGGTGAGGGCCGTGTTGCCGGCGTGGGTGGAGTGGATCGTGAACGTGTCCGCGCCGGAACCGAGGTCGACCGTGAGCAGTTCGAACCCGCTGTAGGTGATGCCGATGGCCATGCCGAGGCCGGTGATCGCCGTGGACGTCAGGGCGCCGGTGTCGGCGGCGGTGTCGCCGGTGTCATCGACGGCCAGCAGGTCGTTGCCGGTGACCGAGCCGGGACCGGTGCCGCCGACGACGGTGAGCTTGGCGTCGATCGCGTTGACGGTGCCGCCGGTGTTGGTCCACACAACGTTGGTGGTGCCGCTGCCCGCGGCGTGGGAGCCGACGGCGATCCGGTCGGTGTGTTCTCCGGTGCCGATCAGTGTCTCCACCTGCAGCGCCTGGACGGCGACGCGGTCGCCGCCGGTGAGCGTGTTGACCTCGACCGACTCGACGCCGGAGTGGGTGACGGTGCCCAGGAGGGCCATATCGCCCGCCGAGTTGAAGGACACGCGGCGGATCCGGTTGGCGAACGTCTCGGTCGGCGGCGCGGCGACGACGTCGAGGATCAGGTCGTCGGGCGCCGTGGTGCCCAGGACGACGAGGCGGTCGCTGCCGGAGGTGTCGAAGACGTGGATGGCGAGTCCGGTGGAGCGCGTGAGTTCGACGCGCACCAGGTCGTCGCCGGGGCCGGCGTCGAGGTGGGCGGTGCCGGTCCACGGGTCGGCGGTGAGGGCGAGGCCGGCCACGGTGACGGTGCCGTCGAAGTCGCCGACGAGCATGGTCGTGGCGCGGTTGCCGGTGGAGGTCAGGCGCGCGATGGCGAAGATGTCGTGCAGGGTCTCGGCGACGGAGCCGACGCCGAAGTTGAGCCCGACCGCCAGCCCGACGACGAACAGGTTGTCGTAGAGCCCGAAATCGACGCCCTCGAACGACTCGACGAGGGTGTTGGTGCCGCCGGTGTCGATGAAGGTGTCGCGGCCGAGGCCGCCGGTGGCGGTGTCGTCGCCCGAGCCGAGATCCAGGATGTCGTCGTAACGCGAGCCAATGACCCGATCGCCGCCGCTGCCGCCGATGAGGGTGAGCGCGAGCTGGTCCGCCGTGGTCGCGGACGCGTCGATGGTGTCGTCGCCGCCGCGCGCGTCGACGATGAGGGCGTCGCCCTGCGCGCGCACGCCGCCGGAGATCCGCACGGTGTACCCGCCGGGACCGCCGCGCGTGACGGTGGTGCGGGTCGGCGAGGCGAGGGTGCCGATGGTGAACGTGTCGGCGCCCGTGACCGAGCCGAGGACGTTGATGACGTCCGTGCCGCCGGTGCCGAGCGCGATGTCGATGTCGGTGAGGCCGGAGGCGTTGCCCGTGATGTGGTCCAGGGTGACCCGGTCGGAGCCCGCGCCGGCGTCGACGACGAGCTTCTCGATGCCCGACGAGTTCTTCGAGGCCGACCCGAGGAGGTGCGTGAGCACGCCGGTCGACGGGTTGCTGACCGTGTACTCGTCGCCGTCGCCGGTGAGGATGAATTCGAGTGTGTCGGTGCCGGTTCCGCCGACCAGCGGGGTGGCCTCGCTGCTCTGGAACACGGCGGCGGTCGCGCGGATGAGGTCGTCGCCGGAGCCGCCGTCGTAGAGGGCCGCCGCGCCCTGGAGCGTGTCGTTGTCGCCCTGGCCGTACAGCTTCGCAGCGGCCGCGTTGCCGGTGAGGAGGTCGTTGCCGTCGCCGCCGTAGAAGCGGACGTCACCGGTGCCCGTCTGCCCGATGGTGTCGGCGCCGCCGCCGCCCTGGACCACCGCGGACGCGGCGTTGGTGACAGTGATCGTGTCGTCGTTGTCCCCGCCGCAGAGGACGCTGCCCGCGAAGGTGGCGGGGCTGGCCGGGGTGTGGACCGCACACAGCAGGGAATCGCTGGCCTGGGTCCCGGAAGGCAGGGCGGGCGAACCGTGGAGGACGATCACGTCGTTTCCGGCGCCGCCGTCGAGCACCACCGGGATCAGGAGGCTCGGGTCGACGGTGACCGCGTCGACGCCGCTGCCGAAGTAGCCGTAGACGCGACTCACGTGGTCGTAGGTCTTCGAGTAGCCGAAGGCGGTGACCTTGATCCTGGCCCGCCCGTAGCCGTCCAGGGCGCCGAGCTGCTCGATGAGCACCGTTTCGTTCTCCACGGTGCCGGAGACGTTGCGGGCGAGGCGCTGCGGTTCGGCGCCGACGTTGAGGAACAGCTGGGTGTCGGTGGGTTCCCAGGCGCGCAGGTTCCGGTAGGTGCCCGACGTCCCGGCGTCGCCCGCGTAGTCGGTGCGGCCGTTGCTGGCCAGGTACGGGACGACGGGGAAGGTCACGGTGCCGATGGTGAACGTGTCACTGCGCGAGTACCAGGAGCCCAGCACCTTGAACCGGACGGTGATCCTGAACTTCAGCGGCACGTTGCCGTCGATGTCCGCGTCGCGCGAGTCCGCGCTGACGGAGAGTTCGAGGCCGACCCCCAGGGAGATCTCGAACAGCTTGAAGTCGAAGTACACCTCGACGCTCGCGGAACCGCCGATGAACATCGTGTAGTACGTGATGCCCCAGGCATCCACGTTCTTGAGGAAGGACACCTCGAGCGAGAAGCTGCCCCGGATGCCCATGAAGCTGCCGCCGAGCTGCATGTTGCCGGAGAGTTTGAGGCTGAAGTCGCCGTCAGAGCTGAGGAAGATGTCGCCGCTGAGATCGAATCCGAAGAAGCCGAGGCTCGCGTAGGCCTTCAGGTACCAGTCGCCGGCCTGGAAGTCGGCGCCGGGGCGGGCCCGCCCGACCTCGATCGTGAAGCCCGCGTTGAAGCTGAACAGCTTGATCAGGGTCACGGAGCCGGTGAGCTGCAGCTTGAATCCGGGATCGACACCCTCGAGCCGCATCGTGGTGGTGTTGAGCTGCAGGGTCCCGGAGGCGTTGAGGCTGAAGACGAACGCATCCGCCGAGGCGCTGACGCTGACGCTCATCACCAGGCCGCACGGGCCGGTGGTGCAGTTGGGGGACGTGTAGATGCCGGCCACGCCGTTGGCGCTGAACTTCAGCCCCGCCAGGTCGAACGCGACGCCGAACTTCATCACGAACGCGCCGCCGCCGATGCGGATCTCCGCGAAGCCGCTGCCCTTGGCGAAGCCGAGGAAGCTGATCGTTCCCTCGATCCGCAGCTTGAAGCCGGGTCCGACGGTGGTGGATCCGAGCGTCGCATCCGCGCCGGTGGTGTTGAGTTCGAGCAGCGCGGAGGCGTTGAAGTTCAGGCCGACACCGCCACCGAAGCCGGCATCGAGGCCGATGTCGATCCGCGCGACGAGGCCCTTGCTCGTGATGGAGAAGCCGGAGTCGGTGATGCGCACCGACCCCAGTGCGGGCAGCGTGGCGCCGCCGTTGACGACCAAGGTGATGCCGCTCGCGCCCAGGGAGAACACGACGTGACCGTCGATGTCGAGCAGGTTGCTGATGATCAGGTGACCACCGAACTCCAGACGGAAGCCCGCGACGACGCCGATGGTCTGGTTGGTCACGACCAGCTTGTCGAGGCTGTCGCGCTGGAAGCCGTTGAACACCTGGCGGCCGTTGACCTCGCGCGTGGCGAGCGCGAAGGACTGGATGGTCTGGGCGCTGGTGAACGTGTTGATCTCGAGCAGGAACTGGCCGTTGAGGCTGACCCCCGGGATCGCGTTGGCACCCAGGGTGAGCTGGACGCGGCCGACCACGCCGGTCCTGGTGCCGACGTAGACGGCGAGGTTGATGGTGCCGGTGAGGGCGCCCAGGTACTGGATCGTGGTGCCGACGGCACCATCGATCTTCAGGTAGGCGAACCCCAACGGGTCGACGGCTGCCGTGACGGCGATCATGCCGGTGAGCGTGAAGATGCCGCCGATGGTGAGTTCGGCCTCGATGATCGCCTTGATGTAGACGGCCGGGGTGGCATGGGGATCGGGCGCACCGTCCAGCCCCGGCGGGGCCGCGGGGATGACGAACGTCGGCGACTGGCCGGGGAGCAGCAGCGGGAGGAAGGCCGTCGGCACGGTGAACGACTGTTCGACAAGGGTGGTGTTGAAGATCACCGACACGGAGCCGGACGCCGAGAACAGCGACCCGATGTTCGGCAGGCCGATGCCCACGCCGCTGGACACGCGGATGCTGCCGGCCACGCCGGGGATCGCGCCGCCCGTGGTGCGGGTGGAGATCATGAGCACGCCGGTGACCGAGCCGTACTCGAGCCGGGCCGAGCCGGAGCCGAAGGACAGGGTGCCGGTGAGGAACAGGTCCAGCGACGGCGTCGGCGGGTTGAGCGAGATGTTGAGGTAAAGGCCGCCCTGGACCCGCATGAGCTCGTTGCCGCTGGGCGCGATGATGGCCTGCCCGACGATCTGGAAGCCGAAGCTGAACGGCTGCAGGACGAAGGTCTCGGTCAGGTCCGTGCCGCCCGGCCCGACGCCCTTGAGCGTGAGTGTCTCGGTCTTGACCTCGTTGGTGAGGTTGATCCGGAGCTGGGACGACCCGGAGAGGTACAGGCCGTACTGTTCGAGCGCCTCGAAGTTGGTCTCGATCGAAGCAACGCCCCACAGCTGCGGCACCGGGTACATCGGGTTGGTGCTCTCGTCACCGATGACCAGCACGAAGCGGCCGGCGGTGGCGCCGATGGTGCCGAGCCCGTAGACCTTCATCTGGCCCTGGAACGTGAGGATGAACGCGTTGCGTCCCAGGTCGATCTCCAGGATCACCTCGGCGGTGAGGTGCAGCAGCGGCTCGGGCAGGAAGTCGCCGGCGCTCAGCATGATGCCGCCGGACAGCTCGATGAAGAACGATGTGCCCTGCTCGATGACGCGGACGGTCTGCGTGTCGCCGGTCGAGAGGTTGCCGTCCGAGTCGGCCCAGGCGCTGGCCGCGAAGGTGTACGTGAGGGTCCCGGCGGTGAGCGTGATGGCGCTCGCCGACGTGTAGGCGTAGTAGGCGACGCCCCGGCCGTCCGGCGAGCCGACGGGCACGAAGCCGGCGCCCACGAACGTGAGGCCACCCAGCCCTGCGCCGGTCACGGTGAAGTCCGTGGCACCGAGGGTGGAGACGTCCACGGTGGCCCCGAAGGTCGGGGTGAGGTTGACCGACAGCCAGGTGCGCTTGGCCAGGGCGTCGGCGGTGGGTGCCTCGGGCGTCGGAGCCGTGTGGTCGGCTGCGGAGAAGAGGACGTCGTCGAGGTTGGCCCACGAGAAGTCGAGGTAGGTGACGGTGAGCGTCCCGGAGGTGTAGCCGGAGAAGAAGTAGCGGTAGGTGGAGCCGCTGACCAGCACCGGCGCGCCGGTGATCGTGAGGGTGCCCGCGCCATCGCTGAGGCTGATCTCGGGGTCGGCGTCGAGGATCGATGTGGGGTCGACGGCCGTGCCCGCGATGGCACCGAAGGTGATGTCGATCCAGCCGCGGCCGGCGAGCTGACCTGCGAGGTCGACCTTGTCGACGACGGACCCTGCGCCGGGGTTGGTGATCGACGTCGTGGGCGACGCCACGGACAACGTCTCGGTCTCGACGGCGTTCAGGTTGCCCGCCAGGTCGGCGAAGCGCCCGGCGAGGAAGGTGATGGTGTGGGTGCCGACGGCGAGCGTCGCGGTGAAGCTGTAGCGGTAGAGGTCGGAGGTGCCCACACGGACCGGGGCGCCGAGCGGGATGAGCGCGCCGTCGGGCCCACGGAACTCGACCTCGTTGCCGTCGATGGTGGTGTGGTCGAGTGCGGAGCCGGAGGTGCCGCGGAAGCGGATCTCGAGGTACTTGAGCTGGTTGAGGAGGTCGCGGCCGATCGTGGCGCCGGCCAAGGGCACGGTGGTGGATTCGTCGACGCTGGACGTGGTCGGGTTGTCGGGGACGCTGCGGACGACGTCACCCGTCGCGCCGACGACCTGGAAGGTCTTGGCGAGGAAGGTGCCGACGGGCGGCGGTCCACGGCCCGACGTGTCGGTGATGTTGTGCAGGTCGAACCTGAGGACGACGGCGCCCGCGGCGAAGGTCCCGGACAGCAGGTACCTCCAGGTGGTGCCCCCCACGAAGACGGCCTGGAGGATCTGGATGCCGCTCCCGGTGCCGGCGCCGCTGAGGGTGAACTCGTCGAGGTCGATCGAGGAGGGCGTGATGTCGAAGGGCGGGGCACCGACGACGGGGTTGACGGACGGGAGGTAGGTGACGTCGAGGTAGCTCTGGGTGCGGCTGGAGACGCGGGCCGTCACCGGCGTGGACTCGGCGCCGAAGGTGACGGCGACAGCGATGCCGGTCTGGGTGCCGGTGGTCGCGTCAGGGCCCGTGTACGCGGCGCCGGAGGCGTCCAGCAGCGTCCAGTTGCGCGTCGCGGTCACCACGACGGTGTCGCCCGCCGCGATCGCGGTTCCGAAGGTGTAGCGCACCCAGAGGACGCCGTCGGCCAGGGCGAGGACCTGGGCGCCGGTGATGGCGACGAGGGTGCCGTTGATGGTGAGCGTGATGTCGTCGGTGCCGATGCTCGTCTGGTCGATGGTGAGGCGCGTCGGGGCGCTGAGCGGGACGTCCACGAAGGTGCGTGCGGGCGCCGTGTACGTGCGGTCGGTCAGGTCGCCGGTGCCCGAGGCCAGCAGCGGGAGGCGTGTCGCGTTGAGTTGCACCGTGCTCGACGCGGCGGCCGTGGTGGTGTCGCGGAACACGTGAACCGGGATCACGAGCGTGTCGCCGACGATGGCGATGGAGCCCGACGTGTCGACGACGACGGTCCAGCCGGCCGTGCCCGCGGTGAACGTCAAGCCGCTGAGGAAGGCGGCGCTCTCGACCGTGCTCGCGTCCAGGGTGTAGCCGGCGGGAATGGTCGGCAGGGTCGCGGTGAGGCTGGTGGTGAGGCTGCCCGCACCGATCGGGAGGGCGACCGTCGGGGTCGCCGAGAGGTTGACGGTGGCGAGCTGGTAGGACCAGCTGCCCGCGATCGCCGTGAGCGACACCGAGAGGCCGGCTTCGTACTGCCCGGTGAGCCAGTAGCGGAACCGCAGCACCGTGCCGGGGACGCCGCTGGTCAGCTGGACGGGCGCGCGACCATCCAGTTGGACGCTGCCCAGCCCTTCGCCGTAGAGGTCGAACTCGGGAGCCGGGTCGAGGATGGAGGCGACGTCGATGGTCACGCCGGACGCGGTGGGCTTGGTGAAGTCGACGTCGATGAAGTTGCGCGGGGTGATGGTGACCACGCCGGTCTGCGTTCCGGCGACCACCACGCCGAGGTAACCGAGCTGGGCGGACGTGAGGCTCGCGGTCAGCGCGCCACTGCCGACGGCCGTGACCTGCACCGGAATGCGGAACTCCCCCGGCGCGCCGGTGGCGGTGATCGCGGCGGTGTTGTCGCGGGTCAGGGCCCAGCCCGTGCCACCGAAGACGAGGCCGGTGAGCCGGTTGATGACGGAGACGGGATCGACGGCGAAGCCGGCCGGGATGCCGTACTGGCCGCCCGCGGGGAAGACGACGGCGACGCTGCCGGAGCCGAGTTCGTCGGGCGCATCGGTGACGGTGAGTGGCGCCGTGACGGTGAACAGGTACGACCACGAGCCGGCCAGGAAGGTGACGCTGACGTCGCCGGACGGGGCGAACCGGCCGGTGAGCCAGAAGCGGTAGGTCATGGTGGTCGCGTTGCTCGACACCAGCGAGGGGGCGAACGCGCCCTCGAGCTGGACGGTGCCCAGGCCCGGGCCACCGAGCGTGAACTCCGGGGCGAGATCGGTGATCGACGCCGGGTCGATGCTGAGGAGGGCCGGCTTGGTGAACGTCACGTCGATCCAGCCGCGTCCGTTGATGACGTTGATGTCGATGGACGCGCCCGGCGTGGGGTTGACGATGGTGGCCGAGGTGCCCACCACCGTGAACGTCAACGTCGTGGGCGCGTTTCCCGCGCCGGGTGTGGTTCCGGCGTCCGTCGTGATGGAGGCGTTCCTGACCGCGTCGGCCGCGAAGGTCAGCGTCCACGTGCCCATGGCGAGGTCGTCCGAGCCGATGCCGTAGCGGAACCTGGTGATGCCGAGGGCCCGGAGGGCGGCGACCTTGAGCTGCTCGTCGGTCAGGCCGTCGGCCTTCGGAAGCACGTCGACGCGTGTGGTGCCGCTCATGTAGTAGGCGCCCGTGGTGTCGACCAGCATCGTGACCGCGAGGAACTCGATGCCCGTGGCGGTGGTGACGGCGAGAATCGGCGACGGCGCGGCGATGGTGCGCGCCGCACCCGGGCCGGTCAGGGTGAACTCGCCGGTCTGGCCGAGGATGGTGCCCAGGTCGAGGCCGGCTCCCGGCGGCGGCGTGAAGACGACGTCGACGTACTTGGGTCCGGTCTGGTTGATGACGGTGGCCTGCACGGTTCCGCCGTTGGCCGACGGCGCACCGAGCGTGACGGCGGGTGCGGTGGCGGTCGCCATTGGGTCCGGCAGGTCGGCCACGTCGAAGGTGACCTCTTGCCCGGACGAGTTCCTGAAGCCCATCTTGAGCTTGCCGTACAGGGTGAGCAGACGCACCTGGTCCGGGATGTCGGCGAGGAACAGGATGGTGACGCTGCCGGAGGCCACCTTCGACAGGTCGGCGTAGAGCCGGCCGCTGATGGAGATGTTGTCGGCGGCGAAGTTGAGCTTGCCGATGATGAGGATCTTGCCGTCGGTGGAGATCTTGACGATCACCTGGCCGTTGAACACCGCCTGCGACGTGTAGATCGAGTAGATCTTCGCCGAGCCGGTGATGACCATGGGCGAGGTGAACGCGGCCGCGAAGCCGCTCCTGCCCGGATCTGCCGCGATGGCCTTGACCTGGTTCGCGACCTGGGTCTGCAGCTGGGCCAGCCACTGGTCGGCCGTGAGCATCGTCGGCAGCTGGAACGCCGAGGAGCGCAACGCGAACGGGTCGTCGATCGTCGGGAGCGTGGTGAAGAACTCGACGCCGCCGAAGAAGTCGTTGATCGCGAGGCCGGAGTTGGGCTCGAGCAGGATGCCGCCCGGCACGTTCACCGACAGGAACACCTGCAGCGGGCCGAGTTCGGACAGACCGAGGCGGATCCCGAAGCCGGCGAGCCCGGCGATGGAGATCGTGCCCTCGAGGCCGGCATAGAACACGCGCTGGGCCACCGCGGTGGTGGTGTCGAAGACGCCGATGATGTTGGAGAGCGAGTCGAGCTTGAGGATGCCGCCCACCAGGCTGGCCGACACCTCGCCGCCGAACATCGTGCCCTTGACGCTGACACCGAGCGCGTCGATGCCGATGATGGGGAACTTGCCCTCGGCGAGCAGCGACGGCTGGATGCGGATGCCTTGGATGGCGCCGGTGATCTGCGGGCCGCTGAGGCCCTGGATGCCGGTGACGCTGGCCGACAGGATGAGGACGAAGTCCTCGGGGGCGTTCTCGACGTCGTCCCACTGGATGCCGATCGCGTCGATCCGGACGGGCAGGAACGACGGCCACTTGAAGCTGTCGCCGGTGGCAGAGCCGATGGAGAGGAACACGCCGAAGCCCGGCAGTGCCTTGAACGAGCCGCCACCGGTGATGGCGAAGTTGCGGCCCTCGCCGGCGAGGGCCAGGGAGCCGATGGTCACCTTGGCGCCGACAGCACCGAAACTGGCCATGAGGGCGGAACCCGTCGCACCGGTGTCCAGGCGGAAGTCGCGCGCGGTCAACGTCACGAACGTGCCCAGCCGGATCTCCAAGGTGTCGACCGTGAGCTGGAACGCCTGGACCTTGCCGTCGGAGAACGTCAGCGCGATCCGGAAGGCCTCGTCGTCCAGGGTGCCGTCGAACCGCTTGTCGTCGGCTGTCAGGCGGTCGGACAGCGTCGCACCGAAGGGCTTGCCCGGGAACAGCTTGGCTCCGCCGGTGGCGATGTGGATGACGCCGGTGAAGCCCGCGCTGCCGCTGGCGCCGGCGGCCGGGAACCGGACCTCGAGGCCCGAGATGCCGATGCGGATGTCGTCCAACTCGAGGATGCTGCCGAGCGTGATCTTCTTGTCCGGCTGGGCGGGGGCGAGGGGGTCGGGCGTCTGCCCCGGCTGGGTCGACGGCAGGCCGTAGGCGAGTTCGGCGGTACCGAGCCGGAAGCCGTCGCCGTAGATCGTGAGTCCCGGGATCTGGCCCGCGTCCAGCGCCTCCTCGTTGTTCCGGCTGATGTTCGAGCCCCGCGACGGGTCGTACGGGCGCAGCGACCCGGTGACCCCGAAGGAGGGGAACGTGATCGTGGCCGTGTTGATCCGCATGATCTCCTGGTCGGCGGTCCCCTTCGGGTCGTAGCCGAACCGGACGCCGTTGGCCTGCAGGCGCGCCACGTTCGGGATCAGCGCGTCGAGGGCCGCGACCTGGATCCCCCACTTGCCGGTGGCAGTGATGTCGACGTCGCCGCTCAGCAGCCCGAAGACGTTGACGGCGAGCTCGAACGAGCCCGTCAGGCCGAGCAGGTCGACGGTCACGCCGGAGTCGGTCTGCGCCGTCGACCGCTCACCGGTCGCCGGGTTGCCGCCGAAGGAGAGGGAGGCGCGCTGTACGCCGAGGATGACGGAGACGATGAGCTTGCCGTCGGAGAACCCGAAGCCGCCCAGCCCGACCGTGGGCCCTTGCAGCGTGAGGGGGCCGAGCGTCGTGGGACCGCCGGAGGTGGCCTCGCCGACGGTGCTCCCCGCGAGCGTGAGCACCAACGTCTGGGCCTGGCTCGTCAGCGCGGTGCTGCCGGTGCCGCTGCGGGCCGCGGCCCCGGCAAGCTGGATCGTGATGGGGCCGGAGCCGGTGAACATGCCGAGGGTGTTGGCCGCGTTCTGGTCCTTGAGGAAGTACCGGAAGGTGACCGACGTGGACCCGGCCGCCTGTCCGGCCACGATGATCGGGGAGCCGACGAGTTCCGGCCTGGTGGTGCCCGCGACGAACTTGAGGTCGCCGTCCTGCCCGCTGAGGGTGAACGGCGCACCGGACGCGTTGGCGGTGAAGTCCTGGTCGATGGGCAGCAGGGCGCCCTGGTCGTCCTTCGCGAGCGAGGTGTAGGTGATGTCGAGGTAGCCCTGCGCGTTGAGCTGCGCCTGGCTGATGCTGGTGACCGCGAGCGACGCCACCGGACCCGGCTTCTGTTGCGTCGAAGTGGCCTGGAACGTGTAGAACTGCTCGACCGAGCCGACCAGCGTACCCACCTCGGTGGACGGCGAGGGGCTGCCGGAGTCCTCCGCGATGACGGTGCCGGCCTTGAAGCGCACGCTGACGATCGCCGTTCCGGCGGGGATGACGACGCCGTAGCTCCAGGTGTTGGCACTTCCGGACACCGGGACCGGCGCGCCGAGCGTGAGCGGCGTTCCGCTGCCGCTGAGGGTGACCTCGAGTTCGTCGCCGTTGACCGAGTTGGTGCGAATGCGGCCGGACGTGGTGCTGAACCGGACGATGATCGCCGCGGCGGAGGACACGACGGCGCCCCGGAGCGGGGTGACGAGGTTCCCGGTGACGAGCACGGGGAACGTCTCGGTCGGCGCCGGCACCGGGCTGGTCGGGAACAGCTTGAAGGTGGTGACCCGGAACGAGCCGAGTTGGAATCCCGCCACCGGGGAGATCGTGAAGGTGGCGAAGCCGCCGAGGCTCACCACGGTCTTCGTGTCGACGGTGAGGGTGACCACCGCATTGAGCAGCGCGAGGTCCAGCGTGCCGTTCGGCTGGCGGCTGATCCGCAGGCTGCCGCTCAGGGTGGCGATGTCTCCCGCCGTGATGACGACGGAGAGGACGCTCAGGCTGAAGCTGCCGGGGTCGATGGCACCCACCATGCCCCCCAGCGACCCGATGGACGAGAAGGTGTTCGACGTCGAGGTGTTGACCTGGAAGGCGACGGTGCCGGTGATGCCGAGCCCGTCGAGGCCGAGCAGGGCGATGGTGCCGGCGGCGCGCAGGGCCCAGCCGGTGGTGTCGCTCCGGAAGGACACGGCGGCGTTCCTGATCAGGACACCGATGGCCTTGGGGCTGAGGACGCCGTCGATCATCGACGGGCCGGAGCCGACGAAGATCTCGAGTCCGGTGCCGTCGAAGTTGCCGCTGCCGTCGACCGAGAACTCGCCGGCCCGGATCTCCAGGATGGGGGGATCGCCGAAGTTGAAGTCGAGGTTCTGCACCACGAACTCGAACACGCCGGTGGTCTCCGAAGCGAGGGGGGCCCTGACGTTGAGGCTGACGGTCTCGCCGCCGACCACGATGGCCTGCGCGACGGCAACGCCCGTCGTGTTGAACCGGAAGCCCAAGGAGGCCCCACCGGTGAATCCGGTCACGGGGCTCTTCGCCTCGCCCGTGATGATGCCCGCGACGCCGCCGGTGGCGGTGGTGACGGTCGGCGCACCCGAGTTGGTGTCGGACCCCGCCGGGAAGATCACGATGAAGCCGGTGCCCGAGACGATGCCGGGGTTGTCGGCCGCGGCGACAGCGCCGATCTGCTGACCCTCGGCCATGGTGAGGTCGGCCAAGGCGATGCGGGTGATCGCGGTCGTGCCGGCGCCGAGGCGCTCGAAGGCGAAGTCGGCGGTGATGAGGAACGTCTCGTCCGGCGTCGGATCGGGGTTGTCCTTGATCACGAAGGTGATCGCGATGTCGTCGGCCGCGACGCGCAGGAAGGGGCCCTTGGGCAGCGAGAGCAGCCGGATGTTGGGTTGGAGGGCGGCCTTGTTGCCGAAGCTCCCCCACGTGACGGTGTAGCCGACGACGACCGAGCCGTCGAGAACCTCGGTCACGCCGACGCCGGAGCCGCCCGCGAGGGCGTCGAGCGCTGCCTCCACGACGCTGCCCGCGGCACCCACCGCGATCGCGGCGGTGGTCTCGCCGCCGTCGATACGACCGTTGAGGTTGACGTCGAGGGAGAGGGTGAAGGTACCCGAGGGTGCCTGCACGTCGATGACCTGGATCTCCTTGACCGAACCCGAGCCCTGCGTGGTGGTGACGACCGTCACGCCGGCGAACTGGAAGACCTCGTTGACGACGACGCCCTGACCACCCACCTGGATGGAGTTGAGCTGCAGCGTCAGCCTGGCCGAGATCCTGAGCGGCAACCCGACGAGGGCGACCGTGCCGGAGATCTCGCCGGCTGTGCCGTTGGGCGTGATGATGAAGGCGCCCTGGCCGCCCGTGAGGCGCAGGCCGGTGTCGTCGGTGAGTGCGCTGGTCGGCCCCGGGTCGCCGACGAAGAGGGAGACCTCGGTGAACGCGATCCGCACGATCTTCGCCCCCGAGTCGGTCTTGCGCTGCTCGAACACGGCCACGCCCGAGAGCTCCTGGCCGAAGATCGTGACCGCGGCCGGCTTACCGGGCAGGCCCACCTGGACCAGCAGCGTGCCGGGGGCGAGGTCGATGGTCTCGGTGCTGCCGTTCAGCGTCACGGAGCGCGTGACCTGGGTGGTGCCGGTGTTGACCTTGATCACCACGTCGACGGCGACCAGCGCGTTGGGCAAGGCGGCGGGGTTGACGGTGACGCCGGCCACCAGCGCGCCCGCGACGCCCGTGCGCGTGATCACGAAGAGGCCCGACGCGACGGTGGCGGTGACGAAGGTGGTGCTGCCGTCGCCGAGCTGGAGGGAGACGTCCGTGAGCGCCAGGGTGACCTCCTGTGTCACCGTGTTCTTCGAGAACGCGAAGTCGCCGGTGAGCTTCTGGCCCATGATCTCGAGCGAGACGTCGTGGGCGGCCACCGTGACGCCGGGGCTGATGACGACGGTGTTCACGGTGCGGCTGCCCGTCAGCGTGTTGAGGCGGACCTCGAGGACTCCCGAGAACGTGACGCCGGGGATGAACAGCTCGACGGTGGCCGACAGCATGCCCGCGACCCCGCCCTTGCTCGCCGGGTCGGCGACCTTGCCGACGATGTCGAAGGCGCCGGAACCCTTGCTCACCACGATGAGGTCGCGGTCGCCGGTGCCGAGGCGGAGCCCGACGTTGTCGAAGCGGATCTTGGTGCTCTCGACGTTGTCGCCCGTGGTGGTCAGGGTGCCGTCGGCGCCCGGTCCGGTGGACTTCTCGAACGAGACGTCCGCGGTGAGGGTCTGGCCGGCGATGGTCAGGTTGATCCGGGTGGCCGTGACCTTGAGGTACGGCCCTGCGGGCAGGGCGAGCCGCAGCGTCTCCCCACCCACCTCGAACGCCTCGTCGACGGCGACGCCGACGGTCTTGCTGTTGACCACCCGGCGGATGTCGCTGATTTCGACGCCCACCACGGCGCTGGCCGTCAGGCCGTCACCCAGGCGGATCGCGGCGGTGGCCGAGATCGTGCCCGCGAAGCCCTCGGGAGTGAGGACGAGGAGAGCGGTGCCTCCGCTGAGCCGCAGGCCGATGTCGTCGGTGAGGTCGGTGTCCGTGCCGCCGTTGTCGCCGACGAACAGGGCCACGTTGGTCGCGGCGATGCGCAGGATCCGGATGTCGTCGGTGGTACCGAGCATGCGGTCCGTGCCGGCACCGGTGGCCTGCTCGACCATGAACGTGCCGGTGATGCTCTGTCCGAAGACGGTGACGCCGCCCGTGATCGAGGCGCGGACGAACCGGCCGCCGGGCAAGGTGATGCTGGTGGCCCCCAGCGAGGTGGAGACGGGGGCCGGGCCCGTGTTGACCTGGAGCCTGACGGTGAGGCCGCCGTTGAGCGTGAAGGGAACGTGCCCGAGCCCCACGAGGTCGACATTGGCGGTGACGTCGAGGGCCAAGCCTGCGGAGGTGAGGAGGAACACCCCGGAGCCGCCGGTGAGGCTGAGGCCCACGTCGTCGATCCGGACCGGCCCGTCCACGACTCCGTTGGCTCCGACGTCGCCGAGGAACAGCGTGACGTTGAGCGCGGTCACCTTGACCACCCGCGCAGCGCCGGTGCCCGCCTGGGCGAAGGTGAAGTCGCCCCGCAGTTGCTGCCCTGCAAGGTTCAGGACGAGACCGGTGGCACTGACCTCGAACCTGGACGTCGCGGGCGTGGTGTCGATGACCAGCTTCATCTGGGTGGTCACCGAGACGCCCGGAACGTTGAGCGACACGGTGCCGACGATTCCGGCGGCCGTCGTCGCCACGCCGGTGGCGCCCAGCGTCAGGGTTCCGGCGCCGCCGGTGAGGCCGAGCACGCCGTCGCCGATGCTGAGGTTGATGTTGGCCAGCACGATCGTCGTGGTCGTGCCGGAGCGCTGGAACGCGACGTCGCCGGTGAGCGACTGTCCGCTGAAGGCGATCGTGATGCCGCTGCCGCCCACCCGCACGAACGAGCCCTCCTTCAGGTCGAGCGCGACGGTGCGCCCACCGACGGTGACGCTCTCCTTGACGGGCGCCGTGGCCTGGTTCATCTGCAGGGAGAAGGCGCCGGAGATGGTGACGCCGTCGGGCAGCAGGGAGCCGAGGACGAGCGTGCCGGCGAGGCTCATCGCCATACCGGACGAGGTCAGGACGATGATGCCGTCGACGCCGGTGAGGATCGCCGGGTCGCTGCCGAGCTGCACGCTGCCGCCGGCGACCACGATGACGGTGCGCGTGGCGCCGACCGAGTTCGCGGCGTGCTGGAAGGCGAGCGAGGCGGTCAGCTTGATGTCGCCGAGCTGCACGTCGATGCTCTCGCCCACGATGCGCAGGTAGGGTCCTGCCGGCAGGGTGCTGCCGTCGGCGAGGGCGACGGCCTGGGTGGCGCGGTTGATCTCGAGGCGCAGGTTGGTGGTGGCCACGGTGTGGCCGCCGCCGAGGTCGATGGGGCTCGCCGCCAGCGTGAGCTTGCCCGCGAACCCGGCACGGCCGATCAGGAACGCGCCGTTGAAGGTGAGCGTGTTGATCGGGGCGCCGAAGTTCGCCGTGAGGTCGGTGACCGCGACGGTGACGACCTTGGCGCCGCCCACCGTCGCCTGCGAGAACACCAGGCTGCCGCCGCTGAGCACGACGCCGCCGACGGTGAGTTGCACCGAGCTGATGGTGACCGTGATGGTGCTGGTGGCGGTGGCCAGGGTGATGGCGAAGTTCCCCGTCAGGCCGACGCCGGGCACTGCGAGCGCGGCGGTGCCGCTGACGGTGCCGGTGACGCCGGCCGCGTCGATCGCGAACGTGCCTGCCGTGATGGTGAACACGGCGAACTCCGTGGTGCCGTCACCGAAGGCGGCGCGCGCGTTCTTGAGCGTGACCAGTGTCGTGAAGGTGGGCGACGTGCCCTGTCGGGTGAACGTGAAGTCGCCGGTGATCCGCTGCCCGGCCACCTCGAGCGCGACGCCCGTGCCCTCCACGCGCAGGTACGGGCCGCTGGGGAGGTTGAGGACGACGGTCGTGCCGTCGAGCGTGAGGGTCTCGTTGACCGCGACCCCGGAGTTGACGGCCACGGTGAAGGTGCCGCCGAAGCGCGCGATGCCGGCCGGGATGAGGAAGGTGATGGTGCCGCTCACGCGTCCGGCCAGGCCACCGTCGCTGAGGACGAACAGGGCGGACCCGTCGGACAGCTTCACACCCGCCGTCGCGGTGCCGATGGTCAGGCTGAGTGCCGAGCCGACGATCACGGCCTTGCTCGGCGGGACGGTGCCCGGGGGGGCGCCCGGGGCGACGGGGCCGAGGATCTGGGTGAAGAGGAAGACGCCCTTCAGCTCCTGCCCGTTGATCATCAGCGTGGCGGGAGCCGCGAGGGTTCCGACCTGCACCCTCAGCGAGGTGGCGGCCAAGGCGATGCCCTGAAGGGTACGCACCGCGGTGGTGGTGTTGATCTGGAGCCCGATGGCGCCCGTGAGGGTGAACCCGCCGCCCGCGTTGAGGGTGAGGGTCGCGGTCAGCACGGTCGCCAGCCCGGCGGGGGTCAGTTCCAGCTCACCCGAGGGCACGGTGGCCACGACGACTCCGTCGCCGAGGTCGAGGGTGAGCGGGGTGCCGCCGTCGCGGGCGGAGGTGCCGAACGTCAACCTCAGGCCGGCGCCGGCGAGCGTGTCGATGGCGAACGTGCCGGTCAGCCTCTGCCCCGCCACGCCGAGGGTGAGGTCGCCGACGACCAGGATGAACGGCGCGCCCGCGGCACCCTCGGCGATCGTGACGGCGGAGTCGCCGCTGCCCAGGACCTGCTCGACGCTGGTCTCGTTGTACAGCACCTGCAGGGTGCCGGCCAGCGTGAGGCCGGTGAACCCGACGAGCTGGACGGTTCCGCTGATCGCGAAGTACCGGGACGCGCCGGATCCACCGATGTGTCCGTTCGCGTTGGTGATGAGGACACCCTTGGCCAGCGGATTGATCGACCCGTCCGCCAGGAACCCGGGACCTTGCCCGACGAAGATCGTCAGGTCCGCCACCGACGGGTCCCCGCCGAAGTTCAGCGTGCCCTTGATCTCGACGAAGTCGCCGAACTTCAGGCCGCCGGTGATCGAGCCCGCGACGAACGGGCCGGCGGTGGTGGCGATCTCGTCGTTGGCCGGGTTGCCGTCGTCGGAGACGACGAACAGGATCGGGATCTCGACGCCGGCCACGCTGAAGGTCCGGTTGAGGGCCTGGTCGGTGCCGTTGTAGCGGACGCTGATCTCGGCGCCGGCCTGGAACCCTCCCCCGGCGACCGCGACGGAACCGGTGAAGAGGCCGGCGACACCGCCGCTCAGCCCGGTGCCGTCGATGAGCAGGAAGGCGCCCCGGCCGTCCGTGACACTGAACCCGTTGGACCCCGTGCCGAGGGTGACCGAGACGCCGGTGAAGGCGATGACGGTGTCCGAGCCGCTCGTGCTGAGCAGGAAGCTGCCGGAGAACGTGGGTCCGCCGGCGATGGCGAGCGAGCCACCGGTGATCGCGACGTGCAGGAACGAGCCTGCGGGCACGTCGATGCCGAGGTCCGTGCGCCTGACGGCCGCCGGCGTGGTGTTGACGGCGAAGCGCACACTGCCCGCGACGGTGATGCCGGGAAGATCGAAGACGGGGGTCGCGAGCCCGTCGATGACGACGCTGAGCTCACCGCTGAACGCACCCGCCACGCCCTGCGCGGTGATGAGCAGGGCACCGTCCCAGTTGTGCGCGGTGGTGACCGCGACGAACGTGCCGAGGCTCAGGGTGAGGTTGTCCACGACCAGTGACACGTCGCCCGTGGCCGTGCGGCGCACGCTGACCTTCGTCGCGCCCAGGCTCTGCTCGGCGATGGTGAGACTCGCTCCGGTGACGTCGGCGGCGAGGGTGCCCGCGGCCGAGTCGACGGCGACGGCCACGGTGCCCGTCAGGCTCACGCCGGGGATGCTGATCACCACGGTGGCGCCCAGGGAGCCGACGATGCCGGCGCCGGTCGCGGTGAGGGTGCCGTTGATCGCGGTGGCGCTGACGAGGGGGGACCCTGCCGGACCGAAGGCAAGGGTGCCCTTCGCCACCGTCACCGAGAGGGCGCTGCCGCTCTTGAGGATGGTGAGGTCGGCGGTGAGGGTCTGTCCGGCCACGACGAGCGACAGGCCTGCGCCGGCGAACCGCACGTAGGGCCCACTGGCGGCCGGCAGGTCGATGCTGACGCTGACGGTACCGACCCGGAGGGTCTCCCTCACCGGGGCGGAGGTGGTGTTGACCTGGACGGTGAGCGCACCCGAGATGGCGACACCCGGGACACCGGTGAGCGCCACCGAGCCGGACATGCTGCCCGCCAGCCCTCCGGCCGACGGGAGCACCAAGAGTGCCGTGCCGCCGGTGAGCGCAACCGCGGCCGTGCCCGCTGCCAGGGTCAGCTGCGCGTTCGCGACCCCGACGCGCGTGAGCGTGGTGTCGTCGCCGGTTCCCAGCAGGGTGTCGGCGCCCGCGGCGGTGGTCCGCTCCACGGCGACGTCGCCGCTCAGGCTCTGACCGAGGATGCCCAGGGTGACGCCGGTGCCCGCGAGGCGCAGGTAAGGCCCGGCCGGGACGTCGATCGCGACGGTGCCGGATCCGACGACGAGGGCCTCGGTGAACCGGGCGGTGGTGGTGTTGACCTGAAGTGTCACGGTGCCGGCCAGCGTGAACGGTGCCGCGGTGGCGTCGATCGCGACGCTCAGGGTGCCCGCCAGGCCCGCGCTCGACACGATGAACAGGCCGGTGCCGTTCTGGGCGACGAGCGGACCGAGGCGGACGGTGGCATTCGCGATCCCGATCCGGGTGACGACGGCCCCGGACGTGGTGGTGCGGCGCTCGAGCGTCACGTCGGCGGTGAGGCTCTGCCCGAGCACGGAGACCGTGAGACCCTGGCCGCCGAGGCGCAGCAGGCCGGCCGGGAGCGACGTCCACCCAGTGACGGCCTGCGCCGTGCTGGTGGTGTTGAAGGCGATGGTGGCGGTGCCGGTGATGGACACGCCGGGGACGGCGACGGAGACGTTGACGCGGATCGCGCCGTGGACGCCTGCGACGTCCAGGACGATGGAGGCGACGTCGTCCGTCTCCCCCGCCACGGGCTGGGTCAGACTGACCAGCGGGGTGTTGCCGCCCAGCGACAGGGCGGCGTTGCGAACCTCGAGCCGCGTGGTGGTGCCCTGCTTCGCCACGACGACGTCCGCGGTCAGGCTCTGCCCGGCGATGGTCAGGGTGACACCGGTGCCCGCGAGGCGCACGTAACCGCTGGGACCGCCCCCGGGCAGTTCGAGGGCGAGGGTCTCGCCGCCGATGGTGAACGACTCCTTGACGAGGGAGGCGGTGGCGTTGATCTCCACCGCGATGTCGCCCGACAAGCTCACCTGCGGGACGGCCAGGGCGATCGCGCCGGTGATCCGCCCCGCGAAGCCGGCGGCGCTCAGCAACAGCAGGGCGCTGCCGTGGGTGAGGCTGGCGAAACCGTCGAGGTTCAGGGCGACCTCGGTGGCCGCGATCCGCAGCATCGTCCGTGTGCTGTCGGGCGTGCCGCTGGCGGTGAGCGGTGTGACGCGCTCGATGGACACGTTCCCGGTGAGGACGTGGCTCGTCAGGACGGTGAGGCTGAGGCCCGTCCCCTCGAACCGGACGTAGGGGCCGGCGGCGAGGTCGAGGTTGCGGCTCTCGGTGCCGACGACGACGGAGGTGGACACGCGGGCGGCAGTGGTGTTGATCGCGAAGCCGAGGGTCCCCGTGAGGGTGGCAGCGGCGCCGAGCTGGATGCTGACCGTACCCCGGATGCGTGCGGCGACGCCGGTGTCGGTGAGCACGATGAGGCCGGAGCCGGCGGTGAGTCGCACGCCGAGGTCGTCGGCGAGATCGGCCTGGCTGCCGCTCGTGGTCCCGCGGTCGTCGCCGACGAACAGCGCGACGTTCTCCAGCCCGATGATCGTGGTCGCGACGCCACCCGCGGTGAGGCGCTCGAGCGCGACGTCGGCCGTGAGGCCCTGCCCTGCGATCGTGAGCGTCGCTTGGGTCAGCGCGACGCGGAGGTACGGGCCGGCCGGCAGCGTCACCGAGCCGACGACGACCGCGGCTGCGCTGGTGTTGACAGCGATGGAGGCGGAGCCGACGTTGAGGCCGACGGCGGGGACGTCGAGGCTGGCGTCGAGGCTGCCCGCGATGCCGGTGGGGCGCACCCTGAGTTCGCCGGTGACCGCGCCGAGGGTGACGGCGCCGCCGAGGGCGATGGCCCCGGAGGCCACACCCAGGGTGATGTCGTCGGTGGTCCGGCCGAACGAGAACG
This sequence comes from Propioniciclava sp. LT294, assembly GCF_059516005.1. Lineage (NCBI taxonomy): Bacteria > Bacillati > Actinomycetota > Actinomycetes > Propionibacteriales > Propionibacteriaceae > Propioniciclava > Propioniciclava sp. LT294. Next base: position 74,001 of record NZ_JCAKNG010000010.1, read on the forward strand.
TGCCCGCCAGCGACTGTCCGGCGAAGGCGAGCGTCGCGGCGCTCACGACGAACTCCTTGACCTGGTCACCGGGCTGGGCAGGTGCGGCGAAGGTCACCACGACGCCGGGCTCGGTGCTCCCCGGGATCTCGATCGTCGCGCTGACGGCCTGCCCGGTGGTGTTGATCCGGACGCTCGTGGTGCCGGTGAGCGTCACGCCGGGGACGCCGATGAGGCGCACGGTGCCCGAGGCCACGAGCGCGTGTCCGGCGCCGACCTGGACCACGCCGACGGTGGCGTCGGTCAGCAGCACGCCGACGGCGAGTGGGTTGATGCTGCCATCGCTCGTGTACGCGGGGCCGCGGCCGAGGAAGATCGTGAGGCCCCTGCCCGCGAAGACCTGGGCGGGGGCGCCGCCGACGAGGGCGTCGCTGTAGGTGATGCTGCCCTCGATCGTGACGAAGTCGCCGATGGTGACGGAGACGTCGGAGGCGGACAGGCTGAAGAACGGGTCGCCGGCTGCCGGGGCCGCGGCGATCTTGAGGACCACGGGGGTGCCCCCCACGTCGACGACGGTGTCGATGGCGGTGGTCATGGTGTTGACCTGCAGCAGGACGGAGCCCTCGATGCTCACGCCGCTTCCGCCCGCGGACGCCTGGCCTGAGATGAAGCCCGCGATGCCACCGGCACGGATGATGAGCACGCCCTGACCGGCATGGAGGCCGCCGCCGCCGGTGATGGTCGCGGTGACGTTGGTGACGCCGATCACGGTCTCGGCGGTGGGCCCGGTGCCGGAGCGGGTGATCGCGACGTCCGCGGTGAGGTTGCCCTTCGAGCCGACGGTGACCACGAGCCCCGGCATGGACGCACGCAGGTAGGGACCGGCCGGAAGAGCCACGGCCGCAACCGTGCGCGGCGAGGGGGTGGTGTTGACCTGGACGGTGAAGCTCGTGGTGCCGAAGGTGATGCCGCCGATCGCGGGCAGCGTGACCGTCGCGTTGAGCACGCCGACCACGCCGCCGGGCTCGACGATCAGGCTGCCGCTGACCGAGGTGAGCCCCACGGGGCCGAGGGAGGCGGTGCCGCCGGCGATCTCGACGCTGAGGGTCCCTGCGGTCCTCTCCACCCAGATCCCGCCGGTGACGGTGACGCCGGCGAAGGCGACCGCGAGGCTCGTGGCACCCACCCTGAGGGTGTGGGGGTCGATCCCGCCCTGGAGGCCGGCCGTCGTGTTGATCTCGACGGTGAACGTCGTGGCGGTGATCGACAGCCCCGGGATGGCGAGCGACGGTCTCCCGGTGAAGGTGCCCCACACGCCGGAGGTCGTGACGGTCAAGGAGGCGGTGATCCCCGTCAGCGTGACGGCGCCGTCGCCGAAATCCATCGAGCCGGCCGCGACGGCGATGGTGGTGTCGGTGGAGCGGGTGATGGTGATCGTGCCGCTGATGCGCTGGCCGAGCACGGTGAGCTGGACATTCTCGCCGTGGAAGCGTAGGTAGCTGGTCGCACCGGCCGGAACCACCAGGCTCTGGTCCGCGCCACCGACGGCGATGGTCGTGTCGACGTCGGACCCCGTGGTGTTCACCTGCAACACAAGGGTGCCGGTGAGCGAGACGTCGGGCGTCACCACGGCGACCGTTCCGGTGAGGCTCGCGGCGAACCCGGCCGATGTGACGAGCAGGACACCGGACCCGTTGCTGAGGCTCACCGCCACGAGGTCCACCAGGGCGTTGGTGACTCCCACACGCAGGACGACCGCGCCGTCCGCGCCGCTGCCGCGCTCGACCGTCACCGTGGCACCGAGGTTGATGCTGCCGACGCTGAGGGTGGCGCCCGCCTCGACGCGCAGGTACGGCCCGGCGGGCAGGTCTCCGGCCGCGTCCGCTCCGGTGTTCAGGGCCAGGCGCAGGGGGCCGACGAAGGAGAGGCCGGGGACGGCGGTGGTCAACGTCCCGATGATGAGCCGGCCGGCCGCACCGGACGCCGTGATCGTCAGGTCGCCCGCGATGCCGGTGGCGCTCAGCAGGGAGGTGGCTCCCGCACTGATGGCGACCGCGCCGCCCGAGGCCTGGATGCGGGTGCTGGTCACGCCGTCGAACGTCGTGCGCGCGAGCGTGATGGTGGTGAAGCTGACCGACTGGCCGCCGACGATCAGGCTCAACGGACCGCCGGTGACGCGGACGAACTCGCTGCCGCTGACGGTGCTGAGGCCGAGGCTGAGGGCACCCGAGAACGCGAGGCCGGGGACGGTGATCGCCAGCGTGCCGGACAGCGTCGCGGTCATCGCGGCGGTCGTGTCGACGAAGGTGAGCGAGCCGGTCCCGCCGGTGAAGGACGCGAGGGGCACGCCGCCGTCGGTGAACCGGAGGCCGAGGTTGGCGACGGTGACCGTGAAGCCCGTGCCGGTGCGGGTGAACCCGAGGTCGGCGGTGAACTGCTGGCCGAGCACCGTGACCGTCAGGTCGAGGCCGCTGAACGACACGTGGGGGTCGGTGCCGCTGGCCACCTGGCCGGTGGTGAACGCGATCGTGAGGTCGCCCGAACCGTCGGCGAACGGGATCGTCTCGGTGAAGGGGGCATCGAAGCCGTTGATCCGGGCGACGAACGCACCGCGCACCAGGACATGCGCGTAGCCCGTCAGCGCGACGTTGCCGCGGGCGTCCAGCGCGAACGCGGTCGCCGTCGACGTGACCTTCAGCACGAGACCGACGACGGCATCGGAGACGGTCAGCCCGCCACCCAGGTCGAGGACCAGGGTGCGCGCCGCCAGTGCCACGCGCAGCACCCCGCCACCGAAGGTGAGGGTGCCGGAGAGGCTGGCATTCACGTGGCCGGTGGTGACGAGGGTGGCCGTGATCGTGCCGGAGACCGCGGTGCCGAGGATGAGGGTGCCGGAGCCGCCCGAGACGACGATGCTCTGCCCGGTGGCCGCGATCGTGGCGGAGAGGCCCGTGACCCCGAGGCTGAGCCCCGCGGCGGTGTGGGTGATGGTGGCCCGGCCGGTCAGCGACAGGGTGCCGACCGCGATGGCGAGGGTCGCGGCCACCGTGAGCCCGGTTGCGCCGTCGTAGGTGACGGTGGCGCCGGTGAGGCTGACACCGGTGCTGCCGGCGACGGTGACGGACACGCCGGCCAGGCTGAGGGACACGTCGCCGGTGTCATCGTGGGAGACGACCGTCAGGCTCCCGGCGGACAGGGTGAGCTCGTCGGCGGCCCCGAAGCTGCCGGTGACCGTGCTCGCCGTGATGGTGACGTCCGCCGCGGACTGGCTGACCACCGCCTGGGCTGCGGTGAAGGCGGCCACCTCGGTGGTGCCGGAGAAGACCCGGATGTCGAGTCCGGTGACCGTGAGGGTGAGGACGCCGGCGTCGAGGGCGTCATCGCTGAGCACGTAGCTCGCGGCCAGGGTCGCCGCAGCGGTGAGCCGCGAGGAGCCGACCGTGAGGTCCAGGGCCAGCCCGCCCGTCAGGGCGACGGAGCCGTTGTAGAGACCATCCCCCGAACCGGCCGTGGGAACGGCGAAGGTCAGCGTCCAGCCAGTGAGCGTGAGGGCGTTGGAGAGGGTGAGGTCGCCGAACACGTGGGTGACCGGACCGGTGTCGGCGAGGTGCTGCTGCAGGATCGCCGCGATGTGTTCGACGACGGTCGCCAGCGGCGAGCCCGCGACGTAGTCGGAGAAGTGCGGGAGGCTCGCTCGCAGGGCACCCGCCGCCGGGTCCGCTGTCGTGTCGATCGCCTGCACGGAGCCGTCCGGCGCCACGTACCAGATGCGCGCGGCCGCATCAGCCACGACCACGGTGAGCACGGGGGCGATGCGGAAGGTGGTGATCTGCGCGCCGGTGCGTGCGTCGACGGCTCGCAGGTCATAGACCAAGGAGGCGGTGCGGAGGCCGGCCACGGCGGCGGCCCGAGGGCTGATGGTGACCCACGCGTCCGAGGGGAGGGAGCCGGGGGCGAAGGTGAGGGTGGCGGCGCCTGCGCTGAGGGTACCGCCGAGGGCTGCGGTGACGAGGACTGCGCCCGGGGGAACCGGAGGGGCCTGCTCGACGGTGGTGGGGGCCGGAGCGGCCTGCTCGACGGTGGTGGTTCGGGTGACCAGGTTGACGGCGGTCGAGCCGCGGGGGGTGGAGGGGACGGAGGCGGTTGAGTCGGCGTCGTCCGCCGGGGGGCCACGCCCGGCCCGGATCGTCAACTCGCCGTCGGCGATGACGGGAGCGTTGACCTGCACGAGGCTGCTGAACCTGGCCAGGTTGACGGCCAGCGCGGGGACGGTGGCACCGGGATCGTTGCTCCCGGCGTGGGCCGCGGCGACCCCGGCGGTGACCGCGAGCAGGCTGGCGGGGCCGCCGGACCACAACGGACCGCCGGCCGGAACCAGCACCGACACCTGGGCGGTGAGGATGTTGACCGCGGTCACCGCGAGGGGCCGGGCACCCGCGACGACGGCCATGGCGTCCGTCACCGGTGCGTCGGTGAAAGCGGCGCGAAGGGCGGCCGCGGTGAGCAGGGCTGCGGAGAGCGGCGCTGCGGGCACGGTGGCCGCGACGGCGTCCGCGAAGGAGCGGGATGTGCCGGTCGCTGCGACCCTGATCCCGTCGGCCCGGACGCCGCGGAGCACCTGGGCATCGACCCGGTGCTCGCCGATCACGAGCGCCAGGCCGGACGCCGAGGCGTCCGCCTGTGCCTGCTGGACGGCCTCGACCACGAAGGTGCCCGCGAGGACCAGGGGCGTTCCAGAGCCCACGGTCGCTCCCGTCGTCACGTACGACACGAGCAGCGCCGAGCCGGGCGTGCCGTCGGCATGGCTCGAGGCGCCATCGGTCGAGTGGGCCGCCAGCGTGACGTCGGTCACGGTGAGGGCGAGGTCCCCCTCGAGGGTGGCGGACGCGCCGGTGTTCGAGACCAGGGCGGCGACCCCCGCGCGGCCGTCGCCGTCGGCCGTGACGTGCGCGTCGTCACGCGAGGTGGCGGCGATGTGGAGGACGTCGGTGGTCAGGGTCCCCTCCCCCGACACGGACGCCGACGTCAGGCCGCGGAGCCGGCCGAGGGCCAGGCTCCCCATGGCCGGGGCGATCTGCTGGATCGCTGCGGCGTGGGTCGGATCGAGGACCCCGAGTGTGTCCGCGGCAAGGGCCCCGCCCATGCCGGACGCCGTGACCGTGAGCCGACCCTCGGCCGAGGCGTCCACCAGGACGTCCGCCGCCGTGATGGACGCGGAGGGGGCGCCGGAGATCCGCGCACGGGTCAGCCGGTCGACGCTGGCGGTGGCCAGGCCGGCACCGGCCGCCGCGCCAGTGACGACGTGGGTCCGGTTGCGTGCGGTCACCGACAGGACACCGGGGGTGTGGATCGTGGTCGCACCCTCGACCGAGGCCGCGGCGGAGCTGGCCAGGGTGAGCGCGGCGATCGCCGCACTCACGGCGGCCATCGGCGCACCGGCGGTCACGGAGATCGAGCCCGCGGCGTCGGAGGACGCACGCAGGCTGACCGGACCGGAGGACTCGACGCGGGAGTCGCGAAGGACGACGGACGCCTGCGCGCTCGCCCTGGAGGCGAATTCGGTGGACGCGCGCGAGACGGCCTCGGCGGACAGCGTCACGGACCCGCCGAGCAGGGCCGCGCCCGTGACCCGGACGGACGCGGCGGCGCCGTCCGCACGATCATCGGTGGCGAGCAGCGTGATGGCGCCCGACCGGCCCGCACCGCGGGTGTCGATCGTCGTGTCCTCGGTGACCCGGATGGTCCGTGCGCGGATCGTGAGGTCGGCCCCGGTGTCGGTGAACCGGATCTCACCCGTCAGCGTGACGGTGCCGTCGCCGGCCTCGAGCACGGCGGCCAAACGGGGGGCTGTGAACGAGAGGGTCGCGCGCAGTCCGGTGAGCAGCAGGTGGGCGAGGCGCGACGTGTCACTTCCGAGAACCAGCGGCGCTCCGCTGCCGATCACGGTGAGGGTGCCGGGCGCACCGTCGATGACCAGGTCGGCCGGGGAGCCGTCGCCCAGTCCGCGGAGGTCGACCGTCACGGAGGAGGCCGCCGTGCCGCCCTGCACGAGGACGGACACGACTCCCGTCGCCGGCGTCGTCACGACCATGTCGGAGGTGGCGTAGACCAGGAGCCCGGCCGCGCTGTCGTAGCTGACCGTTCCGTTGCCGATGGTCCCGGCGGGGAGGACCAGGGTCGCGGTGGAGCCGTCCAGACGCCAGACCGGACCGACGACCACCGGCTCGACGACCACCGAAGGCTCAACCACCGCAGGCTCAACCACCGCAGGCTCAACCACCGCAGGCTCAACCACCGCAGGCTCAACCACCGCAGGCTCAACCACCGCAGGCTCAACCACCGCAGGCTCAACCACCGGCTCCGTGGCCGTGGCCTCCGAGGTTGCGGGCTGAACCACGGTCTCGACCACGGCGGTTTCCACCACGGTCTCCGCCGCCGGCTCCGGCTGGGGCAGCAGCGACGCGCTGACCCCGTGGGCCTCGCCCGGGGAGAGGGTGTCGTTCATGAGTCCGGACCCCATGTGGTCCAGGCCCAACGCGTGGCCGACCTCGTGGCGGACCACGGTCATCAGACTCATCGAGGACCAACCCCACCCGGCGGCGTCCACGTCGACCACGAGCGATCGGCCGGAGGCCGAGCCCAGCCCTGCCCCCGCCAAGTCGGTGACGGACGCGTTGATGCCGGACGTGTCAGCGCCGGCCTCTGTCCACTCCGACTTCGCCTGGGCGAGCGCGGAGGAGAGTTCGGCGGAGGAGAGTTCGGCGCCGGTCACGGGCGTGTCGGGCAGGCTGGCGGCGGTCATCCCCGGCGACCCGTCCGCGGTCGCCGCGGGCTCCGTGTCGGTCGCAGGCGTCACCACCGACACCTGCTCATCACCGGAGATGCCGGCCTGCTCGCCGTCGGCCATGGGGCACGAGATGGACGCCTGGGTCCCGCCGCTGCCACCGACGGTGGTGCACTGGCTGGTGGAGAGCGCCTTGGCCAGCGCGGCCAGGGCCTCCTGCAGCCGGGCATCTGCCTCGGCCTTGGCCTGCTGGGCCGCCCGAGCCTCCCGGGCCGCCTGCGCCTGGCGCTGCTGCTGGGCTGCGGCCTGCTTCTGGACGCGCACGGTGTGGGCCGCCGCCTGCTGGCGTACACGCTGGGCCCGGCGTACCTCGGCCTCCCGGGCCGCCAGCACGCGGTCGATCTGGGCCCGGGCTTCGGATGCCGGCAAGAACTGGAGGACCACCACGTCGGCTTCCCGCAGCACGAGGGGCTCCGCCGCGACCGGGGCGAGGGGTGCCCCGTCCCGAACTGGCTCCGCGGCGGCCGCGTCGGCGGCTTCGTGGGGCGATGGGGGGGCCGCCATCGCCCGCCCCGTCCCGGACAGGAGCATCCCGGCGGTCAGCGCGAAGGACGTGACGAGCGCGACGCCCCTCAGCAGCGTTCGTCCGTGCGAGCGTCGCGCAGCATCGCCACCACGGGGGGTGGGCAAGGCCGGCGGCGACGCAGCCATACGGGGGTGCTCCGAACTAGAGGCGAAACGTGCTGCGACCACCGTGGCACCGAGACGGCCGCAAGTACAGAGCATTGGAGCGAATTACACGTGCGCTTTTCGCTCAACTTTCCCTCAGGTTGCACAAAGTTGCGGGCGCCACCCCTCTTCAGGGCGGGCTGGGGTCAGAGCACTGACGGAGGCAGCGCCCGGGGAGACCGGGAGCGGACCGTGCGGCCGAGGTGGACGGTCCCGTGACCGGCGGTGAAGGTCCGGGAAACAGTGCCCTCGCCACCGGCCTGGGCGGCTTGGATGATCTCGACCAAGCGGACGATCTGGCCCTGCGCATCGTCCAGTTGGGCCTCGAGGTCGAGGATGCGGCGGATGCCCTCGAGGTTGATGCCCTCCTCCTGTGAGAGCACTTGGATGTGGCGCAACCTGGCCACGTCACGCAGGGTGTACCGGCGGCCCCGGCCCTTGGCCCGCTGGGGGACCACGAGGCCGAGGCGGTCGTAGCCACGCAGTGTCTGCGGGTGCATCTCGGCCAACCGGGCCGCCACGGTGACCGTGAACAGGGGCGCATCCACGTCCAGGCGCGCGGGCAGGAAGTCCGACATGCCGCTCACCTGAACAGACCCGCGCGCGGGTTGCCGGCGCCCAGGACGTCCGCGTAGCGCTTCAGCGCCTCCGCGGCGTCCGGCGACAAGGTGGCGGGTACATCGACGGTCACGGTCACCAGCAGGTCACCGGACTCGCCGTCGTTCTTGCGAACACCCTTGCCCCGCACCCGGAAGGTGCGCCCGTTCGGCGTCCCGGCGGGGACACGCAGTCGGACCCGGGGGCCCTGGAGCGTGGGCACCTCGATGTCGGCACCCAGGGCGGCCTCGGTGAACGAGACCGGGACATCCAGCGTGAGGTTGTCACCCTTGCGGCCGAACAGCTTGTGCGGACGCACGTTGACCAGCACGTACAGGTCACCGGGGGCGCCGCCGTTCTCCCCCGCTCCACCCTTGCCCTTGATGCGGATCCGCTGGCCGTCGGTCACCCCGGCCGGCACACGGACCTGCATGGTCTTGGTGGAGCGCGCGCGGCCGGAGCCGCTGCAGTCCGGGCACGGGGCCTCGACGATCAGGCCACGCCCCCGGCAGTCCGGGCACGGCTCGGCGATGGCGAAGCCCGACGACGTCTGCGACTCCTTCATGCCCGACCCTTGGCAGGTGGGACACACCCTCGGCACCGTCCCGGCCTTGGCCCCGGTCCCACGACACGAGGGGCACGGGGCGTCCGACACCGTCTGCATCGAGACGGTCGTCCCCTCGACGGCCTGGGTGAAGTCGATGGTGACCTCACCCTCGATGTCCGTACCGCGGCGCGGGTTGCGGGGCGAACGACGCGTGGTGGTGCCGCCGAACAGACCCCCGAACAGGTCGGAGATGTTCTGGTCGCCGGCCGTGGCGTTGCGGAACAGGTCCTCCATGGAGGGTCCGGTCGTCGCCCCGTAGCCCCCAGGGCGGGTCCCCCCCGCGCCCGGGAACCGGAAGCCACTGCCGAACAGCGACCGCTGCTCGTCGTACTCCTTGCGCTTCTTCGGATCGGACAGCACCGAATTGGCCTCGGACGCCTCCTTGAACTTCGCCTCCGCCTTGGCGTTTCCGGGGTTCTGGTCCGGGTGGTTGTCGCGGGCGATCTTGCGGAACGCCTTCTTGATCTCCTCCGGTTTGGCGTCCTTGGAGACGCCCAGCACCTTGTAGTAGTCCTTCTCAAGCCAGTCCTTGGTGCTCATCGGCGCCTCCTCTCAGTGGTTGCGAACAGTGCTCGGAATCAGTTGGGCTCGGCGACGCCCACGCGAGCGGGCCGGATGACGTGGTCGCCCAGTTGGACGCCCTTCTGGAGGACCGCCGAAATGACGGTCGTGGTGTGGTCGCCCTCGATCGGCATGTGCATGAGCGCCTCGTGCCGGTGCGGATCGAACTCCTCGCCGACCTCGCCGTACACGACGAGTCCATGCTTGGCGAACACCTTCTGCAGTGCCTCCACCACGAGCCGGAACCCGCCGTCGAGTTCCTCGTGCTGTTCGGCCGCCTCGATGGCGTCCACGACCGGCAGCATGTCCTTGACGACGGACTCGACGCCCTTGAGTCGCGCCACGTCGCGGTCACGGTCGACCCGACGCTTGTAGTTCACGTACTCGGCGTGCAGGCGCTGGAGGTCGGCGGTCCGCTCGGACAGCTGCGCCTCCAGAGCGGCCTCACGACCGGACGCCTCGGGCCGCGCACCCTCCTCCGGTGCGGGAGCCGCACCGTCCAGGGCGGACGGGTCGTCCGGCACCTCGAACTGGGCCTCGCTGCCGTCACCCACGCCTTCGTCGTCGGGCGCGAATTCGTCGGAATCGTTGCTCACGTCATCTCCTCCTCGTGCGGGACGGGCCGGCGGGTGGCCCTTCTGCGAGCCCGATGGAACCGGAGAGAGGTTCACCGAACTCGCGGAAGGAGCCTACCCAGCCGACCCATCACGTCACTTGTTGTCGGTCTCGTCGTCGACGATCTCGGCGTCGACGACATCGTCGTCACCGGCGGACCCGCCCTGAGGGGCATCCTCGGTGGTGTAGGCCTGGTCGTCGCCGGAGCCCTGCTGGGCCTGCGCGGCGGCGTACATGGCCTGGCCCATGGCGGAGGCCTTCTCGTTGAGGTCGTTCATCGCGTCCCTGACCTCGTCGTCGTTGTCGGCGCCCTTCAGGGCCTCCTTCAGCCTGTCGAGGGCCTCGCTCACCGGAGCCTTGACGTCGGCACCGATGGTCTCCTCGTTGTCCTTGAGGAGCTTCTCGGTGCGGAACGCCAGGGCGTCCGCCTCGTTGCGCATCTCGACGGACTCGCGACGCTTCTTGTCCTCCTCGGCATGGGCCTCGGCGTCCTTCATCATGCGGTCGATGTCCTCCTTGCCGAGGGCCGAGCCGCCGGTGACGGTCATGGACTGCTCCTTGGAGGTGGCCATGTCCTTGGCGTTGACGTGAACGATGCCGTTGGCGTCGATGTCGAACGTGACCTCGATCTGCGGCACGCCGCGCGGGGCGGGCATCAGGCCGGTCAGCTCGAAGTTGCCGAGCGACTTGTTGTCGCGGGCGAAGTCACGCTCACCCTGGTACACCTGGATCATCACGGAGGGCTGGTTGTCCTCGGCGGTGGTGAAGACCTCGGAGCGCTTGGTCGGGATCGTGGTGTTGCGCTCGATGATGCGCGTCATCACGCCGCCCTTGGTCTCGATGCCCAGCGACAGCGGGGTCACGTCGAGCAGCAGGACGTCCTTCACCTCACCCTTCAGGACGCCGGCCTGCAGCGAGGCGCCGAGCGCGACGACCTCGTCCGGGTTGACGCCCTTGTGGGGCTCCTTGCCGCCGGTCAGCTCCTTGACCAGGTCGACGACGGCCGGCATGCGGGTGGAGCCGCCGACCAGGATGACGTGGTCGATCTTGCCGATGGTGGTGTTGGCGTCCTTGATGACGTTGTTGAACGGGGCGCGGCAGCGGTCCAGCAGGTCCTGGGTCAGGCGCTGGAACTCGGCGCGGGTGAGCTTCTCGTCCAGGTGGAGGGGACCCTCGGCGCCGGCCGTGATGTAGGGCAGGTTGATGTGGGTCTCCTGCGCGGAGCTCAGCTCGATCTTGGCGCGCTCAGCGGCCTCCTGGAGGCGCTGGGTGGCCATCCGGTCCTTGGACAGGTCGATGCCGTGCGCGTTCTTGAACTGCTTGGCCAGCCAGTCGACGATGCGCTGGTCCCAGTCGTCGCCGCCGAGGCGGTTGTCGCCCTTGGTGGCCTTCACCTCGAAGACGCCGTCGGCGATCTCCATCAGGGACACGTCGAACGTGCCGCCACCGAGGTCGAAGACGAGGATGGTCTGCTCGACGTCACCCTTGTCGAGGCCGTAGGCCAGCGCGGCGGCGGTCGGCTCGTTGATGATGCGGTCGACGGTCAGGCCCGCGATCTCGCCGGCCTCCTTGGTGGCCTGACGCTCGGCGTCACCGAAGTAGGCCGGAACGGTAATGACCGCGTTGGTCACGGACTCACCGAGGTAGGCCTCGGCGTCGCGCTTCAGCTTCTGGAGCACACGCGCCGAGATCTCCTGCGGCGTGTACTTCTTGGAGTCGATGTCGACGCTCCAGTTCGTGCCCATGTGGCGCTTGACGGAACGGATCGTGCGGTCGACGTTGGTCACGGCCTGACGCTTGGCGACCTCGCCGACGAGGACCTCGCCGTTCTTGGCGAAGGCGACGACCGACGGCGTCGTGCGGGCGCCCTCGGCGTTGGGGATGACGGTGGGCTCGCCGCCCTCGAGGACGGCGACGACAGAGTTGGTGGTGCCGAGGTCGATACCGACTGCGCGGGCCATGATGGTTCCTCCGTAGGTCTAAGGGACTTCGCGGTTGAGCCTAGCAGACTCAATCTGGAAGTTGAGTTCACCAGACTCAACTCCGGGAGTATCCGGGGTATTCCCGCGGCGGTGGCCCGTCCCCGCACAGATGGGACGTCCGCGCCCCCTGCCATCCCTGGCGGGGCGCGGACGCGCCGGGAACGGGTGAACGGACCGTCAGGCCGCGCCGTGCCCGTAGGTCTCGATGAACTTCTCGACCAGGTCACGGGCCTCGCGGTCCTCGATCTGCACCGGCGGGTGCTTGCTGAAGTAGGCGGCCGGTTCGACGATCGCGCCGGACAGGCCGGCGTCCAACGCCAGCTTGCAGCAGCGGATCGAGTCGATGGCGACGCCGGCCGAGTTCGGCGAGTCCTCCACCGAGAGCCGGAGCTCCAGGTTCATCGGCACGTCCCCGAAGTGCGTCGACTCGATGCGCAGGAAGCAGACCTTGTTGTCCTTCTGCCACGGCACGTAGTCGGACGGCCCGACATGGATGTCGTACGGGTCGATCCGCTGGCCGCGCGCCTCGATCATCGACGTGACGGCCTCGGTCTTGGAGGTCTTCTTGTCGGCCAGGCGATCACGCTCCAGCATGTTGAGGAAGTCGGTGTTGCCACCGGTGTTCAGCTGGTAAGTGTGCTTGATCTGCATGCCTCGGTCGAGGAACAGGTTCGTGAGCGTCCGGTGCACGATGGTCGCGCCGACCTGCGCCTTGATGTCGTCGCCGACGACGGGCAGGCCCGCGTCCGCGAACTTCTGCGCCCACTCCGGGTTCGAGGCGATGAAGACCGGGATGGCGTTGACGAAGCCGCAGCCCGCCTCGATGGCGGCGTTCGCGTAGAACTCGGTCGCCTCCTGCGAGCCGACGGGCAGGTAGTTCACCACGATCTCGGCTCCGGACTCCTTGAGCGCGGCGACCACGTCGATGGGCTGGTCGGCCTCGTCGACCGGCACGACGTCGGCGGTGTACTTGTTGACACCGTCCAGCACCGGGCCACGCTGCACCAGGACACCGGTGTGAGGCACCTGGGCGAACACCGTGGTGTTGTTGGGCTCCGCGTAGATCGCCTCGGCCACGTCACGGCCGACCTTGGCGCTGTTGACGTCGAACGCCGCGACGATCTCGATGTCGCGGACGTGGTAGCCCCCGAAGTTGGCGTGCATGAGCCCCGGGATGAAGGCGTCGTCCGCGGCGTCCTTGTAGTACTCGATGCCCTGGATCAACGAACTCGCGCAGTTGCCCACGCCCACCACGGCCAGCTTGATGGTGCGACCACCCATCGATCTCCCGCCCCCTTGTTCTTCTGTTGTCTCTTCCGCGCGCGTGGCAGACTGCCCGCGTGCTCGCTTCTGACGAGATTTCCCGCCTCTTGGTGAACACCTGCGACGAGGTGGTTATTCCACGGTTCCGTCGCCTGGGGGCCGAGGACGTGGCCGAGAAGTCACCGGGCGACCTCGTCACGGTCGCCGACCGGCTGGCCGAGGAGGTGCTGACGGACGCGCTGGCCGCCGCGTTCCCGGCGGCGACGATCATCGGCGAGGAAGCCGTCGCCGCCGATCCCTCCCTGCTGCATCGGATCGACGTCGGGCACGTGTGGCTCGTCGACCCGGTGGACGGCACCGGCAACTTCGTCGCCGGCAGGGACGAGTTCGGCATGCTCCTGACCGAACTGGTCGACGGAGACCCCGTCCGATCGTGGATCTGGCGCGCCGTCGTCCGGCAGATGCTGGTGGCCGAGCGCGGCGCCGGCGTCAGGGTGGACGGGGGGCGGTTGCCCCCGCCGACCCCCGCGCGCAGCCTGCTCGTCGGCGGCGTCACGGGCGAGTACGCCCACTTGCGTGGCCCCGGCCTGGCCGAGCCCGGGCCGATGACAGGCAGTTGCACCGGCGATTACCCGGCGATCGCGCTCGGGCAGCGCGACTACCTGATCCACAACGGCCGGCACCCCTGGGACCACTGGCCCGGCATCCTGGTGCTGGAGGAGCTGGGCGGCGTCGTGCGGTTCCTCGACGGGACGCCGTATGTCACCGATTCGACCTCGCCGCAGAAGCTCCTGGCAGCCCGCAGCCCGCAGGTGTGGGACGCCGTCGCGGCCGCGGCGCGGGCCCTGCCCCCGGCCTGAGGCTCACCCGCGCAGCGCCGGCAGCAGCGACAACAGGCCCTCGATGACCATCGCGACCGCGATGGACGCGATGATCATGCCCATCAGGCGGGTCATGATGACACGCAGGGTGTGCGACATCCGCGACCCGATGGCCGGCGCGAACCACAGCACCAGGAGCAGCAACGCCAGAACGGACACCGCGGCCAGCACGACCGACAGGCGTCCTTGGATGTCCTGCGCCTGACCCGTGAAGACGATGATCGAGGTGATGGTGCCCGGGCCGAGCAGCATGGGGAACGTCAGGGGGTAGAACGACACGTCGGAGGCCGCCTCCGCAGCCGGGTCGACCGGGGTGGCTCCGCCGTGGGGCGCACCGCGTCCGGGAACGGGGTCGTCCCCCACTGCACCCGGGTGCGCCGCGCGGGCGCGGAGTCGCGCCTTCTCCTGGGGTGTCCCCTCGTGGGCAGTGCTGCCGCCGTTCAACATCGTGAGGCCGATCATGGCCAGGACGATGCCGCCGGCGACCCGGAAGTGGTCCACGGAGATGCCGAAGAACGTGAGGATGGCCGTCCCGCTCACCATGACCACCGCGGCCATCACCAGGCTGTACAGCACGACCCTCACCACGGTGCGCCGCTGGTGTGCGTGGTCCATGCCGTGGGTGAGCGCGAGGAAGGTCGGCAACACGACGAACGGGTTCATGACCGCGAACAGGGCACCGAAGGCGCGCACGAGCAGAGGGACGTCCACGCCGGAATCCTCGCATCGGACGCCCTCGGGCCCCGCATCGACGGAAGGGTTACCTCTTCACTCGCGGCGTACCGGTCACGAGGCGGTGGCCCGCACCTGCACCTGGACCCGATCGAGGTTGCGGACCCGGTCACGGATGGCACCTTCCACCGCTTGGGCCAGGACGTCCACCTCGGCGAGTGGGAGCGCCGCATCGGCATGGACCGTGGCATCGCCCTCCATCCGGTGGCCCACCCAGCGTGCGCGCACCTGACCGACCTCCGTGACACCCTCGACCCCGGCCGCGGCCCCGGTCATGCGGTCGAGGACCTCCGGCTCGACGCCGTCCATGAGGCGACGGACGATGATGATCAACGAGTTGACCAGGATTCCCGCGATGGCGACCGCGATCAGGAGCCCAGCCACGGCGTCCGCACCGGGGAAGCCGAGCCAGACACCGATCACGCCCGCGATCACGGCCAGCGAGGTGAACCCGTCGGCGCGCGCGTGCTGCCCCTCGGCGATGAGGGCCGCGGAGCCGATGCGCCGGCCAGTCCGGATCCGGTACTCGGCGACGATCTCGTTGCCCAGGAACCCGATGATGCCGGCCGCGAACACCCAGCCGAGGTTGGTCAGCGGACGCGGGTTCAACAGCGCATCGATCGACTCGACGACGATCAGGACGATCGAGGCGACGATGACGGCGGTGATGAAGAGACCGACGAGGTCCTCCGCGCGGCGATAACCGTACGGGTAACGCTGGGTGGGCTTCCGCCGTCCGATCCGGAAGGCCATGATCAGGGGGATGGTCGTGGCGGCATGGCCGAGGTTGTGGATCGTGTCGGCCAACAGGGCGATGGAACCGGACAGCCAGACGATGACGATCTGCAGGACGGCCGTCGCCATCATGCCCGCGAGGCCGATCCATGCGGTGCGGATGCCGTCCCGGGTGGACTCCTCCGCCGTCTGGATCACATCGACCGAGTCGTGCGCGTGCGGGATCAGCGCGTGCTTGATCCTGGCCCAGACCCCCTGGCCGTGGTCATGGCCATGCCCGTGGTCATGGTCGTGCCCGTGGTCATGGTCGTGCCCGTGGTCATGGTCGTGGTCGTGGCGCTGGTGCCGGTCGGGGCCACCTGCGGCGTGGGCGGCGCCGTGGTCATGGGTGGCGCTCACGCGAGTGCCCCCCTGGCCTGGACGGACGGCTGGTGATGGGCAGGGTCGGGGTGCAACGCGTGCTCGGCGTTGTGCACGGCGTCGATGACCAGTCGGGCGATGTGCTCGTTGGCGACCCGGTAGTGGATCTGGACGCCCTCCCGACGCGTCAGCACCAAGCGCTCCATGCGCAGCTTGGCGAGGTGCTGCGAGACGGACGGGGCAGGCTTCCCGACCAGAACGGCCAGCTCTCCCACGGTGAGCTCCCGCCTGGTGAGCGCCCACAGCAGCCGGACCCGAGTGGGGTCGGCCAGCATGCGGAACACGCCGACGGCAAGGTCGACCTCGTCCTCGCCCGGGAGTTCCGCCTCACTATCTGCATTCATGCGTAGATAGTAGCGCGGCGGAGGCCCTGCACTCTAGGCCTCGTCCGGGGAACCCACCATCCACGTCGTGAGGTAGAAGATGAACAGCACCGCCGTGATCACGTGGACCACCGTGCACCACGTGCAGATCTGCCCGATCATGACGAATTCGGCCCAGACCAGGTACAGGACGAACAGCAACCCCACGCCCGTGTAGAGCATCCCGACCAACCGTCCGCGGGGCAGCCCCAGCCGACGACCGAGGAACGCGAACGCGACCCCGCCGACGGAGTAGAGCAGGCCCAGCAGCGCAACCGGGACGCCGAAGAGGTAGGCCCACTGGCTGCTCGTGACTGACGCGCAGTTGACGAACGAACCCTCGGCACACGCGAGGACGGAGTCCGCCGCGTAGTGGTCGTAGGTCAGGTACGCGGAGACGGCGAGGGCGGCGAGCCAGAGCATCTTGATCCAGATCGGGCTCGGCTCCGCTGGACGGACGCGCTGCGCTCCGGCCACCTCCGTGTCGGTCATCCCAGAACCCTCTTGGCCGCGACCACACCGGGCGAGGTGCACACGTCGCCGGGCTGGTCGTTGGTCAGCGCACAGATCTGCGCGGTGGTGACGTTCGCGGCACCCAGGATCCCCTGCGCCTCCGGCGAGTTGGTGTCGGCGAGCTTCGCAGCGACGGAGTCACCGGTCTTGCCGGGGAGGTAGCCCCCCTGAGTGAACGGCTGCAGGAAGGGCGTCCCGCTCGTGTGCGTGCCCCAGTAGAGCCACGGGTAACCGGTCATGCCGTGCTCCTGGGCGATCCTCTCGTCCTCGGGGGAGAGCTTCTCGAGATCCTGCCCCTGGGCGTTCTTCATCTCGTAGCCCTTGAAGACCAGGTAGTCGCTCGTGTAGGTCGAGTCGACGTAGGAGACGGTCGGGATGCTGCCCAGCGCGCCGCCCGCCGGGGTTGTGGCGGCCTTGAGGCCCTCGAAGTCGCCGAACCGCTCCAGGGCGATCGTCAGCGGCCAACGGGTGAACCCGCAGTAGGAGCAGTACTCCGCGCCGATGTAGAGCAGGCGGGGCTTGCCGTCCACCATCTGCACCTGGCCGCCCGGGATCGGGGTGGCCGGGGAGATCGTCAGCGAGCCGGGCCCGACGGCGTCCAGCGACGCGGCGGGGACGTCCTTCAACTCGGCGACGTAGGAGTCCGAGCCACCCGCGGCCTGCGGGCGATTCATCCCGACCGCGATGATGACGCCGACGACCAGCAACAGGAGCGCCGCGGCGCCGGCGGCGATGCCGAACATCCGGTTGCGGCGAGCAGTCGCCGCGGCCTTCTCACGCTCCGCCGCGAGCCGCGCCCGCGCGGACGCCTGCGCTGCCGCGTTGCTCTGCTTTCCTGCCTTGGCCATGGGTCTCCCTGTCGATCGCCGATTCGCTGGACAGCCTACCCAGAGCCTCAGGTCAGCGGTCGCGCTCCTTGGACTTCTTGTCACGCCCCGCCAGCACCACGGCGAAGGCCGGCAAGTTCTTGGCACGCTCCTCCAGGACGTCGGCCAGCGACTTCCACACGCCGGGCTCGAGGTCGGCGAAATCGGTGCCACGTGCCCACACCAGCACGGTCTGCGGCGCGACCCCCTCCAGGCGCGACGCCAGCGCAGCGGGCGTGACGATGTCGCCCAGCCCGAGGGCGAGCCCGAGTTCGGTGAGGACGGTCCGCCGCGGGTCGCGCCCCAGGTCCTCGGGCAGCTGCAGGACCTTCGGCGCCCAACCGCCGAGGCGCCAGTCGCCGGAGACGGATGCGGCGTCCGCCTTGGTGGTGTAGAAGCCGGGAGCGAAGGCAGCAGTCATGGGGGTCAGCGTAGTGCGAGCTACCCTTGCGGGCATGTTCGGTCGTTGGGGAATGATGCAACCACGCCTGGTCGACCCGCGGTTGGCCCTGCCCGGGCGGGAGGAGCCGATCCTGCCGGGGGGAGCCGTCCACGACATCTTCGGGATCAACGTGCAGGACACGCCCCCAGGCTCCGAGGTCGCCTACCTGGCCCTCGGCTGCTTCTGGGGCGCGGAGAAGCTCTACTGGACGACCCCGGGGGTCACGAACACCGCGGTCGGCTACATGGGCGGCTTCTCACCGAATCCGACCTACGAGGAGGCCTGCTCGGGTCGCACCGGTCACACGGAGACCGTTCGGGTCACCTTCGATCCCCAGCGCATCACCTATGACGAACTGCTGCGCATCTTCTTCGAGAACCACGACCCGACCCAAGGCATGCGGCAGGGCAACGACATCGGCACCCAGTATCGCTCCGTGATCTTCGCCACCTCCCCCGAACAGGCGGAGGCTGCCGAAGCGGCGGTGCAGCGCTACAACTCGGCCTTCAAGGAGGCCGGCTACGGCGACATCACCACCGAGGTCGTCAGCGAGCCGACTCCCTTCTACTTCGCGGAGCCGTACCACCAGCAGTACCTGTTCAAGGTTCCGGACGGCTACTGCCCGATCCACGCCACGGGCGTGACCTGCAGGCCGCGGGAGTAGCCGGACCACGAGCGCCTGAAGCGGGCTAGTGTGTTTATACGAGACACGCTTGGAGGGGTTGGCATGGGATTGAACTTCCGCAAGAGCATCAAGATCGGGCCGGGCCGCGTGACGTTCAGTAAGACCGGGGTGAGCGCCAGCGTGGGCGTCAAGGGGGCGCGGATCACCAAGTCCACGACCGGGCGGACCACGAAGACAGTAGGCATCCCCGGGACGGGCATCCACCACACGTCCAGCAACTCTAAGTCCAGCCGGGCTGCCACCCCGTCGCCGGGAGCGCCGCCGGGCGGCGCCTCCCTGGAGCCACGGCACAACTTCACGGGCTACAGCAAAGCGGAGAGGAAGGAACTGGCCGCCCAGGCGACACCGGAGGACAAGCGGGCGGCCTGGAGGGCTCCGCGAGACAGCCTGACGCTGACCCAGGCGGCTTACCGCTGGCGGATCAACCAACGGATCCTCAAGTGGCTGGCCCTGCCGGCGTTCGTCTTGCTGGCGGTGGTCATAATCGTCGCCACTCTTTAGAGCCCCGAGGCCAGATGGCCACAAGGCCCCCGGCCCCGCAGTAAGAGGGGGCACGGCGTGCCCCGAGGGCATACTTCTACCAGAGGGCTCGGCAGCGTGGCCGCCCGCAAGCGGATGGGCAGTTGAAAACGAAATACCTGGCAGCGCTGGTCATGTTGGGATTCAGCCTTGGGGGTTGCTCAGCCGGGGCCTCCCCTACAAGCTCGACCCCGGCGGTCGCTTCGCCGGCGACGTCGGCCACCAGGACCGCGAGCCCGCCAGCACGTCCCGAAACGGCGGACAAGGTTGCCGACGCGAAGGGCGACGCGGAGGGCACAGCAGACCTCCTCGCAGTCGAGCCCAGAACTTCTACGAACGTGCTCCACGCCACTTGGACACTGGCAGATGCGCTGCCCTCAGGGGACATTGGCCTGTATCTGGCTGCGGCGTCCAGCGACGGGACCAAGGCTGGACGATCGGGAGTCAAGTTCGCCAACGGGAAGAAGTCCAGCCATTTCGTCTTCCTGAACAGGCAGAACAAGAACTTGCACGGCGTCGTCGTCCTGAGTTGGACCTCTGGTGGCGATTTCGGGGGTCCTAGTGATTATCGGTCGTAGTCAGCGAAGGTTGGTTGGCCCGTTTGGGGCACTAACCAGGCGGTAAGATCGTGCGGGTGAGCCCGTTCCTGCGGAAGGTGAAGACCGCTTCGGGTGCGACGGCTGTGCAGATCGTGGAGAAGAAGCACGGGGTCCGCACGATCCTGGAGCACTTGGGCTCGGCGCACGATGAGGCCCAGTTGGCGGCCTTGTTGCAGGTGGGGCAGGAGAAGCTCCACGCGAACCAACCCCTGCTGGACCTACCGACCAAGGGCGGCGTGCAGGCCGGGGCGGCGGTGATCGAGGGCAAGCAGTCGAAACTGCTCGTGGACGTGGTGCGGGCCTCCTGGCGTCGGCTCGGGTTCGACGTGGTCGAGGATGAGGCGTTCTTCCAGTTGGTGTTGGCCAGGCTGGTGGAGCCGACCTCGAAGGTGGACAGTCTGCGCGTGGTGGCCGACCTCGGCGTCGCTGCGGTGCACCTGTCCACGGTGAAGCGTTGCTTGAAACGGTGTGCTGACAAGGAGTACCGCAGCAAGGTCGCCCACGCGTGCTTCGAGCACGTGTGGACCGACCGGGGTGGGGACGTGTCCCTGCTCATGTACGACGTGACCACGCTGTACTTCGAGACCGACACCGAGGACGACCTCCGCAAGGTGGGGTTCAGCAAGGAACGCCGGGTCGATCCGCAGATCGTGGTGGGCTTGCTCGTGGACCGCACCGGGTTCCCGCTGGAGATCGCCTGCTTTGAGGGGAACAAGGCCGAAACCCACACGATCATCCCGGTGGTCAAGGCGTTCCAGGACCGGCACCAGGTGGCCGACATGGTCGTCGTCGCGGATGCGGGCATGTTGTCCACTGCGAACCTGGAAGCCATCGACGAGGCCGGCCTGCGGTTCATCGTCGGCTCCCGCGTCACCCGCGCCCCGCACGACCTGGGCAAGTACTTCCACTGGCACGGCAACGCCTTCGCTGATGGCCAGGTCATCGACACCATCACCCTGCGCCGACAGAAGACTGATCCCGACCAGTTGAAAACCCGCGCCGAACCCGTCTGGACACCCGAAACGCATCCGGCCGCGTGGCGCGCCGTCTGGCAGTACTCCCACAAGCGGGCTGCCCGGGACCGCAAGACCCTCGCGGCACAACGCGACCGGGCGATGGCGATCGTGGACGGAGTACGGCCGGCGAAGAAGGCCCGGTTCGTGAAGACCACCGGCCAGACCGCCAGCCTGGACGAAGCATCGCTACAACGCGCCACCGACCTGGTCGGGTTGAAGGGCTACGTCACCAACATCACCGCCAGCACCATGCCGGCGGCCGAGGTCATCAGCAGCTACCACGACCTGTGGCAGGTCGAGCAGTCCTTCCGGATGAGCAAGAGCGACCTGGCTGCCCGGCCGATCTACCACCACCTGCGCGACTCGATCGAGGCCCACCTCACCATCGTGTTCACCGCCCTCGCGATCGCCCGCGACCTGCAAGCCCGCACCGGCTGGAGCATCAAGAGGATCGTCCGGGCACTACGCCCCCTGCAACACGTCACCATCACTCTGGCCGGCCAACACCTACAAGCCGAACCCATGATCCCCGACGACATCGCCGAAATGCTCGCCCGCGCGGGTCACTAAAGAGGTCCAACTCAGGTGAACAGGCAGAACAAGAACTTGCACGGCGTCGTCGTGGCGGACGGCAGCACGGTGTCCGTAGTCTTTCCACTGGTGGAGCTATCCCCTCTCGGTTCTGGGATGAGTTGGTACGCCACGGCAACGGCTGACGGCAAGGAAAGTGACGACGCACCGGATCATGGGCCAGACTTACTCAATCCCAATTCCTGCTGGTTCGACCTCTAGGCCCGAGGCTCTTTTCCCTCGGCGATCACAGGAAGGCTCACGTTAGACGGCGAGAAAGTGGCTGACCCGATAGCGTTGCTGAGCAGGTGGTCCCCCATGTATAGGAAGGTCACAAAACATGAGAACTCTTGCCAGCCTCGTAGGCTTCGGCCTTCTTCTGGCCTGACTTGCACACCTTGAGCTGATTGCTGGGGTTCCGGGCGATATCACTGCTAGTCGGAGAGTTTTGGTTCGTGGGTTTGGGGCACTAAAGGGGCCGGTAGGATCGGGTGGGTGAGCCCGTTCCTG